>JBGTAZ010000269.1:0-4626 GCA_041749615.1 Leptolyngbyaceae cyanobacterium | reverse complement strand
GCAGTTCCCCGATGATTAAGCGACCAACGGGTCGGGTCAGTAGTTGTCTCTTTGCACTCTACCTAAGCGGCTTCGGTCAATCCACTACCCAAATTGTTAGAGCGCAGACAATTAATGGTGTAGAAATGATCTTACTTCTTCAATACTCCTAGTCTTGCCGCCTAGATGAATAACTGCGTGACAGTTAGGGCAAACTGGGCGGAGGTCGGCAATTGGATCAACCTCGTACTCTTTCTGGATCTCAAATAGTGGTTTGAGATGATGTACATGAATATGCCCTTGTGCTACTGAACCAAACTTTTCTTCAAAATTAAAACCACAAACACAACAACTTGCACCATAATGTTCGATACATCGCCTACGAGCTTCAGAGTTACGTTCATAAGAGTTGATAGTAACTTGACAAACTGAACCTTCAATCAGTTTTTGATCGCTAGCAACCTCTTCGGACAAACGAAAACTTGCAGCAATATTTATCCGTTTCTGGGCAGTATGCAACTCTTCATCAGTAAACAGAGAAGACCAAGGCTGGCGAAGAACGAGGGCTTCAAGAGATAGATCAAGTCGGTTGATGTCACCCAACTTCTGTAATCCGCTTGTTGGGCTACTGTTAGGTTTCAACCAGTCTTTTGCTGCTTGAAAACCACCAACTTTTTTGACTCTTTGCAGATAGCGTCCTGCCCAGTAACCCGTCTCACGCCCTACGTTCTTATAAATTGCGACCATTTCATCATGTAAGTCTGCTTCTAAAGCCATAAAAATGAGCCATTGTGCTTTTCAGACTTATGATGCCCACAAATAACTTTAAATAACTATTCGGTAATGTCCCTAAAGACAAGATATGCGACCTACCTCGAAGAAACTTTCTGAATTACTTACGGAGCGATCGCCCATAAGTCTCTACATAAAACCCTAAAATGGGTGGATAAACAGAAGCTTTTTACATAGTTTTCAGATTTATACAGCTACCGCGATCGCACCTGATCGATTGCCTTCAAGGTCGCTTCGGGGGTGGCGGGAATTGCCAGGGTGACTTGAGTTGGGCGATCGCCAAAGGCTGCTACTGCTGCTCGAATCGCTTCCCGCACTGAAAACGCCAGCATTAAGGGCGGTTCTCCCACGGCTTTGCTGCCGTAAATCGTGCCGTCCTGAGAGGCTCGTTCCAGTAGATGAACGGTGAAGTGTTCTGGAATCTCGCTGACTGTGGGAATTTTGTAGGTGCTGGGGGCATAGGTGCGGAGCCTTGCCTGGTCATCCCACACGAGTTCTTCCATGGTCAGCCAGCCCATCCCCTGAACAAAGCCGCCTTCCACTTGCCCTTGATCTACTAGGGGATTAAGCGATTCGCCGACATCATGCACAATATCGACTTGTCGTAGTTTGAAGGTGCCGGTAAAGCCATCCACTTCTACTTCACTGACGGCGGCTCCGTAGGAAAAGTAGTAAAACGGTCTGCCCTGGTTGGTTTGGTAATCCCAGTGAATGTCTGGAGTGCGGTAGTAGCCTGTGGCAGAGAGGGAGACGCGATCGCTGTATGCTTCTCTGACTACGGCGTTAAACAGAATGGAAACGCTGCGATCGCTGCGGCAATAGATCCAATCATCCTCGAAGATCAAATCGTCGCTTACATCGAGTGATGCATCAAGATTGAGTAGCTTTGCAGCGATCGGTGCCAATCGAGCTTTCAATGTTTCGCAGGCATCTTTGACGGCTTGTCCGTTGAGGTCGGCACCACTGGATGCCGCTGTCGCCGAGGTGTTGGGCACTTTGTCGGTGCTGGTGGGCATGAGGCGGAAGCGATCGCGGCTCACGCCCAAGGTTTTTGCCGCCACTTGCAGCATTTTGGTATGCAGCCCTTGCCCCATCTCAGTACCGCCGTGGTTTAGCTGAATGCTGCCGTCGGTGTAAACCAAAATCAATGCCCCTGCCTGGTTGTATTGCACCTTGTTAAAAGAGATGCCAAATTTGACGGGTGTGATGGCAATGCCACGTTTTTTATCAGGATTTGCCTGGTTAAATTGCTCGATGGAGATCGCCCGTTCCGCATACTGGGCATTGGCTTTTGCCTCGTTCCACACCCGCGCAATCCGGTTATCTAAGATTTCTTGCCCATAAAATGTGGTGTTGGTCTCGCCCGTACCGTGATAGAAATTGCGTTCTCGCACTAGATCGGGAGAAAGGTTTAGCGATCGCGCGATTCGATCCAAAATCTCTTCAATCATTAACATGCCTTGAGGTCCGCCAAAGCCGCGAAAGGCAGTGTTGGAAACGCGATGGGTTTTGGCAATTTGCCCCCGAATTTCCACATGGGGAATGTAGTAAGCATTATCCACATGCAGCATTGCCCTGAGTAAGACGGGCGGCGATAGATCCAGGCTCCAACCGCCATCGGAGTAAAGGGCAAGGTCTAAGGCAAGCAGCTTGCCCGACTGATCAAAGCCGACTTTGTATTGTCCTAAAAACCCATGTCGTTTACCCGTGAGGATCATGTCGTGGTGTCGCCGCAGTCGCACTCGCACCGGACGACCTGTTTTGTAAGCCGCGATCGCGGCGATCGCGGCGGGTGGGTTTGCCTGAGATTCCTTGCCGCCAAATCCGCCCCCCATTCGTAAGCAGGTGACGACCACACGATTGCTCGAAATGCCCAGCACTCGCGCCAAAATAATCTGCGTCTCGCTGGGATGTTGGGTCGAGCAATACACCTGATAGTTGCCTTCGCCATCGGGAATTACCCAACTGGTTTGAGTTTCTAGATAAAAATGATCTTGCCCATTCATTTCCAGTTCGCCTTCGAGCCTGTAAGCGGCATTAGGCAGAGCGGTTTCTGGTTCTCCGCGTCGGCACACCTGGGGCTGATTATGGAAACTATTGAGCGCGATCGCCTGCTGAATCGTGGCGATCGGCGGTTGGGGTTCATACTCCACCACCACTTTTTCCGCGCCCTGTCGTGCTGCATCTTCCGTTTCACCCACAACCCACGCCACCGCTTGTCCCCAATAGCTGACGACTTCCGTGGGAAATAGTGGCTCATCGTGAATAATCACGCCCGTATTATTTTCACCCGGAACATCGCCAGCCGTTAGCACAGTCACTACTCCAGCCACACTATAGGCAGGCTGCGGATCAATCTTGAGGATTTTGGCGCTGGCGTGGGGAGACAGCACCGGATAGAGCGACAATGTTCCGGCGGGCGATCGCTGATCATCGGTGTAAATCGCCTTGCCGCTAACGTGATGTTCCGCGCTTTCATGACTCCGGTTGCGACTCGGCTTGCTAGGCATATTCATGATGGCACCTCTGACAAATCACTTGACAAATCACTGACGACATCAAGACCAGCAGCACTTTCAACAAAGAATTTTTCAAATAAATTCACGATTAGTCGCTGGCGATAATCCGCACTGCCGCGCAAATCGGTAAGAGGTGTAAATGCCTGTCCCAGCAACGGTTTCGCCTGTTGTATGGTTGCACTATTCCAGGGTTTGCCGATAAGAAATTGTTCCACTGCGATCGCCCGTGCGGGAGTTGCTGCCACGCCGCCATAGGCAAGCCTTGCGTGCAAAATCTGATGGCGATCGTCCAGATCGATCGTGAATGCTGCCGCCACAATGCTGATATCATCCGTGCCGCGCTTGCCGATTTTATAGGATTGACTCAAACGACGCACTGTCCCAGAAGTCAGAGTTTTGGGAATCAAAATGGAAACAATCACCTCGCCTGCCTGCAAATCGGTTTGGCGATAGCCCTTGAAAAAATCCGCCAAGGGCAAGACCCGTGAGCCGCGATCGCTGGCAAGGCGCAACGTTGCATCTAAGGACAACAGCACCGGCGGCAAGTCTCCAATGGGGGACGCGGTGCCAATATTGCCGCCCAACGTCGCCCGATTTCGTACCTGTCGCGCCGCGAACCAATGCAGCATTTCATCCAAGCTGGGAAACACGCCGTGCAAAGTGGTTTCAATCTGGCTCAGCGGCACGGCAGCCCCAATTTCCACCGACTCAGCCGTTTGCTCCAGCGTTTGCAGTTCGGCAACGGCTTCCAACGAGATCATCACCGGATACTGTTGTCGATGCCAACTCAGTTCCAGCCCTAGGTCAGTGGCTCCAGCAACCAGCGTTGCAGTGGGGTGTTGTTGCATTAAAGCGAACAGTTGATCAAGCTGAACCGGACGGAAAAACTGGCGATCGCCATTACTATAGTGGACAGGCAATAAATCAATCGCTGCATGTTCTAAGGCACGACTAAAGGTATCGCTGATTTCACTCGACTGTTCTGCCACCTGTTGAGCAGCGCGACGAATCGGGAGATAGCCCGTGCAGCGGCAGAGATTTCCTTCAATCGCCATGTCATCCAAAGCGCGATCGTAATAGGCGGCAAACAGGCTGATGATAAAGCCGGGAGTGCAGTAGCCACATTGAGAGCCGCCCAGATCCACCATTGCCGTTTGCACCGGATGCAGTTGTCCGTTTGCCACGCCTTCCACGGTGATCACTTCACGATCGGCGATCGCGCCCCAGGGAATCAGGCAACTATTGACCGCTTGATAATGAGGTTTGCCATCTGCGCCGTTACTAATCAATGCAACGGTGCAGGCTCCACAATCGCCATCGCCACAGCCTTCCTTGG
>JBGTAZ010000268.1:0-18585 GCA_041749615.1 Leptolyngbyaceae cyanobacterium | reverse complement strand
CGTGATCATCCACAGGCACGTTAAAGTCTACCCGCACCAAAACGCGCTTGCCAGATAAATCAGCGGACGATAAGTTTGCTAAAGTCTTTTTGGACACCGAACCAACCTCCTGAATCAGTCTTCTGCTCAACCCATATTTTTCCATGATTTGGGACACTCAGAGGAGAAAGTGAAGGATTAGGGGATCAGGTGTCAGGTAAAAACTGCTTATTGGTCGTTACTTGCCCAGCCTTTCTTTTCGTTTACTTTTCACCTCTTTAGTTTTTTGGAGATAACAAAAATGTTTGAGACTGTACTTTTTCCGATTGATCAAAGTCGTGAATCTCGGCAAGCAGCCGAAACCGTGGCAAAAGTGGTGAGTTTTCACAAGAGCCGCTTGATTATTTTGTCGGTTGTGGAGGAGCCAGAGGAAGGCGCTTCCGAAGTAATGTCTTCACCCGAAGCGATCGCGGAACTGCTAGAAAGCGCGAAAGCTATGTTCTCACAGCAGGGCATTGAATCGGAACTGATAGAACGGGAAGGAAAACCTGCTTTCACCATTTGCGATGTGGCGGATGAAATTGAAGCCGATCTCATCGTCATGGGCTGTCGTGGCATTGGGCTAACCGAAGAAGGCGCAGCCGACAGCGTGACCAATCGAGTGATCAACCTGTCTCCTTGCCCCGTACTGATTGTGCCCTGACTATTCTCTGCCATACCTGCTATCCTTGGCTGTGAAATTCTTGAGGCAACAGTCATGATTTGGCAGCGCCCCGATGGTCGGCAAGCGGATCAGCTTCGTCCAGTCAGTTTTGAGCGACAATTCACCCGATTTGCGGCGGGGTCTGTGTTGGCAAGGTGTGGGGATACTCAGGTGTTATGCACCGCAACGATTCAACCCAAAGTTCCCAAATTCTTGACGGGCAAGGGGCAAGGCTGGCTGACGGCAGAATACCGGATGTTGCCCACTGCAACCAGCGATCGCCAAGAGCGCGAATTTATGCGGCTCTCCGGACGAACTCAAGAAATTCAGCGGTTGGTCGGGCGAAGCTTGCGATCAACGTTGGATATGGAGGCATTAGGAGAGCGCACCATCATCATCGATACGGATGTGCTGCAAGCGGATGCTGGAACGCGCACCATGGCGATTACGGGCGGTTTTGTGGCGCTCAAAGATGCGATCGACACACTGATGCAAACGGGCGAACTAGAGCGATCGCCCCTGATCCATCAAGTCGCCGCCATTTCTGTCGGCTTGCTCGACAACGAACTGCTGCTCGACTTGAAATATGAAGAAGACGTGGCTGCCGACACTGACTTTAACGTTGTCATGAATGAAAAGCTTAACTTGATTGAAGTGCAAGGTACGGCAGAAGCAAGTGCCTTTAGCCGGATGCAGCTTAACCAAATTTTGGATCTTGCAGAACTGGGCATCAAACAACTATTAGAGTTTCAGCAGCAAGCCTTTGATTGAGTGCGGGGTACAAAGTGCGGGATACATAAGGTGAAAAAAACTCCGAACTCCAAACTCCGAACTCTAAACTCCGAACTCTAAACTCCGAACTCCAAACAGCTTTTGCATCCAAACTATTGCCGTTCATGTTGTTATTTATAGATGGGTTAACTTCGGTTAACGTAGGTCGCTTCTTCCGCAGTTGATGCTATTCTTTGAGTAGATGCAGAGAGTACCTACAAACACTCTTCAACCCAATGGCTTTTGAGCCTGCGTCTCCCCTCTAAAAGCCACTGCGCCCCTGGTGAGATAGGCAAGTTGTTCATTGTTTTTCTCATATTGTCCTACTTTTCGTGATTCTTAAATCGCGTTTTTTAGCCGATTCAAATCGGATAGTTCTCACTGGAATTTCACAACTGATTACGTTTCAATTATCAGTTTTTTCCAAAAAGGAGGGAAGAGTCAAGTAACTTCTCGCTGGTTTGGCGCAAGATTCTTGTAAACCTTTAGTTGTAAAAACATTTTGATATTTTCTCGTAGCCTGACAGCCTTTCTGTCAGGCTTAGCTTGTTTAAAGAGGAAATTTTATGGAGCTAAATCATATGGTTTTGTTTCTTTGATTTCGATTTGCTCGAATCAGCCATTACACTAAAAAAGTCGCATTCTAGGACGTTTATGGATACGCTTTCTTATCCTTCTTCACCGCGATCGCTGTGGAAAGTTGCGCTCTTTTTAACCTTGGCATTTTGGCTGAGTAGTAGCCTGATGCTAGATGGCGTTGTTATGCCCAGTCTTTATGTTTCTGGCATGATGACCAGTCGTGACTTTGCAACGACAGGCTATTCATTATTCTGGATTTTTAACCGGGTTGAATTGCTGTGTGCCGCCATTGTTTTTACCAGCGTTTTAGTCTCTCGATATAGTCGCAACTCCTTGCAGCGCCCCGGATTTTTAACCATTATTCTTTCAGCGCTGTTACTGACTATTTCGTTGATTGATACCTATGGTCTCACGCCTCAAATGGGTGCATTAGGAATTAGCCTCGACTGGTTCAATCTTTCTGCTGAAATCCCTGCGGGAATGGATCAGCTTCATGCCGGATACTGGTTGCTGGAAACCTTGAAGATTGCTGCAAGTGCTGCGCTGCTGTGGACTTATAGCCGCCGATCTACCGCAGTTGCCCAAGATTAACGGTTGATGCTTTGTAATCATCCTTCAACTCCTATTTTCCCTCCTGCAACGCCTGTTGATCAGGTCGATCAAGCGATCGCCACTCTTGCCAGCCGTAAACAGGCTTGGGTTCAAACCCCGATTGCCGACCGCCTCACTTATTTGCGCGACTGCGTGAATGGGGTAATGGCGATCGCGGCACCGTGGGCGATCGCGGCAAATATTGCCAAGGGGATTGATCCTGATTCGCCCTTGGCAGGAGAAGACTGGCTAACGGGACCCGTAGCAACCCTGGTGGCGCTGCAAGGGTTGATCAAAACTCTGGAAGCGAATGGACAATTGAAGCCGCCTGAGATCGCACCGCGCCCTGATGGACAGTTAGTGGCTCAGGTATTTCCTGATAACTGGTTGGATCGATTACTGGGGTTGGGCTTTCAGGGAGAAGTCTGGATACAACCGAATCAGCCTGCCACCCAAGGGAAAATTTATCGGCAAACTCCAAATTCTCAGCAAGGGATCGTGTCACTCGTGCTGGGGGCGGGCAATGTTTCGGCGATCGCTGCCTTAGATAGCTTGCATAAGCTGTTTGCTGAAAATCAAGTCGTTTTGCTGAAAATGAACCCAGTCAATGCTTACGCGGGTGAATTTTTAGAGAAAGCCTTGCAGCCATTGATTCAAGCGGGTTTCCTAGCGGTGGTTTATGGCGATGCCGAATTGGGGCGCTATCTCTGCCAGCATCCGCAGATTGAGACGATTCACATCACCGGATCGCACCATACTCATGACGCGATCGTTTGGGGCAGCACCTTGGCGGAACAGCAGCAGCGCAAAGCGGCTCACACTCCCGCACTCACCAAACCGATTACCTCCGAGTTGGGCTGTGTTACTCCCATTTTGATCGTGCCAGGAAACTGGTCGGCGGGGGATATTGCCTTTCAAGCCCGACAGGTTGCCAGCATGGTTGCCCACAACGCCAGCTTTAACTGCGTTGCAGCAAAAGTGGTGATCACGGCTAGCGGCTGGCAGCAGCGAGACGAATTTTTGCACCAGTTACATCAGGCTCTCGCTGCTCTTCCACCGCGCAAAGCCTACTATCCCGGTGCCCACGATCGCTATCAGGCATTTTTGGATCACTATCCTCAGGCGATCGCCCTCGGAACCCTCACCGAAGAGAGCATTCCCTGGACGGTGATTCCCAATGTGTCGCCAAACTCTGATGAATATGCGCTGCAAACTGAAGCGTTTTGCGGGGTGTTGGCAGAAGTTACTCTAGAAGCCACGGACGCGAAAGACTTTTTGAAAAAAGCCATCCCGTTTGTGAATCAATCAGTCTGGGGCAATTTATCCTGTGTGCTGCTGATTGATCCCAAAACTCAACGACGCTACCAGACTGAGCTAGATCAGGCGATCGCCCGGTTACAATACGGCGCGATCGGGATCAACGCCTGGACAGGGATGATATTTATGCTGGCAGGGGCAACGTGGGGCGCTTTTCCTAGCAATTCTTTAGAAGATATCCGCTCTGGGCACGGCATCGTTCACAATTCCTACCTGTTTGACCATCCTCAAAAAACTGTACTGAAAGCACCTTTCCGCATTTTCCCCACACCCACCTGGTTTGCTGACCACAAAAATCTGCGCCAAGTTGCTATCCGCTACGCCAACCTCGTCGCAAATCCCAGTTTAGCCAAGTTTTTTAGCCTGACACTCGCAGCCTTGAGAGGATAGGTAAGAAGTTTTAAGTTTTGAGTTTTGAGTTTTGTTCGCGTAGTGACCTAGGAGATATTTTGAGTTAATGGATTGTCACAACACCTATCGCCCCTCGCCTCTAGTCATATAGGCGATCGAGTTTCAAAAAGGTTTTTAGCAGGACATTTGCGCCTTGGGTGCATTCTTCGGGGGCAGTGTATTCGTCCTCAGAGTGGCTGATTCCGGCGCGGCTGGGGACGAAGATCATGCCCATGTCGGTGATGCGCCCAATTTCTTGGGCATCGTGTCCGGCGCGGCTGGGTAGGTGGGTGTAGCCCAAGTGCATTTCCTGACAGACTTCTTCGATTACGTCCATGATGGGGGAAGCCGCGAGTGTCGGCAAAATGTGCAGGGTTTGGCGTATGGTGATTTCGGTGCCTGTTTCAGCGGCGATCGCCCGAATTTTCTGCTCAATTTCACCTTTCAAAAACTCCAAATTTTGCTGAGATAAATCGCGCAGGTCGATCCGAAAATCCACCTTGCCAGGAATAGTATTAGTCGCGTTGGGATAAACATTCATAAACCCCACCGTTGCCACCTGATCCCCTGGAGTATCCACGGCAATTTTGTTAATGGCGACCACCATCTGGGCGGCGGCAAACAGGGCATCCTTTCGCATGTGCATCGGTGTGGTGCCAGCGTGGTTGGGGCGACCCACCACATCTACAGCAAACCGATATTGCCCGACTACGCCCGTGACCACGCCTAGGGGAACCTGCCGATGTTCCAACACGCCGCCCTGCTCGACGTGAAGTTCCACAAAAGCCGCAATATCAGCGCGATCGCGTTTCGCCTGAGCAATTTGATCCCAGCTTCCGCCTACTTTTTCTAAACAGGGTTGGATTGGCGTGCCATCCAAGCGGCAGTAGTGTTCCGGTGCTTCCTTGATTTCTCCTGCCATGGTTTTAGAGCCAATCACTGATCGCTCTTCATCGGTGAATACAATCACTTCAAGGGGGTGGTTCAAACGAACTTTATTTTCATTCAAAGTTCGTACTACTTCCAGTCCGGCTAACACGCCCAAGCAGCCGTCATATCGACCGCCTACGGGCACCGTGTCGATATGAGAACCGGTCGCCAAGGAGGCTGCGCCTGCGCGGGTTCCCCCATAGCAACCAATGATATTGCCAGCCGCGTCAATTCGGACTGTCATGCCTGCATCAATCATCCAGGATTGAATCAGTCGCCGTGCCAGCAAGTCTTCGGTGCTAAAGGCAAGCCGACAAACGCCGCCATTCTCCAGTTTGCCGATCGCCGCTAACTCGTCAATACTTCGATTCAGGCGATCGCCATTCACCACCAGCGGCACCGTTGCAATCATTCGCACCTCCATCAATACACATTAGACAATACACATTAGAACTTGAACTGAGCGCGCAAATTCCCCACAAAAACCGTGGGGTTTGCCTCAAAATTATTAGGATTGACAATGGCGTAGAAGGCAGGCACCAACGCCAAATTGTCAGTCAAAGGATAGTAGTACGAGGCTTCAATTTCATACTGAATGCCGCCATCGCCAGCCCCAGACAGCAAAAATCGCGTCCCCGCTTTGTAATCATGCGGCACCACAAACGACACAACTCCCAACGCTCCCTTTTTCAACAAATCTGGAAAGCCCAACCCCACTTGGAACGATTGCACTCTCACATCTCCCCCCGACCGATTCAGATTTCTCGGATTGATATTGGTCATGCCGTAGGAGTAGCGCCCAAACACTCCAAAATTTTTAGCGACGAGCCAATCAAAGTTCGCAGAAAATGCGTTAGCAGTCGAATCTCGCAATGTGCCCCCAAAGCCGTCGTCTGCCAACCCATAGGGCAACGGTTCGCCAGCCGCGCCGCCAATGAAGCCGTTATAAGGTCTGAGATTAGTCCGGGCGTAGATTAACCGTAGCGTAAAGTTACGGGTTGGGGTGAAATCGAGTTGGGTTGAAAGGGTATTAGTTCCCCGAAACAATCCTTCTGCCGGGTTGCTCGACGTGTTAAACGCCACATTTTGGCTGATAGCGGGGTTGAGAAACTCAGTATTTTCTGCTAAATATGCAACCGTGAATTTGAACTGGGGATTGAACGTGTAGATCAGCACGGCACCGGAACCGCGATCGACAGCATTGAGCAAGGTGCTGCCGTTGGAGTTAAAGCTGGTTGCCCCGTTCAGATAGAAGGTAAAGCGATTGCCATCAAAATATTTGTAGTAATTGAGGCGAGGACCGACTGCAACTCGCAGTTTATCGCCGACGGGGAAGGTGTAGGACAGTTCGCGAATCGACACGGCACCCGCACTGAGAACCCCTGTTTGATCAAGAAATGGCGTGCCCCATGTGTTGAAATATCCAGCGGAGACATACTGGTTCGTTGGAGAGATACCATTTCCTGAAACCAGTTGGGTGACTAGCTGATCTCTGCCCGTGAAGGAGGTGTTTAAGGTCAAGAAGGTGTAGTAGCCAAACGTGGCTTGGGGCGCATCTCGCAAAACGCGGGTCGGGCGACCATTGATCCGAATGGGGGCGGCGTTGGCGTTGTTTGGGTTTGTCAGCGATCGCTCTGCTAGCACATCTCGTCCGGCACCTGCTGCCGTTAGGTTAAACCAGATATCGCCGTTGAGCCGGGTGGTGGTGGAAAACTGCTGTTTTTCCAGGGTTGCAGTCCGCGCTTCTAGAGCTTCTACCCGCCCACGCAGGGCTGCTAGTTCCGCCGCAAACTCCTCTTGCAGTTTTTTCACGACTTCCAGGTCTTCTTTTTTAACAAAATCGGCGGTTGCAGCAGCAATCAGTTCTTGGATTTTGTCGAGACAGGCATTTAAACCGGCGGCAAACTCGTAGCGGGTCAGGGCGCGGTTGCCCCGAAAGGTTTTATCGGGATAGCCGACGATGCAGCCATAACGCTCGACTAAAGACTGCAATGCTTGAAACGCCCAATCGGTGGGTCTAACATCGGTCAACTGAGAGACGGATGTAACCTGAAGCATTCCTGGTGCGATCGCGATCGCACCGACTTCAGCCGTCTGTGTCATCTGAGAAACCGATGTCATCTGAGAAACCGATCGCACCTGTTCCATCCCCACCGTTGGCATTGCCTGCATTGAATCGCTGGGACTGAATGGATTTACGATCTTTGCATCAGGCTCGGCTGCGATCGCACTCCCTCCTCCCACCATCATCCACACTGCAACTGGAAGCGCTTGCAATCGTTGCCATCTCATATTTGTTTTCACCATAGTTCCCCGCACCACACTGCAATCCACAGAACTGTATACAGAATACAGTTTTGATTTTTATTTATTAAAAATCAGATGGTAAGCAAGTTCTGTATTGCCGCATACTGGAACGCCTGCCTAGACAATCAAGCTGTTTAGGCGAAAACGAGCAATTTCAATGATTTCCGCTAGCGCCTGCTGCCGTTCTGCATCAGCATCATTTTTTAAGCGTTGCTCAAAGGCTTGCAGGATGCTGGCTTTCGTATGATTTTTCACCGCGACGATGAACGGGAAGCCAAATTGAGTTTTGTAAGCCTGATTAAGCTGATGAAAGCGATCGTATTCACTGGCAGTCAGGCGATCGAGTCCAATTCCTGCCTGCTCTGCGACCGAAGCATCCGCCATTTTCGCTTTGCTGCCCAAATCGGGATGCGCTTGAATCAGCGATCGCTGTTCGGCTTGACTCAATCCATTTACAACCCTAACCATCTGCCGATGTAGATCATCCTGATCACCAAATGGACGCTGATCCCACGCTTTCTCCGCGATCGCAGGTGTCTCTTCAAACACCGCTCCCAGTGCTGCCACAAAATCTGACTGGCTCATTTGGTTGAGGTCGGCGATCGAGTAAGGCATAGGAGAAAGGGGACAGGGGATAGGGAACAGGGAACAGGGGATAAAAGGCACTTCGTACTTTGTACTTCGCACCTCGTACTTCGCACTTCGTACTTTTACGCGCTCACGGTTTGAGATTGCGCCTTATAAGCTGCCCATCCGCCGAGGTGAGAAATATCAATCCAGTGATATTGCTCGACGAGTTCTTGGGGATAGAGAAAGGCAGTTAAGACTTCGCCATCTTGCAAGATAATATCGCTGGGATACATGTTTGGCGGCTCGGATGCAGCGAGTTGATTAAACTCATCTAACGTGATTTCATAGACTTCCCCTGGAATCGAAACGCCGCCTGTTTCCACTTCATAGATGGCGGGATGCCAACCCTCGCCCACAGCATGAAGCCGATAGCGGGGTTGGGTTGCGGTTTCTTTAATAAATTGGGCAGATTGCAGATTTTTGTGGTCGGGTTGTCCGCGCAGGGCAGAGCCGCAGATAAAAATTCGCCGGGTGGGAGCGGGGTTTGTGGTCATTCAGATCTCCTTGCTTAAAGGTAAACTTGCACTCTTGAAGAGTTTTACTTAACTCAGCGGATTACTCTCAATAGCTGTTAGCTAGAGTCGGCTGAGTTTAGCGATCGCGGCTCTAACGCTTTGATTTCCTCAACCACTCGTTCTTTACTCGAAATCAGATGATATTGAATGGCTTGGGTGGCGGCAATGGGATTGCGATCGCGCACTGCTTCATAAATTCGGCGGTGTTCGCCCCGAATTTCCAACACTCCCGGATTGTGCTGCATGGTTCGCAGCCGCAACAATGCCATTTTGTCGAACACCTGATCTAAAATTTGCACCAGCCAAGCGTTTCCAGAGCTTTCAGCCAGCAATCGATGAAACTGGTAATCCATGTGCAGCAATTGAAAATTGGTGAGTTGATTGGGCGCGTGCCCAAACGCTTTTTCTGCCTGCACTATCGCTTGATCCAATCGTTTAAGTTGCTCATTGGTAACATTGCGACAGGCTTCTGATATTGAGAGTTGCTCTAAGGCAATTCGGCAATCGTAAAGCTGCATGGCATCCACCACGGAGAGCATTGCAACTCGCAGCGCTCCAGATTCGTCTGTTGCGATTAGGTTTTCTCGCTGCAATTGTCGAATCGATTCCCGAATCGGAGTTCTGCTAACTTCTAGCAGGTCTGCAAGCTGGGTTTCAACCAGCCGTGAGCCTGCTGCCAAATCTCCCGATAAAATAGCATTCCGCAAAGCCTGATAAGTTTGCTCCTGCAACGATTGATTACGCTGAAGCGGACGGGAAGAGAGAGCCACCGTTGAAAAACTCCCAAATATCAAAACAGATTATTTTTCTGTATACAGTATACCCATAATTGATCATCTATTGATCCTCGTTAAACATCCTCGTTAAACAGTGATTGTTTGTTTCTAGCTTCTCTTTGTATCAGGCTGTACAGAAGCATTTAGGTGACTAAACTTCAATAAAACAATCTTATCCTTCAATAAAATAATCTCATCCTAGATGTATACAGAATACAAAATTTGCATTGCTTAAGTTGTCATATTCGCGGTGTTTTATGGCTTACAGCAGTTTCCGCCCCCCTAGCCCCCCAATTCTGGTGGGAACTAGAGTTGAAGTCCCCCAGAATTGGGGGATTTAGGGGCTTACAGAGTTTGCAAGCGTGGCACATTCATCTGAAAACGGCTGTAGGTGCCAGGGGGCGATCGCCGTTTTTCCAAATCACACCCATTGAAATGCATTAACTAAGAATTACAGATTCAGTCGGAGAAAACCTGTGAAACGAATGAATTCCAAGCATTTTTCTAAACTATTGCCATTCATCGCATCCGTCGCGTTGTTTTCGGGCTGCGCTACCCCACCCGCCACGACCAGCACAAACGGCGCATCTCCAACAGCCAACCCCGCCGCAAATACCGATGCCAAAAATCTGAAAGACGTGCGCGTGCAGCTTGCCTTTTTGATGCAAAGCATCGATGCTCCCTTAATCGTTGCCATTAACAAAGGCTATTTTGCTGAACAGGGCTTGAATGTGACTTATGAGCGAGGTTTTGGCAACTCAGATACGATCAGCAAGCTGGGGACTGGTAAGTTTGATCTCGCTTTTAGCGATATGTACAATGCCCTCGACTTCAACGAAAAGAACCCTGGAGACAAAATCATTGCTGTTGCAATCACGCAAAACGGCGCGCCCTTTTCTATCATTTCGCTGAAAGAGAAAGGCATTAATTCTCCAAAAGATCTGACGGGCAAAAAGATGGGTGCCCCGGCAGGGGATGGACCTCGAAAATTGTTTCCGCTTTTTGCCAAAGAAGTGGGTCTCGATCCCGCTTTGGTGGAATGGACAACCATGGAACCTAAACTGCGGGAAACCTTTTTGCTCCAGGGGCAAGTGGATGCCATCAGTGGATTTTCCACCTCTGCACTGCCCGCGTTGCTTAAAGGCGGCAAGAAGATGGAGGATATCAACATTTTTTACTACAACGAGAATGGGCTTGATTTTTACGGCAACGCCATTTTGGTTAAAGATGCCTATGCAAAGCAAAATCCTGATGTCGTGAAAGCCTTTACAGCCGCTTATCTCAAGGGGCTACAGGATGTTTTGAAAGATCCAACGGCGGGGTTAGATGCGGTGTTAGCCGCAGATCAAAGCAAGCTGATGAACCGTGAGGCGGAGAAAGTCAGAATGCAGATTGCTTTAGAGAGACTGTTCATTACGCCAGAAGCTGAAAAGTTGGGCTTGGGTTCCGTCGATACTAAACGCTTAGAGAAATCCATTGAACAAACCGTTGTGGGGTTCAAGCTGAAAGGCAAGCCCACTGCTGCGGATATTTATACTGAGGAGTTTTTGCCTGCGAAAGATCAGCGCATGATTCCCGCGAAGGGCGATCGCAAACCTTTGACCTAGACTGCTGACCTCTAATTTACGTTCCCCTACTGCAAAGCCCTTCTTCCCCATTTACCTCTCAATGTCCTTCTTCCCCATTTACCTCTCAATGTCCTATGGCACACCCCATTACTGATCCCGCTTCCGCCCGTGCAACGCTTGCCGATGGCTCTCCTCTACTGGAATTTGACCACGTTGGCTTGGAATATCCGTTTGAAGGCTCCATGCGCCGAATTATTGAAGACGTTCACCTGAATATTCAACCCGGCGAGTTTGTCTCATTTGTGGGTCCAAGCGGTTGTGGAAAAACGTCTATTCTGCGGATGGTTTCAGGCTTAAGTCCGGCTCCTCTGGGCGCAATTCGCTATCGAGGGCAAAATATTTCTAAACCATTGACGAATTTCGGCATCGCATTTCAAAATCCGGTGATGCTGCCTTGGCGCAACACCATCAACAATGTCATGCTGCCTTTGGAAATTGTGCCGCCTTATAAGCATGAGTTTGGGCAAAAGAAAGATCAGTTCATCCGCATGGCGCAAGATTTATTGTCAACGGTGCGGCTGCAAGATTTTCAAAAGCAATATCCCTGGCAGCTATCGGGCGGAATGCGACAGCGGGCTTCTTTGTGTCGATCGCTGATTCACCAACCCGAAATTTTGCTGCTAGATGAACCCTTCGGTGCATTAGATGCCTTCACGCGGGAAGAAATGTGGTCAATGCTGCAAGCCTTATGGATGCGCGTTAAATGCGTGGCGATCTTAATTACTCACGATCTCAGAGAAGCGGTGTTTTTATCCGATCGCGTGTTTGTTATGAGTCCCCGCCCTAGCACCATCATTTACGAGGTAAAAATTGATTTGCCGCGCCCTCGAACCTTAGAACAGGAAGTATCGGACGAATTCAACCACTATTTCTCCACCATCCGTAGCCACATTCATCACAACTAGGTCATCACAACTAAGTAATTCAGAATTTTGGAATGCTTGGCTGAGTCCCATTCACTGCCTTAACCCATGGAAAAATTCTTCAAATCAAAGTCAGCCGGGTTTGTGCTGCCGTTCCTGGCGACGGTGCTGTTGTTTATTGTCTGGGAGTTAGTGGTTCTAATCTTCAAAATCCCGGCTTTCAACTTGCCTGCGCCATCCAATATTTTACGGGCAACAATTGAATTTGCGCCCCAGCTTGCCGCAAACTCCCTGCGCACCTTGTGGACAACGCTTGCAGGTTTTTTCCTGGCAATTGTTGTCGGCGTTATTTTGGGATTTATGATCGGCTACTCCAGGGTTGCCTATCTAACGTTGTATCCCTTGCTAGTGGCGTTTAACACGATTCCCAAAGCGGCGATCGTGCCCTTGTTGGCAATCTGGTTTGGTGCCAACGCAATTCCAGCAGTTGTCACTGCATTCTTGCTGGCTTTTTTCCCGATCGCAGTCAACGTTGCCCTCGGCTTAGATACCGTTGAACCAGAAATGAAAGATGTGCTGGCATCCTTGGGGGCATCCAAAGTGGAAACCTTTCAAAAAGTTGGCTGGCCACACACCCTGCCCTATATTTTTGCCTCGTTAAAAATTGCCGCTTCCTTTGCCTTTATTGGAGCCGTAATTTCTGAGTCCGTTGCTTCCAACGCGGGGTTAGGATACCTGATTGTGCAAGCAACCTCCGACTTTAACGTGCCGCTTGCCTTTTCTGCCCTTTTAATTCTGGGCGTATTGGGCGTAGTGCTCTATGGCTTCTTCGTTTATGTCGAAAAGAAAGTTATTTACTGGGCAAGGTAAGCCAAAATCAAGCGATCGCCAGCATCCAACCTGAAGTTAACGTTTGATCTCGCTTTGCAAATCACTAGGACGAAACCACGCCCAATGACGATAGTTTGGATGCACATGTCCCACTGGCTCTGCATGAGAGTTGGGTTCACTGATCCGGCTCGTTTCAACGGGTGCGATGCGATCGCGGCTAAAGAATTTCATAGAATCGCCTCCTAAGCAATGGAGTGAAGTAAGGGGCGTTCCTATTTCGGAGTATCGTGCGACTGAAGCAGTAAAAATCTCAAAACTTAGTAGATTGACCTAACAACGCTATACAAAACCGAAAATCGGACGCTTTGATTTATATCTGTATTATAAGCTACCGTTTTTCTCTTCGGCGGACAGGTTAACAGTCCGTAACTTTCTTTGGGACAACCACTTAGCACTACCACTGATTAATAAAAGACAAATCTAATGTGCTGAAGTTGGTGCTGAGCGCCAAGTTGAGATGCTCCATTGCCTGAACTAGCCATTGCACATTTTCGCGTTTGCTCGATTCGTAGTGGCTAAACAAAATAGAAAAGCGTTTTTCTAGACTGGGTTTCACCTTCCGGCAAATCAGGACAATTTTGAGTAACAATCCGGTTGCCGTAGCAGGTCCAATATTTGAAAGCAAATCAACAAACACAAAGTGGCTGGGTTTTTGAGAACTCTCAACCACCAAAAAGTTAAGCAATTGGCTACAGGTTCTCACGATGAGAAAGTCATTGACGCGATGAGCATTACTTTCTGGCAAGGATGCTTTCAGTTGAGCATAGAGTTGGTTATTAAACTGGCGATTTCCATACTCTGGATCGACCGATGCTGTTATGTATTGGTACAGATCATCCTTAAAGGAATTGAAGGAAGGGGTCTGGGACGTGTGAGTTAAAAAGCGCTGCGCTAAATCTCGATAGGTATCCGACCCCTGGGATTTCCCGGCAAAAAGCTTGACTGCAACACACAGCGCTTCATCGCTTAACAAGGTTGGGTTTTTGGCAGGCTGTAAAACCCGACTGGCAATATCAGGAAGGTTGCTGCGGGTAATTTGCGATCGCCGCACTTGATAAGTCACAAATTGGGATAGATCAAGTTCATATTGGCGTTCTGCCCTCGCCTTTAAATGGCGAATGGTTTGCTGTTGTTCAAGGGTGCTGCCCTCTGCAACCAAGCAATGGTCGTATAAATAAGGATACCGATGAATCAGTTTACCTAAAGGAACGCCTAAAGGATTGGTTTCGATAGTTTGGCTAGTAACCTGAGCCAACCGCCGCAGCGCTAGATATTGCTCACTCTCTACGAAGTCTTTAACAAGCTCCCGCAACCGGCGAACAGAGCGCGATCGCGCATAGTCCGAGATTGGACGAGCAGGTAATGACTCAAAAATTTCTATGAGTGTAGGAATGTACGCTTGATATTGAGGACGAGCTTGCCAGCGATTAATTAAGATATGACAGCAGCGATTTAATATAAATCGAAATTCGTGATCGGCAGATTTATTCGCTATCACCTTTTCAAGCGCCGCACTAATTTCTACATCTGGGTAATCTGTGCCATCAATAAACAGTGAACGAAAGCGCCGCACTAAATCACTGGGCAGTTCCGATTGCACAAGGTGCAAAAAATGGTCGTACAAACACTGTTCATCTTGTTCGGCTTGTTTGGTGTGGCGGGTTGTCCAAATACTCACGGTAGAAGACCCAAATTCAGGAATGGAAAAGAAATAAGCTCAACCTGTTTGGACGACTCAACTGGAACTCAACTATGGGTTCAATTCTAGTCGGAAGTCATCACATTATGAAGTGACGATTAAACAATTTGGGCAAGAGACAGGTTAGTATTCAAGCTGAAAATCAAGCTGAAAATTATTTCTAGCTAGCTGGTTTGGTGAATCATACTTAACTTAAATAAGCAAAAATGGTAGTGTAAGTCACTTTGAAAAGCGTCCATTACGGATACTTTTCTCCCGGATTTAAATTTTAAAAGAATGGCTTGAAAGGCAATCTCCAAGGTCTGATTCTAATTCATGCCCTCGCAACTTTCCCCACTCTACTGGCTTTTTAAGTGTAACTTTGCACACACTACATAAAGCTTTCAACGGGATCATCATTCCTTAACACATGAACTTAGTCTTCACTCTGGCTCAGGCGGTGTAGGTTGAGAACATCACTTAATTTTTTGACCTGAGCAAAAGTACGCTCAAGCTGGTCATGATTGCGGACATCGATCCCTAAATCAATCACGGCTGTTTGGTCAGGAAAGGTTCTGACTTGGGCATTGCGGACGTTAATATTGTTGTCGGTTAAGCGAGACAAGATGTCTTTGAGTACGCCCACTCGATCAATCACTGTAATTTGTATATCGATCGGATAGGTTTGGGGACGTTCTCCCTCTTGTGTGGGATTCCAGCTAACGGGAACCAGGCGATCGCCCGGAATTGGCTCAACGTTGGAACACCCTTGGCGATGGATGGAGATGCCTCGGCTGCTTCGAGGCACAACCCCAATAATGGGTTCCCCCGGCACCGGAGTACAACAGCCTGCTAGGTGGTAGAGCAACCCTTCCATGCCAATAATCGGGGATTTGCAAGGCGAAGGCAGTAGCGCTTTGGATGTGGTTGCAGGCAGCAATAACTGGGGCGCAGCGGCGATCGGCTGTTGAGCTTTGACCGTTTCTCGGAGGCGGTTGACCACCTGATTGAGGGTGATTTCTCCATAGCCCACGGCGGCTAGCAAATCATCGACGCTGTGGTAGTTACATCGTTCTGCGGTGGCTAACATGGGTGCTGATTTGAGCAAGGCTTCAAAGCCGTTTTTGCCTAACTCACGCTCTAGCATTTCTCGCCCACGCGCTAGGTTTTCGTCGCGGTGCGATCGCTTATACCATTGACGAATCCGGTTGCGGGCGCTCGTCGTCACCACAAAATTTAACCAATCTAAGCTGGGATGAGAACTTTTATTGGTCAGAATTTCAACAATATCTCCATTTTTTAATGGCGTATCTAACGTCATCATCCGACCATTGATCCGGGTTCCCGCACAGTGATTGCCCACTTCGGTATGAATCCGATAGGCAAAATCGACCGCCGTTGACCCACGTCCCAAGGACACCACGTCACCTTGGGGCGTGAACACATACACTTCCCCATCAAACAGATCATCTTTGATGCTTTCTAAATATTCCTGAGCATCTTTCAGGTCATTTTGCCAATCTAATAATTGCCGGAGCCAGGTAAACTTTTCATCCGTCCCGGTCATAACCCCAGTGGAATTGCCTGCCTCTTTATATTTCCAGTGAGCGGCGATCCCATATTCGGCGATATGGTGCATTTCTAAGGTGCGAATTTGCACTTCTAACGGTCTACCCGTCGTGCCAACGACCACCGTATGCAGGGATTGATAGCGGTTGGGTTTGGGTAAGCCAATATAGTCTTTAAAACGTCCGGGAATGGGACGAAACATATCATGGACGATCGCCAATGCCCGATAGCAGTCTTCATTTGCTTCTACAATGATGCGAACCGCTGCCACATCATAAATTTCGTCATAGCCTTTTTGCTGCCGCTGCATCTTTTGATAGATCCCATACAGATGCTTGGGTCGTCCGCTGAGTTCAAACACCCGAATGCCAATATGCTTCAGGCGATCGCGTAGGTTATTTGCGAGTTCGTTCAACTGCGTTTCGCGATCGATCCGTTTTTCTGCAACTAAGTCTTGAATGCTCCGATAAGCATCTGGCTCTAAATACTTAAACGACAGGTCTTCCAATTCCCACTTCAAGCGCCCGATCCCCAAGCGATTTGCCAAAGGCGCAAAAATTTCTCGTGTTTCCAAGGCAATTTGACATCGTTTTGCATCCGACAAATGCTCCAGCGTTCGCATATTGTGTAAGCGATCTGCCAGCTTGACCACAATTACCCGAATATCCTGCGCCATCGCTAGGAACATGCGGCGAAAATTTTCGGCTTGACGCTCGGTTTTACTAGAGAAGTTGAACTTAGAAAGCTTCGTCACCCCTTCCACTAAAAGGCGAACTTCCTTACCAAATTGCGCTTCTAATTCATCAGAGGTGATCTCGGTATCTTCCACCACATCGTGCAGAAACCCTGCCGCAATCATGGCGCTACCGCCACCCAAATCGCGCAATAGTCCGGCTACAGCCACCGGATGCATGATATACGGTTCTCCCGAAGCGCGGCACTGTCCTTGATGGAGCCGATGGGCAAACTCAAAAGCACGACAAACTAGATCCGCCTCAGCGCGAGTCGTTTGCGCCTCACTACAATTGGCAGCTACGTGGCGGGTGTTTAAGCACGCTTGCAGCCATTCGGGGACGGTAAACTCAGAGAAAGATGTCGGAGCCGGAAGGTTCATGAGATCGAGCAGGTGATGATAAAAGGCTCAAAAAAATGAATAGCTATATTTACTAATCTAACTTGCGAGATTAGCGAGCTATGCAAAAAGTCTGCGAGGAAACCAGATCTGACGCGATCGCGTTGGAAATATCTTTGGATTATGCAGCCAATTTATAAAAAAAGCTTAAAAAATAGAGATTCTAAAGCTTTATCTCATACCGATTTAGATTACTGATTTAAATCGCAATGGTGACCTATCCGTTTGCACTGTTCGCGAAGCGTGCGTTTAACGTTGCCGCAATCTCCCTTGATCAGGAAGGGTATCTTGATCTGTAGCGTGTAAAAAATAAATTAGTCTCAGCAATGCTGTGGGTAGGGAAAATATAATTATCTCTTAACACATCTTAGCAACACAAGTAAGCAACACAAGTAAAAATTTCCACCGCAAGCCTATAAATTTTCGGTAGCGGCTTCTACCTCACTTTCGTTTTCTACCTCACTTTCGTTTTCTATCTCACTGTCAGGTGAAGGGATCAACAAATCAATTAACCCAACCGGAGGGGTAATTTCGATGCGGCGGCGATGCAAATCCACGATGGGCACGATCGCCATTACAAACGGAATTAGCACCGTAGTTGCGTCGGGGTCGGGGCGCTGTACTTCCAACAGGTGATTTCCAGCAGGAATCATGCTGATCACTTTACCGACCAAGGTTTGTGTTGCCTGATCAAACACGTCTAGCCCAATTAAATCTGGAATATGAAATTCACCGTCTTCTAAAGTCGGGCGATCGCCTTCCGGCACCATGAGTCTAGAATCGCGTAAACCCTCCGCCTCGGTGATGGTGGTGATTCCTTCTAGCTGCACCACATATAAGCCTTTCCCATCTAAATAGCGCCCACGCAGCAGTTTGATCGGCTGCGGATCTTTGCTGCCCGGTCGGAGTAACCAGCGTTGACCTGGCTCCAAAAAGCGTTCGGGAAAATCGGTGTTGGGATACACTCGCACTTCCCCTTTTAGCCCTTGCGGTGCAACAATTTTGCCAACTTCAATAAAGCGATCGGTCATAGTAACAAGTCAAAAAAGGCATGATAGCGATCGTAGTATGAGATCGCGCTTTGGGCGCACGAATACAGAGTCACGCACCACGCAAGTGATACCAAAAGGAACATGCCCTGAATGATTTTGGGCAAAGCAGCAGACCGCAAAAATTCAATATTGATAAAATCCATCGTGAAATAAGCAACGCGCTCTTCATGGCTCTGATTCAGTATTTCAACTGAAAGAATCATCGAGGAACTTCAAAACATAAATTTACTGAGAGCTAAGTTTAAGTAAATATCGATGCACAAAACTTTACAGAGTTTAGTAAG
>JBGTAZ010000267.1:0-20841 GCA_041749615.1 Leptolyngbyaceae cyanobacterium | reverse complement strand
ACGCAAGCAGTTTCCCGCTTCAAATCATTGCAATACGTGTCATAAACCCCATCCAAGAATTGCCATAGTGCATCAGCCGCCTGAGCCGCAACTTTTAGCACTTCCGCTTGCTTTTCGGGGGTATCTGCGTAGTCTTCAATCATTTTCAGCTCGGCTGCTGCATGGGCTTCATCAGCGGCTTGATGAACGGTGAAAAAGCGATAGTCATTTGCATCGGTCATGCCATAGAACCGTTGCAACCCATCGATTTTGGTCGTCGCCACGGCGGGAATTTGCGACTCGTAAGCATACAGTGCTGCCAAGCCCACATAAAACGGTGACGTGATACACAAATGACGGAAGGTGTCTACCACGTTCTTTGTGGTGGGCAGCGGTTCGGTGGTTGCCAATTCTGCATCGGTTGCACCGAGCGCGATCGCAAATCTGCGCCATAGTTCAGGATGGTTTTGGCTACCGCGTTCTTCTTCGATCAAGTTTTCTAGAATTTCTTGACGAAGGGAGATCGAGGTGCCCATGTGCGGGGTGTTGAAATGCACGGCGCTGACGTAAGTGGGAAATGCCAGGACGTTTTGAAAATACTGAATTGCGTAGTGCTTCAAGTGATCACGGGTGAGTTTACCTTCTGTCCAAGCGAGGTAGAAGGGATGGGTGAGCAGATGCTTTTGCTCAACTACGGCTTGCAAGTGGTCGCGAAGCGCCATGAATCCTCCTGGAAATAGGGTCAATTGGGTGTGGCAAACGCCATTTACCCACAATACGCAAAAATAGAGCCGTTAGCACACTAACCCCGCAAAAATTGCGATTAAAAGTATTTAAGCAGTGGCAGTGGTGCGCTTGGTAGTGGTGCGTTTTGCGGCTGTTTTGGCGGTGCTTGCCCGTTTTGTCGTGGCTGCCTTCGCGGTGGCATCGGTGGATGCCTCTGGGTGGTTTTCTTCAGCGAGGTTTTCTTCAGCTTTAGGCTTAGGAGGGGGCGATTGGGTCGCAGTAGATTTTGCGGTGGATTTAGTCGCGGTGGATTTGGTAGTGGCGGTGGATTTAGTCGCGGTGGATTTGGCAGTCGCACTCTTCGTTGTTTTAGTCGCAGTTTTGCTGGCTGCGGATTTTCCACCCGTTGCTTTGCTCGATCGCGCTGTTGTCGTTTTTTTTGTGCCCGTTTTTTTAGTACCCGCTTTGGCATTCAGTGCTTCTACGGCAACATCCATGGCGATCGCTTCTACCGTTTGTCCCTCTGGCAGCGATGCATTCACCTTGCCATGTTTAATGTAAGGACCGTAGGGACCCTCGTAAATGTTGACGGGTTCGCCATCAGTGGGATGGGCACCCAACTCACGAATCGGTTTGGCAGCGGCTCGTTTTCCTCGTCCCCCTTTCGGTTCTGCCATCAATGCCAGCGCCCGTTCCAGATCAACGGTTAGCACGTCATCTCCTGCCTTTAGCGATCGATAATCTTTGCCATCTTTGCCCTGGTCATGGACGATGTAAGGACCAAACCGCCCCAGTCCGGCTTGCAGTTTGCCACCCGTTTCAGGATGTTGACCCAACAGGCGTGGTAAAGAGAGTAAACCCACAGCGGACTCAAGCGTCACGGTTTCGGTAGTGACTCCTTTTGGCAAAGAGGCTCGTTTGGGTTTCGGGTTATCATCGCTCACGTCGCCCAACTGCACATAGGGACCATAGGCACCAATCAGTGCATAAATAGGTTCGCCCGTTTCGGGATGCAAGCCGATTTTGTCGGGACCTTCGGTTTTCTGTCGCAGCAGCGTTTCGACCTGTTCTGGGTCGAGATCGGAGGGAGTTAAATCTTTCGGAATGGATGCTTTGACGGAGCCTTCTTCCCGTTCCACTTCGATAAACGCGCCATAACGACCGATTCGCACCTTGGCATCCAAATTTTCTAGGATCACCGTGCGAGCTTCAGTGGGGTCAATTTGGCTTTCCCGCTCTCTCACTTGGGTTTCTAGCCCGTCTTTGCCGCCATAAAACTCTTTCAGGTAGGGCAACCACTGCACTTCACCCGTGGAGATATCATCTAAGGTGCGCTCCATTCGAGCCGTGAAGCTGGGATCGACCAGATCGGGAAAGTGTTTTTCTAATAAAGTAGTGACCGCAAAAGCTGTGAATGTCGGGACTAAAGCATTGCCGACCATTTGGGCATAGCCGCGATCGATAATGGTGCCGATGATGCTGGCGTAGGTGCTGGGGCGACCAATCCCTTCGCTTTCTAAGGTTTTCACCAAAGAGGCTTCGGTAAACCGGGCAGGCGGTTGGGTTTCGTGGCTGATTGCTTCTAAATCGGTGCAGGCAGGGCGATCGCCAACTTGCAGGTTAGGCAAAATTACTTCTTGCCCTTCGATCGCCGCATCGGGATCATCGGAACCTTCCACATAGGCGCGAAAGAAACCGGGAAAATCGATCCGCTTGCCGCTCGATCGAAAGCCTGCATCCTCGACCTGAATCTGCATGGTGATGTTGGTTTGGCGCGCTTCTGCCATCTGAGAGGCGACGGTACGCTTCCAAACCAAGTCATACAGGCGAAATTCTCGATCTTTCAATCCCGTTTGCTGGGGAGTGCGGAAGCTGCTGCCGGCGGGACGAATCGCTTCGTGGGCTTCCTGAGCACCTTTCGATTTGGTGGAATATTGACGCGGTTCTGGGCTGAGGTATTCTGCACCGTACTTCTCTTGAACGCAGTCACGGGCAGCGGCGATCGCCTGCTTCGACAAGCTCACCGAATCCGTCCGCATATAGGTGATGTAGCCCTGTTCATACAAGCTTTGGGCAGTTCGCATCGTGTCCCGTGCAGACAAACCAAGTTTGCGGTTCGCTTCCTGCTGCAAGGTGGAAGTGGTAAAGGGCGGCGAAGGTTTGCGAGTCACCGGGCGCTCTTCTAAATTGCTCACCGTCCAAGGGCGATCGCGAATTCGATCCAGCAGAGAAGTTGCCTCAACCTGATTCAGCAGTACGACCGTGCGCCCTGCAATAATCTGACCCGTCGCCTCATCAAAATCGCTGCCCGTGGCGACTTTGACCCCATTTAAACTAACTAGTCGCGCCTCAAATTTCCCTTTTGCCGCTGGCGTTGCGCCATTAGCTTCTAGGATCGCCTTTAAATCCCAATATGCCCCTTTGCGAAAGGCTCGGCGCTGCCGTTCTCGCCGCACCAGCAGCCGCACCGCCACCGACTGCACTCGCCCTGCCGATAGCCCAAAGGCAATTTTCTTCCACAGTAGCGGCGATAGCGTGTAGCCCACTAATCGATCTAAAATGCGGCGGGTTTCTTGCGCTCTCACCAGCCGCTCATCGACCTCGCGGCAATTTTGAATCGCTTCCTGAATTGCCTCTTGGGTAATTTCATGAAACACCATGCGCTTGATCGGCACTTTTGGCTGAAGCAGTTGCAACAAATGCCAGCTAATGCTTTCTCCCTCCCGGTCTTCGTCTGTTGCCAGAATTAACTCATCCACATTTTTCAGTGCGTCTTTGAGTTCCTTAACAATTTTCTTTTTGTCTTGAGGAACGACGTACAGTGGCTCGAAGTTAGACTCCACATTCACACCCAACTGCGCCCATTTCTCCCCTTTGACGCTAGCGGGAATTTCGCTCGCAGACTGGGGCAAATCGCGCACATGCCCCATGGATGCTTCTACTCGATAGCCAGCAGGCAGGTAGTTGCGGATGGTTCGAGCTTTGGTTGGAGATTCAACAATGACCAGGGTTGACATGGGCTTTTTAATCAATGGAACAGGAGAGCAGTACACTCCAATGAATGAGGCAAAGGCTTATAACCATACAGGTTAGCGCTTCTTTTCTTTCACTTGTCGCGAATAACTTAGTGACCACTATAAATATCCGCCACTTTTCAAGATATTTAAGGGGTGTTTTTATTCGGTAGCATTCCCTGATAGTAATGCTTTAAGGACAGTTGTCAAAAGCGCGATCGCAAATCATCAAGTTTTCCAACTATTTTGGAGCGCACGAATTTGTTCATAGAGCATAGAGCGTAGTTAATGGAAGCGATGAGGAAACTGAAACCTAATAAACACTCCACTAGGAACCGGACAGGGTAGAATCCACTGTAAGTCACAAAAAGTCACAAATACCGGATGCAGCCTGAACTTTATTGGACTGTTAAAGTTGGACTGTTAAAGTAGGTCATATTTGTAAAGTATTCATTTGTAAAGCCTTAACTCGGACACCGCCCCATGGATTTTGCTAGTCTCGCTGCTCAACTGAATACCGGAGTGATTCTCCCTGAGTTAATTATCATCGTTACGTTGCTGGCGGTGATCATTGGCGATTTGATTGTGGGACGAACCGCTTCCTCTCAATGGACTCCCTATCTGGCGATCGCCGGATTGCTGGCTGCTGTGGGTGCCCTTTACTTTCAATGGGATATTACCAACCCGATTTCGTTTTTGGGCAGCTTTAATGGTGATGCCCTGAGCGTGGTTTTTCGCGGCATTATTGCGCTGTCTGCCGCCGTCACTATTTTGATGTCGGTGCGATATGTGGCGCAATCGGGAACGGCTCTGGCAGAATTTATCACCATTTTGCTGACGGCAACTTTAGGCGGCATGTTTCTCTCCGGGTCAAACGAATTGGTGATGATTTTCGTCTCCTTAGAAACCTTGAGTATCTCGTCCTACCTGCTTACCGGCTACACCAAGCGCGATCCCCGCTCCAATGAAGCGGCGCTGAAATACTTACTGATTGGCGCATCGAGCACCGCCATTTTTCTGTATGGCAGTTCGTTGCTCTATGGCTTGTCGGGTGGAGAAACTAATTTGGGCGCGATCGCCACTCAAATTGCCGCCGCCGGCTTGGGCGAATCGATTGGCATGGTGATTGCCCTCGTGTTTGTGATTGCCGGAATTGCCTTCAAAATTGCCGCAGTGCCCTTTCACCAATGGACTCCCGATGTCTATGAAGGCTCCCCCACTCCTGTAGTAGCATTCCTCTCGGTTGGGTCGAAAACCGCCGGATTTGCACTGGCGATTCGCCTGCTGGTGACTGCTTTCCCACTACTAACTGACCAATGGCAATTTGTCCTAACGACATTGGCAGTGCTGAGCATGATTTTGGGGAATGTGGTCGCCCTTGCCCAAACCAGCATGAAGCGCCTGCTTGCCTATTCCTCCATCGGTCAAGCCGGATTTGTGATGATTGGGCTGGTCGTGGGCACGGAAGATGGCTACGCCAGCATGGTGTTTTACCTGATGGCGTACCTGTTTATGAACTTGGGTGCATTCATCGGCGTAATTTTGTTCTCCTTGCGAACGGGCACCGATCAGATCAGCGAATACGGTGGGTTATATCAAAAAGACCCGTTGCTCACCCTTGCCCTCAGTATTTGTCTCTTGTCTTTGGGCGGCATTCCGCCGTTAGTCGGCTTTTTTGGGAAAATCTATCTGTTTTGGGCAGGTTGGCAAGCAGGTGCCTACGGCTTGGTCATTCTCGGCTTAGTCACCAGTGTGATTTCGATTTACTACTACATTCGTGTGGTCAAGGCGATGGTGGTAAAAGAGCCGCAGGAAATGTCTGAATCGGTGAAAAACTATCCTGAGATTCGCTGGAATATCCCCGGTATGCGCCCGTTGCAGGTTGGGTTGATATTGACCTTAGTTGCAACGTCCCTCGCCGGAATTTTGGCGAATCCATTGTTTACTTTGGCGACTCAATCGGTAGCCAAAACGCCGATGCTGCAATCCGTGTTGGTGGGTGTGAAGAAACCCGCGTTTGAAAGAGCCGCCGCAGTGGCTCCGGTTCAGCCGGACGTGAAGTTGTAGTTTTAGGGTTTAGTTTTGTATTCAGCGATCGCCCTCTCAAGGGGCGATCGCTTTGATTATGAAGGAGATCCATCATTAATGACTTTTGCAGAATCTCGCAGTGATACGGTTCCGGTTCAGCTTCCCAATGGGGCGATCGTCAAAGTCGAAGTTGCCAGTACGGGGCGAGCGGACGTTGCTGGTTTTGATGTGAAACAGTTTCAGCCGGTTGCAGATGCGATTGAGGGCGTGGTACAAATGATTGCCGTTCCGATCCAGAAGGTGAAACCGAAAAAGGCGACGGTGAAATTTGGCATGGAACTAGCGATTGAATCGGGGCAACTGACAGCGGTAATTGTAAAGGGTTCTGGCAAAGGGAATTTAGAGATTACCCTGGAGTGGGAAGCGCCGACGAAGGAGTAAGCTTTGACCCCGTTAGAGGATCTGCTGCAACAGTGTACGGTTAAGATCACCGTCCCTGGCGGTTGGGGAACAGGCTTTTTTGTGGCTCCGGGGCTGGTTCTCACCTGTGCCCATGTGGTGCGAAAAGCGGCTGATTTGCAAGTCACTGTTGGTTATCCAGCATGGCAACAGCCTCAGTCGGCGATCGTGAAGGCGAAAGCAGACGATGGTAAAACCCTCGATCTGGCACTGATTGAACTATCTGAGCCGCTGCCCGACCATCCCTGCGTGTTTTTGGATGAGGAGCCAGTCGAGATCGGTCAAGCCCTGTATAGCTACGGCTATTTAGAGTCTTACACCAATGCCGCCCCCGTGCATCCAATCAATGAAGGGTTGACGGGAGACACGCCACCCTTACTTAAACTTAAAGGCGCACAAATTGAGCGTGGGATTAGCGGTGCCGCATTGCTGAATCTCAAGACGGGTAGGGTGTGTGGCATGGTCAAAGAAACCCGTGCTGCTGGGTTTGATTTGGGCGGTGGGGCGATTCCGACCCGTGTGATTTTGGAGCAGTTTCCCAAATTGCGCGAGCTTCAGCAGCAAGCCCATCAACACAATCGCCAATGGTTACAGCGGTTGGCAGCGATCATCGCTGATGCCACACCTGCCGTGGCTGCTAATCATCATAATACTCGTACTAATTTGGCTGGCGTTCACATGAGTTTAGGTGGACAACACCAAAAATGGGGAGGAACCGACACTATCACCGTTAACCTGCAAAATGAAGGCTTTTGCCCTGTGCAGGTAATGAGGTGTTCTGTTCATTGGAAAACAGTCGATGGAAGCGCTAGATACGAACTCAAGCCTAACAGGCAAATTAGATGGATACAGAAGGCTCCTTGGCAAGACGGCTCTGGGAGCTTTGTCTTACCTAAGATGCTAAAGCAAGAACACGTAATACAGTTATCTTTCAAACTTAGACCCCAGGATATCCAGGCTAGTGAAATTGACACATCAAAGTATGTTGAATCATTAGAGAACGAGTTGATGGCATCAAGCCTTATTTATGAGGCGTTCGCAGAAGTTATAACAGAATCAAACCATGTTATGTCAGGCTCAATTTCGTTTTTCTATCCGCGTGATAAAGATAAGTATTTGAGCGTTTTACTAAATTCAACATTAGAAATGCAAAATGGGGGGCAAGGAAATGTAGCTCAGCAAGTACCTGGAGCAATTTATGTAAATGGGGTCTTACAAATTATTGAACAGAATCATGGCAATGTCATCGGCAAACAATTCCCCAACAGTGATCAATCAGGAAATTAATCATGATAACTATCCAAATTCCCCCAGAACTTGAACAACAACTTACCCAACTCGCAATCGAACACAACCTCCCTCTGGAAACATTTATCCTTCAATCCCTCCAGCAAATTGCCGCAACAGATCGCGACGACACCCCCAAAGCCGAAGTCCTATCCGGGATTTACCGTGCCCTTGCAGATGTCAAAGCCGGACGCATCAGTCCTGTAGCGACTCTGTGGAATGACGACGGTAATGCCTGAATCGCCTCCAACCAGGTTTTCATTGCCGACGCATTCAAACGGGAAGCCCGTCATCTCAAAAAACGTTATCGCAACATCGAAGCCGACCTGCAATCTTTGATCGAGCAACTGCAAAATGGGGACATTCCGGGCGATCGCATCCCTGGCTTTGCTGATTACATGGTCTACAAAGTCCGCGTCAAAAACAGTGATATTCGCAAAGGTAAAAGTGGTGGCTATCGCGTCATCTACCAAAGTCTGACCCCAACCGCTGTTGTCTTCCTTTACCTCTAAGCCAAATCTGATCAAGACGACGTAACCGTAGACGACATCTGCGCATTATCGAAAAATTCCAAGCCGACACAGAAAACTCTTAACCCCAAGTAAAACTGATGTCTGAACCCTCCAAATACACCATCCACACCCAATCCAGTCAAATCATTGAGCATAACGCTGGCACTGTCATCGGCATCCAGAACAGCTACGCCACGAACCCCGAAATGCAAAGGGCGATCGCCGATCTGCAAGCTCTCCTCGTTCAACTTCAGACTCAACATCCCCAGGTCACCACCGAAACAGAAGCCCTAGCGATCATTGATGCCGAATTCACTGCAATCCAACAATCTCCAACCAGTAAGCTTGCCACCCTCCGCCAACAAATTCTCAACCCGGAGCGTCACGCCCAAGCCATCAAAGCCACCCTGGGCGAAGTCGCCAAGCACTATCTGGAAGACAGCGTTTGGGCAAAGGCAACTCTGACCTACCTGGATAAGATGAGCGAAACCCCCAATCAAGGAGATTGAACCGTGCAAATTACCATCGATCTGCCTGACAACCTAGCCCTCACCGAATCAGACCTGCGCCGAGAAGTGGCGATTCTCCTTTGGAAAGGCTATGCCACCGCGCTCTTTTAGCAAAACTACATCAGTCTTGGCACCAGCAAAATTGTAGGCATTTGCATGATGGACTTTCAAAAACTGCTGGCAGATCGCGGCATTTGTGTACACTACGATGTGGAAGACCTTCTAGCCATTCTTCAACTGGGCTGGATTCAAACCCAACTCCTCCCTAAACCCCGTCCTCTAGACTTACTTCTATGTCTGTAAAAAATCTAATTTCCCTCGGCTTGTTAATTTTTATTCCGATCGCGATCGCGGCTGAAAAGCTAGAATGGGATGCCCTATTGGTGTTTGGGCTGTCGGCTGTGGCGATCGTGCCTCTGGCAATTTGGCTCAGCACGGCTACCGAAGAATTGGCGGTGACGCTTGGTCCGACCATTGGTGGTTTGCTAAACGCTGTGTTTGGCAATGCCACGGAATTGATTATTGCCCTAGTTGCCCTGAGAGCAGGCTTGGTTGATATTGTCAAAGCCAGCATTACTGGAACGATTGTCAGCAACCTGCTGCTGGTGATGGGTCTATCGATGTTTTTGGGCGGACTGCGCTACAAAGAACAGGAGTTTAAGCCTGTGGTTGCCAGAATGAATGGTTCTACGATGACGTTGGCAGTGATTGCGATCACTTTGCCTGCCATGGTGATTTCTACTTCAAACGTAGTAGAACCGAGTTCTATTATCGGACTCTCAATGTTTGTGGCGGCGGTGATGATTGCGGTTTACGCTTTTACGCTGCTGTTTTCCCTAAAAACCCATAGCTATCTCTATGAAGTGGGCGTGGTGGAGTTGGAAGGAGAAGGTTCAGAAGAGGGGCACGGGCACGAGAAACCTAATCTTTGGCTGTGGATGGGTGTTTTGTTGGTTGCCACGATTGGAGTCGCGTTCATCTCAGAAATTTTTGTGGGTGCTGTGGAAGAAGCAACAGCGGGGTTAGGCTTGACTCCCTTGTTCACCGGGGTGATTTTACTGCCATTGGTGGGTGGGGCTGCTGAATATGTGACTGCCGTGCGCTGTGCCCTGAAAAATAATATGGATTTATCGGTTTCCGTGGCGATGGGTTCCAGCCTTCTGGTGGCGCTGCTGGTGGCACCGCTGTTGGTGATTGTGGGGCAGGTGATTGGGCAGCCGATGGATCTCAATTTCAATCTGTTTGAGGTGGTGGCGATCGCGATCGCGGTGATTACTGCCAACCTGATCAGTTTGGATGGGCGATCGAACTGGCTGGAAGGAATGCTGCTCTTAGCAACCTACGCGATCTTGGGTGCAGCCTTTTATTACCATCCTGTATAAAATTAGCCCTTGCGCCAAAATTGAGCCAAAATCTCACCCGGCGAACGATCCCAGGTGTCGATATGTTGATCAATCAACGCTTCCGCATTCAAGGTGTAAATGGAGTAGCCGTTGAATAGTAGCGCGGGTTTCCACGGCAGGCGCAAGGTTCCCCGAACCGTCCATTCTGCCCGAATCGTATTTTCACTGGCTTGACAAACTTGATGAACATCAAAATATAGTTCTGTGAAAAATAGCTGCCCGTGAAATCGGAGTGTCCAAAAAATAATGCGGTAATTGAACTTACCCTTAAACCTATTAACCGGATCGCGAAAGAAAATATCTTGACTGTAAATGTCGTAGAAAATATCTTGCGAAAACAAAGTCGGCAACTCCTGCTTTAGCACAGAGATCGCCTGCTCTAGTTTAGCGGCATACTCCAATTCGCTGAGGAGTTCGCTCACAGGATCACTTCCTCAAAGTTAATCGTGTCATGATGCGGATCGGCATGGCTAACGCGGATTTGCAAATGGTCACCGGGTTCAATCGATCGCGTAAACCGCATCGCCAGTTCCAATCCTAAATCTTCCAGCAGCACCAGACCCAGGTTTTCGTGTTCCCGCAGCCAACGCAGCATCAGAGCTTGCCACACTTCGTCGGGCGATCGCCGCAGAAATTCCAAGCCCCAGTAGCGATTCGTTTGCCGCTCCACCGTCACCGCTTCGTACAATGTGCTGCTTAGAGTCATGGTGATATCTTGCACTTGTTCTGCGGAAAAGGGCAGCGGCTCCCCGCGCAAATGGGCTTTTAGCTGAAAATGAGTCAGCAAATCCGTGTAGCGACGAATCGGAGAAGTCACCTGGGTATAGGTTTCCAATCCTAAACTGGCGTGGCGCGATGGGGTGATGCTCATTTCACTGCGGGGCATACAGCGGCGAATTGCACAAAACCGCACGGGACCGGCGGGTAGCTGCATTAGCTCCTGTTCCGGGGGCAGTTCGGGTTGGGGCTGATGCCGAAAGGGAATCGGCAAGCTATGAGTTTGACTATAACGAGCGGCGGTTTCTCCTGCCAAAATCATCATTTCAGCAACTAGCTGCCGTGCGATCGAGTCTTGCAGGACGCTAATGCTGATTTCACCTTCTCTTACCTTAATCGAGGATTCTGGCATGTGAATGCTGATTGCCCCCTGGGACTGCCGCCAAGTTTGCCGCTGTTTTGCCCAAGTGGCGATCGCCTCTAGCTCCGACTCCTCCTGGACTCCGCCCAACTCCAGCATTTCATCCACGTCCTCATAGGTGAGGCGGTAGGTCGTTTTAATCTGGCTGGAATGAATGCTGTAATCCTGAATTGCGCCCTGCTCATCTAAAACAATGCCAAAGCTCAGTGCGTTGCATACCTGCCCTTGCACCAAACTCATCGGTCCTGTTGCCAGTTCCGAGGGGAACATGGGGATCATGCCCGTGGGTAGATAGACTGTGGTGCTGCGGCGACGGGCTTCTAAATCCAGTTCATCGCCAGGAATCAGCCAGTGAGTCGGGTCGGCAATATGAATCCAGAGCCGCTGTTGTCCTTCGGGTAAGTACTCCAAACTCAAGCCATCATCGATTTCCTGGGTGCTTTCGTCGTCAATGGTATAAACCTTGAGGTGAGTCAGATCGAGGCGATCGCCCTGGGCATCATCTGGAGGAGAACTTAAGCGATCGTGCGCCACTTCCAAAACCTTTTGCGGAAATTGAATGGGAATTTGACTGCGGCGCAGAAAAAGATTTTCGTGGGGATTCCACACGTCCAAATCCACCAGGAGTTGAAAGGCTGCCTGCGGACTCTCAGATCGCTTTAAGTGTATCAAGGTTTCAAGCGCAGGCGTGCGCTGAGTGGCTTCATCGCCCAAGGTGGCATAGCGTTCCAACGATTCCAAACGCAGGCGATCGCTACTTTGCCACTCTACTGGTTGCTGTTCAAGCGCCTGTTGCACCCGTGCAAAATACCCTTGTAATTCCTGCTGGCGCTGCTCCTCCATTTCGATCTGGTGCTTTAGTTCTGCCACCTGAGGCTTAGGGCGAGGCTCGTAGCGATCGCCTTTCGATTTAAAGTAAAGCTTATCTTCCGACAAGAGCCAGTAGGCAGCATAGCAAAGCAGCGGACTTTGCTCAGAAAATAGCAGCAGCGCCATTCCTGCCGGATCAATTGTTTCTCGATCTTCGACTAGCAGTTCCCAAGCAACTTCTAAATTAGATAGGTCTAAGTACGGTTCGACCTGCTTTAAAAAACCTGAAATGCTAGACGGCTTGTAGGTTTCGCCAGTAATTTCATACTCAATTTGGCGAGGATGGAGGGTATGAGATTGGGCACGCTCATCGATCGCAATCCAGTGTTTTTTTCCTTCAGGGCGCTCTATCACAGCGAGACGGCGATCGCTGTTGACCCGAAATTCTACAAGAGTTCCCTTCTCCATCGGTTAATACAGCAAATTGAAGAAAGTAAGTTGAAGAAAGTAACAATGCCCAGCTACATCAAAGATCAACCAGAAAAATGATAGCCAGAAAAAATGACTGTTAGGGTTTGAGCCTTAGTAAAGACAAAAACCTGCACAGTCTAGCGGGATTGCAATATGCAGCGATCTCGTTGCTTTCAAGAAACAACGAAAATTGTGCTTGAGCGAGAGTTCTAACCTTCTGCGTTAATGAAAGGTAGAAGCGCTACGATGCGCGATCGCTTAATAGCTTCAGTTAGATTCCGCTGTTGTTTCGCGGTTAATCCAGTGATACGGCGAGGCAAAATCTTTCCTCGTTCTGTGATGAACTTACGCAAAAGATCCACATCTTTATAGTCGATGGGGTCTTCAGGCTTAATTGGAGAAACGCGACGGCGAAGATAGGTCATGAGTGCAAATACTTAATGGAAGGTGTTAATGGTCAATGTGGACAGAAATAATGTTGACGGATCATGTTGTTTGGGCGATCGCCCATCAACAGATAGCCCCGTTACTTAATTTCTTTGTGAGTTGTGTGCTTATTGCAGTGAGGGCAAAATTTCTTTAGTTCCAACCGTGCCGTAGTGTTGCGGCGGTTTTTCTTGGTGGTATACCGAGACACACCCGGAGAACGCTTATCCGGATTAGTGCGACACTCAGTACATTCCAGCGTAATAATGATCCGTACGTCTTTACCCTTAGCCATAATCCTAACAACTCAGCGATTGAGACAAAATTTCGACACGAATGTCCATTATTTCACACGACGCTTAGCTTCGGCAAATATTTGCTTAATTTTAATATCTAGTGAGTAACCACGACCGCTTTGAACAATAATTGTATGGGCGAGGCGATCGTGAAATGCCTGACGGTTATTCGTATCGGTAAAAGCAAAGCTGCAATCTACCAATAAGGGGATCGGGGCGACCAGCAGAAACCCATTGGTTGGGCTGAGACTGGCAAGCCCAATCAGGATGAGCAACCCGCCAAACCCTGTGAGCGCTTCCCGTTTACCTAGGTCCACCAATCCTGGAATTACCCGAAATCGAGGATTCACCACCTTCATGTCCATTGCCCAGCGCCCCAGGCTTTGCCCCCGGTTTTGCACCACTAAAACCACCCGCAACACTATCCACAGAATAATGAATGTGGGAATGTAAAGGCTACTTCCCAAAAGCAAACTAGGCAGAGCCGCCGCGCCAAAGTCGATCGCAAAAGCCGCCACACGCCGCTCCATTGGCACTCTTAAATACCGTCCCGTCGTATTTAACTCTCCGCTCATGGGAATTTAATAAAGATTACCCTTCTATGCTACCTATCAAGAGATGGCTACCTATCAAGAGATGATAGTTTTTTCCAATTTGCGATGCAGTACCTTAGACATGATACGGCTGCACCTAGCTAGGGATCGACGACATTGTTAAACCCTTAAGCCTTAAACCCTTTAGCGTCAAACCCGCGAGCATAGAGCTTATCGTTGCATTAAAAGAAATTCGAGGAGGTGAAGTAATGACCCAAAGCAATGAAAATGGCAGCCGACTCGATCGCATTGAGTCCATCATGCTTGAACTTGCAACCGCTAGCGTTAGGCATGACAACGAGTTCAGCCGTATTAATGCAACCCTTGAGAGAATAAATGAGCAACAGGCAGCAAATGCCCAACAGATTGAGGCAAGCACCCGACAAGGACAACTTAATCAAGAGAGTATTCATACCCTGACTGCCAGTATCCAAGACCTTCGCAACGTGGTGGCAGACTACATTCAAGGACGTTCACAGGCATAAAAAATCTTCCGATTTAAACAACGTAAAAGCGTTATGGATCTTTGAGAAGGTTCATCCTTCATCTTTTCCACAACGCTTTATTGCTGGAGCGTTTTTTAGATAGTGAGCCTTTGAGAATCACAGACGAGGCAGGTTAGTTGTTGTTGGTGTAGTAACCCGATGCTAGACGTTCGCGGAAAATCTTCTCGCGCATTACTTCCACTTCAGGATTGAGGATAGGTTTGACAGTTTCAATTCCTGAACCCAAGTTTGCGGTTTCCATGATTTTTCCAGCATTCTTGCCATCGCCCACATACACCGTAGAAGTGCGATCGTTCGGCACAATCACGCCGCAGCTACTCCAAACTCGGCTACCGCTATTGCTATGAGGTTTACAGCCAGCTAAAACATTGTTCTTTTCGGGACTGTAGATCGGACCAAACACTTTGATTTCGCCCCCCTCGTTATACGCAATGCGGACATCGCCACCCACACTTAACGTGCCACACAACACTTCAGCCTTGCTCCAATCTTCCTTGCCCATGGAATTCAAAAATCCGCGAACTCTTACTGGCGTGTTCTCACTCATGCACTTGTCAGCAAAGGCAAACACGTCACCGGCTTTTTCACTCGTCAAGGTATGCTTTTCGCCGTTGTAAAGAAAACTTCCGTTGGGGGCAACAGCGCTGCTCCAATGAAATTGGTCAGCAGGCATGGGTTTAGCATTTACAGCACTTGCAGCAAAGGTCGCGATCGTTGCGCCAATGGTCAAAGCAGACAACGTTTTCAGATTCATAACGGTGTATCCTTTTGTTAGTAAACAGATTGAATGAACTGATTGAATATCATTGCCTCACGAACCTAAAACTGTGAATCAACTACTCAACAATTTCAGTTTCCTTGAGAAGCAAAACCTAAAACAAAGCTAATCTTTCTTTTTCAAGGAAGGGGGGAGGGAAAACACTTAAACAATGTTGTGTAAATGTGCAGTTTTACTTTTTTAAGGAAATAGATTCTGGATAATTGCTGATGACATCTGCAAAACTGTTTTCAAGCAAGGGTTTAAGACGCTTACATTTCCATGAGTTTTTCAGAACTTTTTTGTCAAGCTTTGTGAAGCCTTAAGGCAAAATCCTGCTTAACGCTTTAGCGATGCCTGCAAAACTCTACTGATCGGATCACTTCGGATTACTCCAGTTATCTTGACCAAAATCAAGGAAAATTTTAAAGCCGTTGAAATATGACGACGCGAGTCATAGCTTGTCTGGGAAATCCGGTTTACCGCTAAGTATATTTCCCGATCCACAGGAATTACCCCGATGAAAAATCTGATCCAAGGTCTGCACGAGTTTAAAACAGAATTCTTTTCCGCCTATCAAGCGCGATTTGAAGAACTCACCCACGGGCAAAATCCCAAAGTTCTCTTTATTACCTGCTCTGATTCGCGGATTGTTCCTAGTTTAATTATGCAAACAGAACCGGGCGACCTGTTTGTGATTCGCAATGCTGGCAACATCATTCCACCGTTTGGGGCGGCGAATGGGGGAGAAGGGGCAGCGGTGGAGTATGCGATTCACGCTTTAGGCATCAACCATATTATTGTTTGTGGTCATTCTCACTGCGGTGCGATGAAAGGCTTGCTGCAACTTGGATCGCTAGAAGCAGAAATGCCCTTGGTTTACGATTGGCTCAAACATGCAGAAGCGACTCGCCGTTTGGTGCAAGAAAACTATAACGGCTATTCCAAAGATGAAATGCTGGAAATTACGATCGCTGAGAATGTGCTGACTCAAATCGAAAATCTGAAAACCTATCCGGTGGTGCGATCGCGCATGTATCAAGGTAAGCTTCAGATTTACGGATGGGTTTATCTGATTGAAACAGGCGAAGTGCTGGCATACGACCCGGTAACCCATACTTACATGCCGCCTCAAAGCCAAATCGAGCCTGCTCAACCGGGGCAATATCGCTCCACTCAGGCTCCTCCGGTTGCTTGCGATTTGCCTTCTCAGCCAAATATAGCGCCGGAGATAGCGCCGGAGATAGCGCCGGAGATTATGTCCACGCCTGCGATCGCCCCTCATAGTACTCGTTCAACCAACAGCGCCGCTTCTGGCAATGGGCACACCAATGGTAGCCCTAAAAAAGCTCCCGGCGATATCACTTGGTTGACTTCTGAACAAGCCGATCGCATTTACCGAGGCTCCAAATCAAACTCTTAAGCAGGGGAAGAGATTTCAGGTTCAACTCTCCCCCCATGCGGTTAAGCCACTCTTAACTCGGCGTGCTCAAATCCATGCAGTTTCGGCGGCGGCGCAGTTTTAGAGGTGACCCGTAGCAATCGAGGAATGTCTGCGCTGTTGTAAACCCGAAACTCGCTTTCAACGTTTGCTTCAGCGTGACGAATTGCCTGGTTTAAGACCAAAGAGCCGTCCGAATCGGAGACTGAGCGATGAAAGGTGCCGGGAGGAATGCGGAGAATATCGCCGCCCGACTCTAACCGGACGATATGAAAGGGATACTCCCAGTCAAAATTCACTAGATAAAAGGTGCGTCCGCCGGATAATGCCAACAAATTATCTTCTTGTTTGGGATGGAGATAAAACTGCCAACTCCCCTTTGAGGCATTGTTTGGACTGACTGCGGGACCATCGTGAAACACCAAATCACGGGCATTGGAGTCGGAGATGGTAATGTCAAAAAAACGAACCTTGGGCGTGTCGCGGAATTTTTGGTAGGGTATCAAGTCAAACATATCGCTAGGTCTCAATTCTAGTTAAGTGCAATCTAGTTAAGTGCAAGTTGCAAATCGTTCAAGATAAACAGATAAAACCCTGTAAATAGTGGAGTTTATCTGACGATGGAATTTATCTCACGATGTTTTTACTCTGTTCCTTTGAGATTTAGATAACTTAACAGTTGTGGCTTTAGCCTAGCCTGAGTCATTAAACATAAACAACGCTTTTGGCGAGTTACATCTATGCAGAAATCGAATAGATGCAGTCGATAACTATTTTTCACTTGCAAATTTTGGCAAGCGTGGCGGATCATCACAGTTTTTCTGAAGCCGCCCTGCAACTAGAGATTTCTCAATCGGCAGTGAGTCGAGCGATCGCGGCATTGGAAGATGAACTGGGGATCTCGCTGCTGTCGCGAGGACGATTTGGGGCACGGCTGACACCCGTTGGCGAGCGCGTTCTGGTTCATGCTCGCCAGATGTTGCAGTTGCGCGATCGCATGGATTACGAAATTGATTTAGAGAAAAATCTCAGCGGTGGACGGATTCGCATCGCCTCGTTTCGTAGTGCTGCTACCCATCTGTTGCCGCCGCTGATCGCTCAGTTTTGTCAGCGCTTCCCCAATGTCAAAGTCACGTTGACGGAAGATGATCCCACGGGGGTAGAACTGGCACTGCGGGAAGGACGGGTGGATATTGGCTTAGTGCCCCTACCGCGATCGTCGGATGACCTCGAAACCTGGGAAATTGCCCGTGATGAATTTGTAGTGCTGTTGCCACCGTCGGATCAGCCGATTCCTCAACAGCTAACCTGGCAGGATCTCTCCCACTATTCTTTTATTCTCTATAACTACGCTGAATGCACGTCTGCGGTGCGGGATCACTGGACTGTATGGCAGCAATCCTTCAAGGTTGCCCACGAAATCAAGGAGGATTCCACGATTGTTAGCATGGTGTCCCAAAGTCTGGGAGCCGCTGTTTTGCCACGCTTTGCGGCGCTGCCGATTCCCAGCGGCATTCATGTGCGATCGCTCCCCGTTCCGCTTGAGCGCATCATTGGTGCAGCAATCCTTTCCAATGGGCTGCATTCTCCAGCCGTGTTTACCTTTCTGGACTTGCTGCGGGGTATGGGCATATTTTCACCCAAGGTTTGATGACAACCATGGATGCCAATCTTTTTAGGCTAATCCTTCGATCGCGCTACGAATTGCCTCAACTCGCTTGCGATTTACGCCTAAATCTGACTCGCCCAGTCGGGATGCCGATCGCACCTCAATGACTGACTGAGCGGGATTGACGTAAAATTCCACATCATCCACAAAGCCCATCAACGCGCTCGCAAACTCAGCGTAAAGGTAATTGTCCGTAATTTGAATAATTTTGGTGCGCGGCAAGGATTCAATCGTAGTTTTGAGTTGCGCGATCGCCGCTGCGGGAGTTCCTTGATATTTCAGCGCCTCGATTTGATGTTCAGCATCTTGGCTTTGGCTACTGACACAGTTAGGAGAACTAGGACAAGCCGCCAATTTACCCTCCGTCACTCCCAAATTGGTTGGGCGACTGCCAGAAAACGAAAATAACCTGCCAGACATCGCAATTACCTCAGTGTGAGCAGATGGATAAGCGTGAGCAGATGGATAAGCCGCAGCAGGATTCATGAACCCAAGCCAGCCAACTAGAGTAATTAACGCGGATTGAAACAAACCAGGAAGCAAAACCCGCCAGCAAAAGCGCGGTTTCTTATTGAATGGGTTAGACATAATAAATAGGGTGCGATCGCGTTTGTTTACAGTTTGCAACACAAAGCGATCTAACACAAGCTGAGCCGCTTACTTGCCGCGACCTGGAGCAGGACGCATTCCACCCTGCCCAAAGTTAGCTCGAACGGTTGGTTCGGGCTGTAGCTGCTGACGACCATTGCGAACAATTCGCAGCATTTCACCCAGTTGAGATTCCATATCGTGCAGGGTGCGATCGGCGTAGTTATCGGCTCCGGCTTGAATCGCTTCACATTCCGCGATCGCCATCCGCTGCATTTCTTCTAGCTCTTGCTGTGCCTGTTGGCGCATTCGATCAATTTCGGCGATCGTCTGCTCCCGAATCGACTCGCATTCTTGCTGCACCTGCTGCCGGATTTGCTGTGCCTGCATCTCTGACTGCCGCACAATTGTTGACTCATTCATCAGTTGATTGGAGCGGCGATCGGCAGTGTCAATAATCTCCTGAGCATACTGCTCTGCCTGTAAAAAAATTTCTTCCTTATGACGCACAATGCTATCTGCCTCATGAAACGCATCAGGCAAACTTAAACGAATCTGATCAAGCTGTTCGATAACGTGCTCTTCATCCAAAAAAGTGCGCCCAAAAAAGCGCGGACTATCGAGAATCATCTCTTCTAAACGATTCAACTCACGCTGAATATCTATCCCAGTTCGTCCACCTTGCCCGGAGGACAATCCGTTCTGGGATGCTCCAACACTGGCGTTGAATCCTGCTTGGGGATCGATATTGGAAGGATCTTGGCGTAACATTTATAAATATCGGGGGCGACAGGTTGAGGGACAAGATGGTCTATTCGACCGCCAAGCTTTGCAATTTCTTTGACCAAACTACTGCTGAGAAAGCTATGTTCGTTAGAAGTTGCCAAAAATACAGTTTCAACTTCCTCAGAAAGTGTTTTGTTGGTGTGCGCCATCTGCAACTCCATTTCAAAGTCAGATAGCACTCGCAGACCTCGCAGCAGCACATTTGCCTGTCGCATTTTTGCGTAAGTGACTGTTAGACCATCGAAACTGTCCACCTCCACGTTCGTGAGATGACCAGTAGAACGCCGGATTTGCTCCATCCGTTCTGCGATGGTAAACAGCGGTGTTTTGTTTGGGTTTCGCAGCACGGCTACAATAACCCGCTCAAACAGGCGAGAACCCCGTTCAATTACGTCCAAATGCCCAAGGGTGATTGGGTCGAAACTGCCAGGGTAAATTGCAAACACCAACGGGAACCAAATCGACTGATGAGGCGATTATAAGAGCAAACGTGAGTTTAAAAGCAGGAAGGGAAAGACGAATTCGGCAGAAACCGATTGTTTTTCTGTCGTAGCATGAGCTTGATAGAAGATATTTTATGGGGCATTAAGGAATACAACGTTTCATATTTTTATTATTTTGTCCAAAAAATAGCTTAACTCTTCGGCGTGTAGATTCAGTACCCTGACCCCTAAAACATGGCTTCTTTGACAGCGACAACGATTAAATTTTTGCAAGAGTCAACTTCCGCCGCTTGGATAGAGCAGGCGTTGGCAAATTTAGATACGGTTTTGTTGGATCATTCCCACTGTGAGCGTAAGGCGGCAGGAGTAGCGCTGAATCTAATGTTTCGCTACCCGGCGCATACAAAACTGGTGCGATCGCTGACTGCCATTGCCCAAGAAGAACTGCAACACTTCGATCAGGTTAACCAAATTTTGGAGCAGCGTGGCATTCCGCTTGCGCCCTTAGCGGCTCCACCCTATGGAGCCAAATTGAGCAAGCAAATTCGATCGCAAGAACCCGATCGCCTGCTGGATGCTTTGTTGGTATCGGCTTTGATTGAAGCCCGTAGCCACGAGCGCTTAGGCTTGCTGGGAAGCCATTGCCCCGATTTAGCACTGGCAAAATTTTATCGGGGGCTGATGGCATCAGAAGCGCGACACTACGGCATTTATTGGGTGTTGGCAACGACTTATTGCGATCGCACCCAGGTCGATCGGCGACTCGCAGAATTAGCAACCATCGAAAGTGAGCTACTCTCCACGCTGCATCCCGAACCTCGAATTCATAGCTAGAGGAATTACGTTAGAACAACCAAATTTATGCAGGAGAGCTATCAGACTTTTTTAATTCGAGATTGGCAACCGGGCGATCGCGAATCTGCCGCTGAAGTCATCCGCTCTGTATTGGCGGAATACGGTTTGGAGTGGCAGCCGGAGGAAGCCGATCGCGATGTGCGAG
>JBGTAZ010000266.1:0-3735 GCA_041749615.1 Leptolyngbyaceae cyanobacterium | reverse complement strand
GAATGGCGTTGAAGCTCAGGATTGGCTGACGCTGGAGACCTTGGAGGATGTGCGAGCGATGTGGCGCTCTAGTCAGACGCCGGAGGAGAGGGATTGGGTACGGGCGAATGTGCCCTCTCAGGTGTTGGAACGGGCGATCGCTTAGGCAAATTGCGGGTATAGAGCAGGGCGCAGATGGCATCAGGTCATCTGGGTAGAGTTTCTGTGGCTTTAAGTGGGTTCAGAAGGGGATGCCTCAATCCTCAAATTCTTCTTCGTTCAGGATTGCGTCAACCTTCTGAACTCCATGTAGAGTGCACAGAATTTCAATACCTGCTTTGACTAAATGACAAAAACTGCTATTGCAGTCTTGTGATTAAGCTTTGTCATAACATCTAGCTAAGCCGTGCATTTCTCTTGATTCCAATGACTTTTGATTACGTGGACACTGGTTTTCCTCTAGGAGACTTCCAGTCCGTTAATTCACGCCCATTCTGAATATGCCTACCGCACTAAAACAGACGTGACCTAGCTGGTCGGTTATGATGCGAAAGTCACTAGCGACTGCTCAATGGGAACCCTATCACTGTATAGGTGTTAGTAGAAAATGAGCTTATGGCTTTAAGGAGTTGCTGTATCAGCCAACAAGGCTTATAGAACTCAATCTGACTTTGCTTTTTGCCAGTCCTTATAAACAGAAGTTATCCAGTGTACTTGCTGCTACAACTTGAACATAAAGAATATAAGGAAGGCTGAAATATGAATAAGCAGCAGCTTTCCGAACGGGATATATGCACAAAATGGATTACTCCGGCCTTGGAACGGGCTGGCTGGGACATATTGACTCAGATCCGTGAAGAATTTCCGCTGACTAATGGACGAATTCTCGTTCGGGGCAAATTGCATACCCGTGCCCGAAACAAACGGGCGGACTATGTGCTTTTTTACAAACCTAATATTCCTATCGCCATTATCGAGGCAAAGGACAACAATCATTCCCTTGGAGATGGGATGCAGCAAGGGCTAGGCTACGCTGAAATGCTCCAAGTGCCATTTGTTTTTAGTTCCAACGGCGATGGCTTCTTGTTTCATAATAAAATCGCTACTGATGGCATCATTGAGCGTGAACTTGGTCTAGACGAGTTTCCATCAGCTGATACGCTTTGGCAGTGGTGGTCTGCCCACCGAGGGCTGTCTGAGCAGCAGGAGAATCTGGTCACACAGGATTACTACAGCGACGGCAGCAATAAAACGCCACGCTACTATCAATTGTTAGCCATCAACAAAACTATTGAAGCCATTGCCAAGGGGCAAAACCGCATCTTGTTGGTTATGGCTACTGGCACAGGCAAGACCTTTACTGCCTTTCAGATTATCTGGCGGCTGTGGAAGTCTAAGACCAAAAAACGTATCTTATTTCTGGCTGATCGCAATATTCTGATCGATCAGACCATGACCAACGATTTCAAGCCCTTTGGCTCGGCAATGACCAAGATCCAAAAGCGGCAAGCGAACAAAGCTTATGAAATCTATCTCTCGCTGTATCAGGCGGTTTCTGGCACGGAAGAGGCGCAAAATATCTATAAGCAGTTTAGCCCCGATTTTTTCGATTTGATCGTGGTGGATGAGTGCCATCGAGGGAGTGCGGCAGAAGACTCGGCATGGCGGCAAATCCTGGACTATTTTTCCTCTGCTACACAAATTGGTTTGACGGCTACTCCGAAGGAAACTAGAGAAGTTTCCAATATCGATTATTTTGGCGAACCTATTCACACTTACTCCCTACGGCAGGGCATTGATGACGGGTTTCTTGCACCCTACAAAGTAGTACGAATTGATATTGATAAGGATGTAGAAGGTTGGCGACCGAAAAAGGGGATGGTCGATAAATACGGCAACGAGATCGAGGATCGCATTTACAACCAGAAGGATTTTGACAAAAACCTGGTACTGGAAAGGCGCACTCAACTGGTTGCTAGGAAGATCAGCGAGTTCTTGAAGCAGACAAACCGCTTTGATAAAACCATTGTCTTTTGTGAAAATATTGACCATGCGGAGCGGATGCGCCAAGCACTGGTCAACGAAAACGGCGACTTAGCTGCTGAAAATTCTCGTTACGTTATGCGAATTACTGGCGACAACGAAGAAGGTAAGGCTGAACTGGACAACTTTATTTTCCCGGAATCCAAATATCCGGTGATTGCTACCACTTCTAAGTTGATGTCTACAGGTGTTGATGCTCAGACCTGCAAGCTGATTGTGCTTGATCAGCGCATTCAGTCGATGACTGAGTTCAAACAGATTATTGGTCGAGGTACCCGCATCAATGAGGATTACAACAAGTTCTATTTCACGATCATTGACTTTAAAAAAGCTACTGAACTGTTCGCTGACCCTGATTTTGATGGCGACCCGGTGCAAATCTATGAGCCAAAGCATCTGAATGACTCGCCAGTGCCACCGGAGTTGCCGGAGGGCGAAGAACTCGAAGATGGCTATCAATACCTTGAGCCAAGTCAAGACAATTTATGGACTAATGTAGCCGAATCTACTGATTCTGAATATGAGCCTAATGCTCGGCGCTATGTTGTCGCCAATGTTGAGGTCAAGGTGGTTGCTGAGCGGGTTCAATATTTTAATGCGAATGGCAAACTGATCACCGAATCGCTTAAAGACTATACTCGCAAGGCATTAACCAAGGAGTTTGCCTCACTAGATGAATTTCTCCGACGCTGGAGCAGTGCTGATAAAAAGCAAGCGATCGTTGATGAGTTGGCTAACGAAGGTGTATTCTTTGAGGCGCTGGCTGAAGAGATCGGGAAAGATTGCGACCCCTTCGACCTGCTTTGCCATGTTGCTTGGGGTATGCCGCCGCTGACCCGCCAAGAACGGGCTGAGCAGGTTAAAAAGCGCAATTACTTTACCCAATACGGCGACCAGGCTAGACGAGTGCTAGAAGCCCTACTGGATAAATATGCTGATGAAGGCGTTGGGCAAATTGAGGAAACACAAATTCTCACGGTTGCGCCCTTTACCGAATTTGGCACCCCGATCGAAATCGTCCGTGCCTTTGGTGGGTTGGATAACTACCAGCGGGCTGTACGCGACTTAAAAGAGTCACTCTACAGTGCATAATCTCTACAGCTTATAACGTAGGAAAACTTAGATACAGAGCATGGCGATCGCGACTCTCATCAAAACGATTCAAGACATCATGCGTAAGGATGTGGGTGTCGATGGCGACGCTCAGCGCATCAGCCAGATTGTTTGGTTGCTCTTTCTCAAAATCTTTGATGACAAGGAGCAGGAGTGGGAGTTTACCGTTAAAGGGTATAAATCGCCGTTACAGAGCCGATTTTGCTGGTCAACCTGGGCAAAAAATCCAGAGGGGATGACGGGCGAGGAGTTGATTGATTTCGTCAACAATGATCTCTTTCCATCGCTCAAGAAGCTGGCTAATGCGGCTGGGGTTTCGCCCCACGGCAGAGTAGTCGGTGCGGTGTTTGAGGATGCCTATAACTACATGAAGTCGGGCACTTTGTTGCGTCAGGTGATTAATTGCATCGAAAGCGATGTGGATTTCAACTCGTCTAGCGATCGCCACCTGTTTAACGATATTTACGAAAAAATTCTGGCAGATCTGCAATCGGCTGGCAATGCAGGTGAATACTACACTCCCCGCGCTGTTACCCAGTTCATGGTGGATATTATTAACCCGCAATTGGGAGAAAAGGTGCTTGATCCTGCCTGTGGCAC
>JBGTAZ010000265.1:0-4593 GCA_041749615.1 Leptolyngbyaceae cyanobacterium | reverse complement strand
AACAATGGCAGCAAGAAACCGGGATGCTGTCTTTAGCCACAAAAATGGTCATGCACCCGGCTTATCAACGAATTATTGGGATGGGTCAACCTGTAGTGTCGCTGATTCTCCGCGAACTTGAACGTGAACCTGACCATTGGTTTTGGGCGTTGCAATCTATTAAGTAGCTAGACAAAATTAATTACATAGTTTTCACCAAACTCTTTGAGCACTTTCTCCACATACTCGACTAAAGTTTGCCAACTTCGATAAGCACTAATCTCAATCCACTCATACTTGATAAATCGCCAGAGAATCTCAATCAGATTCAACTGAGGCGAATAGCTGGGCAACCAAAACAATTCAATTTGGCGCTGCTGCCATTCTTCCAAATTGTCTTGCATGGCATCGCTGGTATGGATAGAGGCTTGATCCATCACAATCACCGTGCGCTTGGAAACCGTCGGGAAAAACTCATTGATACAAGCAATCACTACCTCGCTGGTAATACTCTGGGTTGAGACGTAGGCTTGGAGACGGTTGCCACGGGTCATCAATCCCAAAACATTCAAGCGTTGACTGCGTTGACTGTCAATTCCTACCGTGTGTCCGACGGGTTGCCAACCATAGGGGATATAGGGAATCAGGCAGAACCCCGATTCATCCAGGTAATACAAGTCTAGTTCGCCTTGATCCTCTAATTGCTTCAACGCTTCGAGTTGGGCTTGCTTGTCCGCATACTCCTTCTGGTCAGGCGCTCCACCCACGATGCGCCGGAATCGATGCCAACTCAGACCAGCGGCTTTGAGGACTCGTTTAATCGTTTGGCGACTGACGCTGATATTCCATTGGGCTTCCACTTTTTCCATCACTTGTTTAAGTTGACGCGGAGATTGTTGTGCCCAGTCTCGAATTTGTTGTTTCTGCTCTAGGCTGAATGTGGCTTTGCGTCCTCGCCCAGGACGGTTGTACAGTCCGACCAATCCTTGCATTTCCCAACTGTTGAACCAGTTGTATATCGTCTTGCGGCTCACACCACAAATATCCATCAGTTGAGCAATGCTATAGCTTTGAAGGCTAAGCAAGATGCACTGTGACCGTTGCCGCACTTGATGATGTCGGCTTTGCCGATAGAGCCGTTGGAGCAACCGTTGAGTGTCGGGGAAAACTTCTCGTGTCAATCGCATCACCACCTCTAACCGATAGTTCACCTAGTTTACTAAATCTCTCCTGGACTGTGTAGTTTATTGTGGACATCCACTTAGCTTCCATCCAGAAGTTTTGTACTCCACTGAGCGGCAATCTTTCTGGAATTTGGGAAACTCTTTTTTACCGGCAATCCCTTTCTTGCAGTTCTCAAAGAATCGATTGATTGAACTCCAGGCTCGTTCCGCGCTAGCCTGTCTCGCCATACTGTTTAGTTCATCGGCAAACGGGAAGTTCTTTGCTAGGACAGCGCAGTATTTTTGCAAGTCGTTCTTACCCGTGCCTTTCACATCCATCCAGAGCCGAATGCAGCTATTACGGATGAATTTGGCGGTACGAATTGCCTCGTCTACTGCCTTGAACTGGCTTGATTTTCCGTAGGTCTTGAATTCTAAAACAAGCATCGTTTCGACCCATTCACGATAGAGTTATCCTAACATCCTGGGTATAAGAGTAGATAAATTGTACTAATCTTTATCGCGGCTTTATACTCTGTGGCTGAAGCAGCCAAGCGAGAACCCCTTCTACATCCCACGGCTAAAGCCAGTGGGCTTTAAGGGTTCCCCAGCCCTCCCTTTTCTGTAAAGAGGATAGGTACAAGACCTACTCCTACAAGCAGAAATCATAGCTATGTTTGCTTGGGTGGACGCGGAAAAGCGGTCTTCATGGGGAAGAGGATTTGGTTGAGCAGGCGGATTTGGTCGGCGGTGCCCATGCAAATTAGGTGATCTCCTTGCATGAGGATGGTGTCGGCGTTGGGTCCTACAATGGGGGTGCCATCGAGGCGACGGATGGCAAGGACTAAGGCTCCGGATTGCGATCGCAGCTTTGCCTCCCTTAAGGTTTGACCCACATAGGGATTGTGCGGAGTGGTTAGCTCAAACTCTTCCATATAAAAAGTGCGATCGCCGCTGGAAAGAATGCCATCCACAAAATCCATTACTTGGGGACGCAGTGCCGCCGCTGCCATCCGCTTACCGCCAGTGATGTAGGGCGATACGACCGAATCGGCTCCGGCGCGTTGCAGTTTGACCAAGGCTTCTTCGGTGCTGGCACGGGCGATCGCCCGAACCGTGGGGTTCAGCGTTTTTGCAGATAGAACGGTGTAAAGATTTTCCGCATCCGACGGTAGCGCTGCAATCAAACAAGTCGCCTGTTCAATTTGCAACCGCATTAAGGTTTCATCCAAAGTGGCATCGCCCTGAATAGCCGTGTAGCCCAACTGCTCTGCCATCACCACCGGATCATGCCCAAAATCTGCAATCACAAAGTTGATGCCCTCCGCTTGAAACTCTGCGGCAATCTGCTGCCCCATGCGCCCAAAGCCACAAATAATATAGTGATCAGACAATTTTTCCATTTGTTTTTGCAGTCGCCGCAGTCGCAATCCTTCTTGAAAATAACCCTGGATTAAGGCATCGGTAAACCGATTAACGATGTAACCGATGCTGATTACACCCAGCAAAATCAGCACGATGGTGAAGATGCGACCGCGATCGCCCAAGGGATTCACCTCCAAAAACCCCACTGTTGCCAGCGTGATCACCGTCATATAAGCCGCATCTAGCCAGCGCCACCCTTCCACCCAGTGATACCAACTGCTGCCTAACAAAAAAACGCCCACTAGCGAGAGAGCGCCTCCAATCAACTGCTGCTGAATACGGCGAAACTGCTGTTCAACGCGAATTTGAGGATTGGAAAGTTTTCCCGTACTCACAAGCTAAACAATAAAGTTCTTACCCGTGATTATTGCGTACCTTCAATCGAGCGATCGCAATTTGATGGGATTTCTAGCCTAGATTTTGCTTAAAAATGCTCACCCCACTCCGCGATAAAGCCCTGAGTCACAGCCGCTTTTACTTGCATTCACCACACTCATCCACCCATCTACTCATCTGAAAATTGCCGCAAGTCAAGGGATGATGCCATATTTGTCATGTCGCGCCAACAAGTAGGACGGTTTCCTGTTACCGTAAAGTCATGCTGATAGACGCAGAGCAGTTAATCAATTATCAACGCTGTCGTCGAAGGGCTTACTTGGACGTATACGGGGATCTTGCCCAGCGAGATTCCACAAGTGAGTATGTCTTAAAACTGGTACAGGACAGCCAAGAAAACCAGCGAGCAGTATTATCGAATCAAGCGATTGTGCAACCGACTCACCCTGCTAGAGATTGGCAGGCAGCGGCAACAGCGACCTTAGATTTGATGAGTCAAGGGGTTGATCGCATTCATCAAGGAACATTGCTCACCCAGACAGCGGACGGCATCATCCTTAAAAGCACTCCCGATCTTCTGGTGAGGCAGCCGGGTATTTCTGATTTTGGAGATTGGCTGTATGTGCCAACGGAAATTAAATTAGGCAAGCGTCCCAAACTGGAATATCAAGTGGCAGTGGCGTTTCATGCCATGGTGTTGGCGGAAGTGCAGGGCGCTTGGATGGAGACGGCATGGTTGACGCTCCGCGATCGCGGCGATTACTCCGTGGATCTGTGGGAACTGCTGCCTCGAATGCAGGAGATTTTGGCTGAGTGCATTCAAATGTTGGTGCAGCAGCAGGAGCCAGAGGTATTCATTGCGCGCAGTCGCTGTAGCTTGTGTCATTGGTTGAGTGCTTGCCACGCGATCGCCAAAACCGATTACCACCTTTCCTTGCTGCCCGGTGTGACCCCCACTCGTTATGTGCAGTTGCAATCCTTAAACCTGTTGACGGTGAAAGCGCTAGCCGAAACAAAACCGAGCTATTTAGAACCGCTGCCCGGATTTGGCAAAGAAGCGGCTTACAAGCTAGTGCGTCAAGCCTTCTCTGTACTGCACGATCGCGCTCTGATCATTGAAGAAAGCTTTCAACCCAACGGGAGTGATCCAGCAAAGCATTATCTAGAACCGTCCGCCCACATATCCCATACCCTAGCGGAATTACTTCCCACGGCTCCGATTGAACTTTACTTTGATATTGAAGCCGAGCCAACCTTAAATCTGATTTATTTGCATGGCGTGGTGGTGATCGATCGCCCTGCCAATACGCAAACCTTTCATGCCTTGTTAGCAGAGCGCCCTGAAGATGAAGGGTTGGTTTGGCAACAGCTATTGGAGTTGTTCCGGCGCTACCCGACGGCACCCATTTTTCATTTTTGTCCATTTGAAGTGCAAACCGTAGAACGCCTCGCCAAACTGTATGGCACGCCACCCTCTCAGATTAAACCGCTGCTGGAGCGCTTTGTCGATGTGCATGAACGGATTACGCGATTGGTGACGTTGCCCGTGGAAAGCTATGCCCTCAAGCAAATTGCCCGGTGGCTAGGGTTTGAGTGGCGCGACCCCGCCGCCAATGGCGCTCAGTCAATCTGTTGGTATGCTCAATGGCTCAGTACGGGCGATCGCGCCCATCTCAATGCCATCCTCACT
>JBGTAZ010000264.1:0-9483 GCA_041749615.1 Leptolyngbyaceae cyanobacterium | reverse complement strand
GATACTAATAGGAATTTTGACAGCAAATTTTATCTAATTGAAATCGCTTCAGAAGGGCGAGTAATCGTGCCACAAAAAGCCCTTGGTCATAAAGTAACCGAGGGTTATAAACTGATTTCTAAATTTGTAGAAAAGCACAATCTAACTGCCGAAACATTTGCCTCTATCTGTCAAATTCCACTAGAGAGAATGCAGCCTGTTCTAGAGGGTATGCTCCCTACAGTAGAGGATATGACTTTGATTGCGGCGATTCTATATCCGGGCGATCCTGAAAATATGAAGAAACTGCAAGAGTCTTATCGGATTACTTAACCTCCAGTGGGTTCAGGCGTATCAGATACTATGGTCACCTGCTGAGATTTATCCAAGCTTTTCACTGACTCAATCAGCGATCGCACGGTTGCTGCGCCTGCCGAGGGTTCAAACCCTAGCGGAAATTTGCGCTTCGCGATCATCCTTACGCCCAAAGGCACCAAGCTCGCGAGACCTTGCAAATCTCGAAACGAGTTGCCCACCACTTTCAAGCCAAACTCCTGCTCATTGATCCAGCCGCCCTGTTTCACCAGATCAATCAACACCTTGCGATGGCGAATGGAACGGCTAGATTGGGCATTGAATCGGACATCCGTGCGCCCCAAAATCTCTGATTTGATTTTGCTGATTTGCTCCATCGGCGCGACTTCCATCGGGCACACAGCATTGCACTGATAGCAGCGGGTGCAGCCCCAGACTCCAGCCGTGCCGTGATTATATTTTTCCAGCCGTGATTCGGTGGTTTGGTCACGGGAATCTGCCACCATGCGATAGGCTTTTGCCAGGGCATGAGGACCGACAAAGGTAGGATTCACTTCACGAGCGTTACATTCGGAGTAGCAAGCTCCACACATAATGCAGTTGCCGGTCTGGTTGAGCCGCGATCGCTCTTCTGGCGTTTGCAAAAACTCTCGTTCGGGCACCTGCCGCGCCGCCGTGCTGACATAGGGATCAACCGCTTTCAAATTATCCCAAAACCCTGTCATATCCACGACTAGATCTTTAATCACGGGCATATTTCCCAACGGTGCCAGGGTAATTACTGGAATTGCAGTAGCGCTGTCGGTGGCTTTTTCTCCAAAAGGAACCGCTTGCTCTAGCCGCGCCAACTCACTACCCACATTTTCCTTACAGGCAAGCGCCGATCGCCCATTAATCCGCATGGTGCAGCTACCGCAAATCGTATTTCGGCAATTTTTCCGAAACGCTAGTGTGCCATCTTGCTCCCATTTGATCCGGTTAATACATTCCAAGATCGTATTGCTGGGATCGGCTTCTAGGTGATAATCCTGAATTTTGGGAGCAGCGCCCGGTTTTTGCCGAATCACTTGAAAGATGACGTTCATTCTGATTAAAAAGAAAGTTTTCGATACGTTGAAAAAACCTCAGTGATCTCTAGCGTAGCGATAAATGCCCCTTCTTTTATCGCCCTTAAGCTGAATTTCTCAATTACTTTCAGCGGTCTGTTAAAGATGAGTTCAGCAGTTTGGGTTCAATGCTTACCCCTACCATGACTATACGTGCCGCCTGGCGAAGAGTATTTTGGCAGAAGCGATCGCAGTTGCCAGATCGCAATCTTTAGAACTGTCATTTTCCAGCAAAACGTTTCTTCAGAAGCAAGCGATCTCAAACATTCTGATGAATCACTGTAATCTAGCAATTTATATGATTAACTTTAGTGTCTAAGTCATTTCATTGGTCTTCCTATCATCCCAGAAATTTCTCAATTGCTTAAAGAATCATTAGGTTAGGGGCTTAATTATTTGTAGAGATAGCTTTAAGCTATGCGATTATTAATAGGGCACGAAAATAATTCAAAAAGATTACTAATAAAAATAGTATGCACTTCTTGCCAAGATAGAGGGGTCTAAGGATATATTTTTATAGTGCTGAATTCAGACGTATTTGTCCGAATCATCGCCCTAAAGTTTTCAGGATAGTTGGGAACAAATGACAGAGACACAAACCGCTCCACTAACAGGAAAAGCCTTACTTCAAAAGGTAAAAGAACTTTCCCATCTGCCGCGCCGAGAAACAGCAAAGCGATGTGGATATTACGCCGTCACCAAAAATGCCCAAACGCGGGTTAAGTTGACAGATTTTTATCACGCATTGATTGCGGCACAGGGGTTGTCGCTTGATCCAGAAGGTTCAAAAGATGGGCGTGGGCGAGAGCCAACCTATCGGGTCAGTGTGCATAAAAATGGTCAAATTGTGATTGGTGCAGCTTATACCCAATCAATGGGATTAAAGACTGGTGATGAGTTTGAAATTAAGCTTGGATATAAGCATATTCGACTGGTTCAGCTAGGTTCTAGCGAAAGTGGCGACACCCGTGCTGAGGACGAAAACTAGCATTACTGATAATGTCTAGATTTTCTAGGCTGGCATTATTGGAGGTTCCTCCACGTTTTCATTTCGCGTTTCACCCGATTTCTATGAACGGAATCATGTCGCCTTAAGCGATGAGCTTATGAAATTTTCTTGTGAGCATTGAGCCGCTTTTTTTAAACTCTAAGCTAACGATCGCTGCTTTTTTTGGAGTGTGGGTGATGCTCTGGCTGCCGATCGCGATTCCCTTAGCAATCGTCTTGAAATGGCAGCCCCCTCAGCCGCCCACGATGCAGCAAAAACTGCCGTTGGTTGCGTCTCTGTATGCGATCGCGCCCCTGATTTTATGGGGATTTGCTCACTTACAGCAGCAATCGTTTTTGGTCTACGGAGTCACCTGGAATCCTGGCATTTTAATGTCCATTTTGGCTGGATTTGGCATTGCGATTTTGGGATTGCTCGTCCTTTATTCTGCCCTAAAAGTTTTAGGCTGGCTGGTGTGGAAATCTGAGCAGGTGCCTTCTTTGCTCGCAGCATTGTTGCCAACCTTGGGCATCGCGTTGTGGGTTAGCATCACGGAAGAACTTATTTTTCGCGGTTTTTTGCTGAACCAACTTCAGAGCGATTATTCTTTAGCGATCGCGGCGATTATTTCCAGCGCCATTTTTGCCCTACTGCACCTAGTGTGGGATGGCAAGGAGGCGCTACCGCAACTGGTGGGATTGTGGCTGCTCGGCATGGTTTTAGTGCTGGCACGCTGGTTGGATAGCGGCAGTTTGGGACTAGCGATCGGGCTTCATGCTGGCTGGGTTTGGGGGATTGCCAGCTTGGATACTGCCCAAATTTTGCACTACCCAAATAGCAATCTTGGATGGGTAACCGGAAACGGCAAGCCCTTGGCAGGCATAGTTGGAATCTTGCTGCTGCTCACCACCGGGGTGATGATGTGGGCGATCGCCGCGCAATAGGCATCCAGTGACCTTCTTCAACAGGGTAAACCCAGTCAATGCAATAAATGCAAGCAAAGCGCCAATGCAAGCAAAGCGCAATGGTTGCGCTTGCAGGTGAAATGGGTTAGCTCACTCGTACCAAAAAACTGATACCTAAAACTTAAACGTTGCCCAATCCTTTTCTCGATAGTAGTGGCTCATATCATCAAATTTATAAAGCTCTACCTGATGCACTTTAAAGACTTGAGGAGTCTCCGTTTGCCACCGCTGATTGAACTGGGCAAGGCGATCGATGAGTTGACTACATTTTTCTGACGACGGCACCGACCCAAAATATCCCAAGGTAATGTGGGGCGTGAAATAATACTGCTGCTCAATCCCTAACCCCATCAAAGAGTGATTTTGGTAGATTGCTCGGCGAAATTTCAAAATGCGCGCGTAGGAGATTTCATCGATCGGAGCGAGACAAGCACCAATTGACCGGGGCATTAGCATCAAACCTAATACTTGAAACGGAATCGGCTTGTCTTCCCCAATCGACTGGCACTCTTGAAAGATCTGGGCAAGTTGAGTCTGCAATTGAGTTTCAAATGCCGGGTCTTCCTTCGCATGAAGATAAGCACTATCCCAGATTAAATCTGCTAGGGTCAGATGAAAAGTGTCGGGCAAAACGGGCGCAAAAACGGCTGTCCCAAATTCGTCAAGCACTTGGGTCTGAGCCTGTTCCAACAGGTCATATAACGCTTGATTCTCTGGCGATTCGTCTCCTTTCGAGGGTGTGATAATGCTGTAGCCAGGAAAGTTGGTGGGCACAAACCCTTGATCAGGCTGCGATGCAAACTTAGGAGATTCCTGGATATTCTGTAACTGGGTACGATATGCGTCTGGCAAAGTCATCCGCATCGCCCGATTCAGGTAGGTCTGAAAATTCTCGTCCAATTCTTAAATACCTCGTTAGGGTAGGGTGATCCGATTTTATGACTATGCCAAGGATAATTGCTTAAGTTTATCCTCCTCGCTTTTTCAGGGCATCGCTGAAATATAGCATCCGAACCTGATGTGCAACTAAGATCAGCCCACCCTGAATAGGATTTCTTCAAGTCAGTCGTCTGTTATTGCTTATTTCTCCAGGATCTTTGTGTCCGAACCCATTCATCCGTTGCGATAGAGAGTGCTGATGCCAATTTACTTGTATTGGGGAACCGATGATTTTGCGATCGCCCAAGCCACCAAAACCCTCCGAGAAAAAGTGCTTGATCCGGCATGGGAAAGCTTTAATTACAACAAAATCTCGCCCGATCAATCCGATGCCATTACCCAGGGGCTAAATCAGGCAATGACCCCACCGTTTGGGGCAGGCAGTCGGTTGACTTGGCTAGCGGATACAACGATGTGTCAGCGCTGCCCAGATGAGCTTTTTGGGGAGTTAGAGCGCACCTTTGCGTCCCTGCCTCACACCAGTTTTCTTTTATTAACGAGTTCAGCAAAGCCCGATAGTCGCTTAAAAGTGACAAAACTGCTGCAAAAACATGCCGAGATTCGAGAATTTTCGCCCATTCCCCCTTGGAAGGGAGACCTACTGCTAAAGCAGGTGAAGCAGGTTGCTCAGGAACTGAATGTCAAGCTTACGGCAGATGCGATGGAACTATTGGCAGAGTCCGTGGGCAACGATACGCGCCAACTGTATAGTGCGTTGGAAAAACTGCGGCTCTATGTTGGAGAGGCTCGGCGATCGCTGACTGCATCAGATGTCGCAACTTTAGTTGCCGCGACCCAGCAAAATACCTTGAAACTGGCGGCGGCGATTCGGCAGGGGCAGGTGGCGGAAGCCTTGGAAATGGTGGCGGAATTGTTGCGCCAAAATGAACCTGCCTTGCGAATTGTCAGTTCTTTGATTGGAGAATTTCGCCGCTGGCTATGGATTAAGCTGATGGTGGAATCGGGAGAGCGAGATGATAGCGCGATCGCCAAAGCCGCTGAAATTGCCAATCCTAAACGGCTCTATTTCTTAAAGCAAGAAGTGCAGTCGCTTTCTTCCCACGCGCTGCTGCAAACGTTGCCTTTGCTGCTAGCGCTAGAGTTTAGCCTAAAGGATGGAGCCGACGATTTAGCGGTAATGCAGACGAAAATCGTGGAGCTATGCCAACTATGCGGCGCGAGATGAGCGGTGAAAAACAGAAAATTATTAGAAATCATCTGCTCATAGGAACTTATCGCCCTTAAAATAATTCAAAGCATTTGAAGACCTTTGGTGTGCTAGTTTTTGGCATTGAATACGCAGCTATGAAAATGAACCGCTCTGTCTATTTCCAGTTATGTTCCAGTCGTCCTTCTATGCTTAAAGCGCTAGTATTTGGCGCTGTATCAACCGCTGGGCTGCTTTTTGCCAGCGCGGTGCAGGCTCAGTCTCCAGCCGATATTGCCCAATATACGACTGTCGTTCAGCAAATTGAGCCACAGCGGATGAAATACATGGCTGAGGTGAAGCGACTAATGGGGGGCAATGTGCCTGAGAATGTTTGCCAGCAGGGGAATATCCCTGGCAAAGTGCGGGAGATTTGCGATCGCTTTGATCGCAACTCCCGCACTATCCTTCAGAAAAGTAATATGCCTGTTTCTAAATTTAATGAGGTGGTTCGCTTCTGCCAGCAAAATCCAAATCCCAAAGAGTGTCCTCCGCTTCCCCGTTAAACCAAAAATGAGAGACGAGGGCTGCCCTTGGTTGAGTGAGCCTTGGTTGAGTGAGGAAGAGGTTGATTTACAGCCTTCTCACTCAAAGTGCGTCAGTCTCATAATCGGATATCTCATAATCGGATATCTTTGAGGTGCGATCGCGGATTATGAGTGCGACTATCTCGAATTTTTTCGTAATACTCTCGTTCAATCTCGCTCAACTCTTTCGGCGGAGTAATGACGACACGCACCATCTGATCGCCCCGCCCGCCTTTTTGTTTTGTCCAACCCTTGCCGCGTAGCCGTAGCGATTGACCGGATCGAATTCCCGCAGGAATGTTCATCGTCACTAAGCCATCAGGGGTCGGCACTTCGATCGCAGCGCCCAAAACCGCCTCATCCGGGGAAATCGGCAGTTCACACACCAAATTGTCGCCATCAAACTGGAAAAATGGATGGGGCGCAACTTCGACCGAGAGATAAAGATCGCCTCGTTGAGTTGTGTAGTGGGGGCTATAGCTGCCTTTTCCTCGAACCCGAACGCGGCTTCCGGGCTTTGCACCCGCTGGAATGCGAACATCAATCACTTCTTTCCCTAAAGACAGGCGTTTTTGCACCCCATTAAACGCTTCTGCTAAGGTGAGCGTCAGGATTGCTTCACTGTCTAGCCCTGCGGTGCTTCCGGGTGGTGGAGCGCCTGCGGTTCCCGGTGAAGTGCGATAGCGATTAGAACTGTTAAATCCAGGGTCAGATCCCATCCGTCCTAACAGTTCATTAATAAATTCATCAAAGCTGCCGTAGCGCCCAAATTCAACGCCATCGAAGTCTACATTGCCACTTCCGTAAGGCGATCGCGGCTGTTCTCCCTGCTTCCAATATTGCCCAAACTGGTCATATTTACGGCGCTTATCGGGGTCAGATAGCACCTCATAGGCTTCGCTGATTTGCTTAAACTGGTTCTCTGCTTGGCGATCGCCCGGATTCATATCAGGATGATACTTCCGTGCCAGTTTGCGGTATGCCTTTTTTATCTCATCCGCATCCACAGACTTACTAACCCCCAACACCGCATAGTAGTCTTTGTAATCGGTCGCTGCCATCAACCCTTACCTCTATTGGCACCTCTGTTGGCACCTTGTTACTCAATGGTAATCCCAGATTAACAAAAACTGGAGGGTTGAAATAGGTGTGTTTCTGGATGCAATTGGATGAGCTTAGCGTTTGCTCGGTGCTGTTTTAGTCGCCTTTAGCTTATCAGCGTCTGTTTTGGGACAGGGTTTAAAGGGTGAAGCGCAACTCGGTTTTAGTCGCCTCTGGCTTGTCAGCATCGGTTTTTGGACACGGTTTGCCATTGGCATCTAGAAAGTTACATTTACCTGCTGTGGCAGCAGGATTGAAGTTGGGCGGGGGCGGAGCAGCGGGGCGGATGGCAGGAGGCGTAGAAATACTGCCGCTGTTGGTCAACGCTGTTGGGTTACTAGTATTTCTTCCACAAATACTGGTGACATCTGTCAGGCTGCTGCCCTCAATTTGGAGATAGCAGATCGGCGGACTGTCCACATTTGAGGGCAATTGAGCTTCGATCGCTCCCGGTATTGGGCGGCTCCCAGCAGACTCAACTAGAGGAAAGCCCCCTATCAATAAACCCAGTAGCAGATAAAAACGCTTAACCATAACGCTATATTTTGACCAAACCAATTTGCATGACTGCTTGGGCTGAAATCCCCAAACCGAGCAGAGTGATGAACAACGCGCTCAGGGTAGGCAATACTCTGGCGAACCGAAACTGCGTGGGCACTCGCTCAAACAGGCGACGAGCATTGACCAGAAGCACACCCAGAATAGTCAGGGTTCCCGCCAATCCTAGGCTAAAGGCGGAGACTAGCACCAGTCCAAACCCAGCTTGACCGATCGCGATCATACTCAACAATACAACCAGCGCAGAGGGACAGGGAACCATGCCGCCGGAAATACCGAGTGCCAGCAAATTTTTCCAGGTGACAGGGGAGCCATCTGCTCCGGGGGGGAGGTGGGAGTGGGAGTGATGGGAATGAGTGGCTGGGTGGCTGGGTGAATGATTGTGGGGGTGCGGGTGAGAGTGATCGTGCCCATGATCGGGGGTGTGATTGTGGGCGTGAGTAGGGGGGCGATCGTGGGGATGAGGGTGCGAATGAGCCGATGAATGATCCTGTGAATGGTCGTGGGGATGATCATGAGCGTGACTGTGGGAATGATCATCGGTGTGGCGATGGCTAGGGGAGGTTGTTTTGAACCAGTCAAAACTTTGCAGTCGATGGCTGAGTAACCGCAGACCAATATCAACCACGATCAGACCCGATAAAAAACTGAGCCAAGGGTATAGCTGTTCTGGCAAGATGAAGTTTGCCAGAAATAAGGTCACCAGTCCCAGGGCAAAGACTCCCGCCGTATGGGTAATGGTGGTGGTGAGTCCTAGAAACACAGCCTGTTGAGCGGTGGCATTTTCCCCAACGAGGTAAGCTCCGACGATCGTTTTGCCATGTCCTGGTGAAAGGGCGTGCATTGCCCCCCAAACGAAGCAGGCAGCGATCGCCAGCGGTACACTTCCCGTCAAATACCAGGGAGCCGTTTGCATCAATCCCAGGGTTTGGCTGTCAGGTCGCAGGATCGTTGTTTGCGTTTGTCCTTTGTAGGAAACCGTTGTTAGGCAGTGAGCGGTGGAAACTCCTGGCAAAAACAGGTCATAGTCCATCTTGACTCCCTGGACGGGTTGCAACCAAGTGTAGAGCAACTGCATCGTGCTATGGGTGCCGGTCGTGGCTTTTAGGCTAGGGGGCAACGTTGTGATTGCGGATGGTTCAACGGTGAGGATGCCGGGAGTTCCGGTGGCATCGGTGAGGCGGATGCGATCGCCCAAAAAGCTCTGAAGCTCAGCCCGATGCTTGCGAACTTCATCCGGTGAAAGCTGTCCATCTCGGTTGTCATCAGCAGAGGCAATCAAGCCTGTAGGAAAGGTGAGGGTCATTTGAGTCGTGGTTTCGCCCGCTGCAATATCTGCCACCGACAAATCCGCCCAGTGTGCCTGACTGGGGGTTGCCAACAGCATCGATAGCAGCAATGAACCCAAAAATGAGAGAATACCAAACCTGATTAAACGCCACTTGCGGGACATGACTGTTTCCTCTTAATTCAACCCTAATAAGCCAACTCCCAAACCCAGGGCTTGTCGTGCCTGGTCATCAAACGTCGGATCGGTCTCCTGAGCGGCTTTAAAGAACGCTGTTGCTTGGGGCGATCGCCCCAACGCCTGCTCAATCATGCCTGCCCGGTAAAACAATGCTGGGTCGCGAATGCCTGATTGCAGAACTGCTCGCATTGCCTGCTGTGCGTCTTGCCAGCGCCCCAACTGAGCAAACGCCAACGCCAGCGTATCCATTGTTTCGGCATCGCGGCGAACCTTGACTTCTGCCTGCATCAAGGTCAGGGCTTCAGTTACATCCTGGGGACGACCTTTTTC
>JBGTAZ010000263.1:0-5710 GCA_041749615.1 Leptolyngbyaceae cyanobacterium | reverse complement strand
TCTATTTCACAGGTCAATTAGCTAACATCAGCGTTTGGAACTACTCCTGTTCGTCAACGGAAATTCAAACGCAACGAAGTCAACCTCTAGCTGGGAATGAGGCAGGATTAGTCGCTTATTGGATATTGGACGATGGAAAAGGGATAACCATCCGAGACCGGACTGAATCCACTCACAATGGAAAGTTGCGTGGCAATCCGATTTGGAACTCAGTAGAGTTTCCATTTATGGTCAAAAAATCCTCCGGTGAAGATGAAAAACAAAGTGAGATCGCAAGCAGTTTAGAGGAATCTTCCTCTCCCAAGGAAACTACTGCCTTTCAGGAAGAATCCTCAACTCAAGAAGCGATCGCCCAAGCACCTACGACAAGGGAAGATGCGGTTCAACGAGAAAAAGAGAAAACAGCAGAAGTACAACCTGAAAATACTTCAGACCTCCTAACATCCCAAGCAAAAGCAGAGGAAGTCGAAATCATCCAAACTGATCAAAGCGAAATTCTAGTCAGTCCTCAAGTGCCAGTCAGTCCTCAAGTGCCAGTCAGTCTTCAAGTACAAGAGCAATCAGAAACGCTAACTCATGACGAAAGTCAGAACCATCTGAATACAGCAGCGACGCGCAAATATAGGATACTTGCCATTGATGGAGGGGGAATTCGGAGTATTATTCCCGCCCTCATTCTGGCAGAAATCGAAAAGCGAACCCAGAAGCAGATTTTTAGTTTATTCGATTTAATTGCTGGCACTTCAACGGGAGGGATTCTAGCACTTGGACTAACTAAACCCCGATCAAATCCAGCATCAGGCGAGGGTGAGCCGATCGCTGAATACAGTGCTCAAGAGCTTGCTAAACTCCTTGTTGAATATGGGGTGGACGTATTTTATGAACCACTTTTTGAAAAAATACTCGGTCCACTAGAGGATATATTTATCCGTCCTAAATACTCTTCTGAGGAAAGGGTGGAGCTTTTAAAGCGCTATTTTGGAGACGCTCTTTTAGAAAATAATCTTAAAGAGGTTTTCGTAACCAGCTACGATATTGAGCAGCGGATTCCTGTGTTTTTCACAAATAAATTGGCGAAGCAACAGACAGAATCTCGAAATTATCGCAAGTTATGTTCAGGATTTACCCTTGCAGATGCAGCCCTTGCCACTAGTGCTACTCCCAGTTATTTTGCTCCCCAACGTATTGCGGCTCACGATAACGCAAACCGTTTCTATACGTTAGTGGATGGAGGATTAGTTGCTAATAATCCAGCCAATTTAGCGCTTTCGGAAGCACGAGTGAGTAGCCAGAAAAAGACATCGGTTCTGAATCCGGAGGATTTCCTAGTTGTTTCTTTAGGGACAGGCTCATTAACGAGCGCCTACTCTTATTACGAAGCCAAGAACTGGGGACTATTACAATGGGCAATGCCTCTTCTAAGTGTTGCGTTTGATGGGAGTAGTGATGTGGTAGCTGGAGAACTAGAACGTTTTTTTGAGGCTAATCACCCAGCCACTAAAAACTACTATCGGTTCCAAGCTATTTTAACGAATGAAACAGAAGCGATCGATAATGTTAAACCTGACAACATCCGTAAACTAAAAGCAATAGCCCGTTGCCTGATTGACGAAAAGAGCCAAGAAATCGACGAGTTGTGCAGTTTACTATTAGATTCTCCTGCATAGCAGAGGCGAGTAAGTTTCATTTAAGTTTTGAAGTATATCTATTGAGAGAGTCTACGGCATAGTAGTGCGGCATCAGGCTATGAGGATTTCAAGGAATTTAAATGAGCAAAATTGTAGAAGCAAATTACCCACTTTCTTATGGTCAGCAGGCGCTATGGTTTATCTACCAGATGGCACCTGAAAGCGTTGCTTATAATATATTTCTTACTGCAAGAATTAATTCGTATTTAAACATTGCTACTGTTACCCAAATATGGGAAAAGATTGTTGAACGCCATCCGATTCTCAGAACTACCTACACCGTTCACGAAGGTAAACCTGCTCAGCAAATTCATGAGCAATCGAAATTAGATGTTCAGGTTATTGATGCTGGCAATTGGAGCGAAGACTATCTGAGGGAGCGAATCTTCGCTGAAACCGATCGCCCTTTCAACCTGGAAAAAGATTCGGTTTTAAGAGTTGCTCTATTTAGTTGTTCCGAGAACGAGCATATTCTCCTGATAATGATGCACCACATTGCAGGAGATTTGCGAACTGTTGATTCGCTGATTTGTGAGTTTCAAGCAGCTTATATTGCAGCGATCAAAGCAACAAATCAAGAGCAAGAAAAGAAAAGTGAATCATTTATTAATAGTGATGAACCCTGCAATCCTTATCTAAAGTTTGTCAACTGGCAATTAGATATGCTGTCCAGTGCGCGAGGTGAAAAACTTTGGCAATACTGGCAAAAGCAATTAGCTGGGGAATTGCCAACTTTGAACTTACTGACGGACAAACCTCGTCCATCTATTAAAACTTATCGAGGAGAAGGGCACATTCTCCCATTAAATCAGCAGTTACTTGAAAAAATTAATGATTTAGTTTTAGCTTCTGGAACAAGCTTATATAAACTTCTGCTCGCAGCCTTCAATGTGTTGCTCTATCGCTACACCGAGCAACAAGACATTCTCATCGGAACCCCAATGCGAGGTCGGGGCAGTAGAGAATTTCAAGACATGACTTTTCAAGACATGATTGGTTATTTTACAAACCGTGTGGTCTTGAGAACGCCCATCAAAGAAAATGCTTCATTCCAAGAATTCCTTGCTCAAGTGGGTCACACAGTAAAAGAAGCCCAAAAGCATCAACATTATCCATTTTCTCTCTTGCCAGACAAGCTTCAACAGCAGCGGGATGTGAGCCGTTCTCCCTTGTGTCAAGTGGGTTTCACCTGGCAGGTGGGGCTTACCTGGCAATCTCGAATCGATCCTCCGCTAACAGAGGATTTGTCGCATTTTCAAGAGCCAGTTTTTGAGATGAAGCCCTATGTGCTTGGATTTCAACGCGGTGCAGACTTAGACTTAAATTTAATGGTGATGGAAGCTGAGGGCATCTTCTATCTTTGTTGGCAATACAATAGTGACCTTTTTGAGGCAACGACAATTGCCCGTATGGCAGGGCATTTTGTCACCTTGCTAGAAGCAATTGTTGCTGATCCCCAGCAGCAGATTTGGCAATTACCGCTACTCACAGACGTTGAGAATCAGCAGTTATTGGTTGAGTGGAATCAAACTCAGATAGATTTTCCGCAGGATAAGTGCATCCACCAGTTGTTTGAAGAACAGGTTGAACGAACACCCGATGCGATCGCAGTCGTATTTGAGAATCAACATCTGACGTACCGCGAATTAAACTGTCGTGCGAACCAGTTAGCCCATTATTTGCAGTCTTTTGGCGTGAGAGCCGATGAACTGGTGGGGCTGTGTGTGGAGCGATCGCTAGAGATGGTGGTGGGAATTTTCGGGATTCTCAAGGCAGGTGGAGCGTATGTTCCCCTCGACCCCGAATATCCTCAAGAACGCTTAAGCTTCATGCTGGCAGACTCTCAGGTAAGAGTGCTGCTGACCCAACAGCGGCTCGTAGAAGCTTTACCTCAATCTCAGGCGCGTGTTGTCTGTTTAGATACGGAGTGGCAGGTTTCTGGCAAATGGAGTCAGGCTAACCCTGCCATTGCTACAAAAGCGAGTCACTTAGCGTATGTCATCTATACCTCTGGTTCTACTGGTCAACCGAAGGGAGTGATGCTATCGCACAGTAACCTCTGCAACCATATGTTCTGGATGCAAACAGCATTCTCCTTCACTAACAACGATAAAGTTCTTCAAAAAACTCCATTTGGTTTTGATGCCTCGGTTCATGAATTCTATGCCCCTTTGTTGGTAGGCGGACAGTTGCAACTGGCTCGACCAGAAGGGCATACTGACCCAGCGTACCTCTTAAGCTCCGTTATCACGCAGCAAGTAACGACTGTTAAATTTGTGCCATCGTTGTTGCAACTGTTTTTAGAACAGGAAGGGATCGAATCTTGTCACTCCCTTAAACGAGTTTTCTGTGGTGGTGAAGTCTTACCCGTTGCTTTGCAAGAGGGCTTACTGAGTCAGTTAGATGTAAACTTATACAATCTCTACGGACCAACGGAAGCTTGTATTGATGCCACTTTCTGGGACTGTAAGCAAGAGTTGCCTGGGCAGGTTGTCCCGATCGGTCGTCCGATTGCGAATACTCAGATCTACATTCTTGATTCCCATCTTCAACCCGTCCCTGTGGGTGTACCCGGAGAGTTGCACATTAGTGGAGCAGGATTGGCACGCGGCTACCTTAACCGCCCTGAGTTAACCCAGGAAAAATTCATCCCCAATCCCTTCAGCCCTGACCCCCAATCCCGCCTCTATAAAACCGGGGACTTAGCCCGTTACTTACCGGATGGCAATATTGAATACTTGGGACGGATCGACAATCAAGTGAAAGTGCGGGGATTCCGCATTGAGTTGGGCGAAATTGAAACAGTCCTGAGTCAACATCCCCATATTCGTACAGTTGTCGTCATTGCCCGTGAAGATGTGCCTAATGATAAGCGGTTAGTTGCTTATCTCGTCCCTGCAAAAGAGATAACACCCATCAGCAGCGAATTGCGGCAGTTCTTGAAAGCCAAGCTACCTGAGTATATGGTGCCATCGGCTTTTGTGTTTCTGGAGTCCCTACCATTCACTCCCAACGGCAAAGTCGATCGCCGTGCCCTACCTGCCCCTGATTTCCATAGCGAACAACGTGATCACTATGTCGCCCCCCGCAATCCCATTGAAGAATTGTTGTCCCAGATTTGGGCGCAAGTTTTGCGGGTGGAGCCAGTGGGCATCTATGACAACTTCTTTGAATTGGGGGGACACTCGTTACTCGCAACTCAGTTGGTTTCGCGCATCCGCAATGCGTTTCAGGTAGAACTCCCTCTGCGTAGTTTATTCTCTCAGCAAACAGTAGCCGAATTGGGTCAATTGATCCAGCAGTTACAGCAACAAACCTTAGGACTGACTGCACCATCTATTTTACCCAGGGCAAGAGATGCTAAGTTACCTTTGTCCTTTGCTCAAGCTCGATTATGGTTTTTGGATCAGTTTGAGCCGAACAGTGCCTTATACAACGTTCCTTTTGCTTTACATCTAGTTGGAACGCTGAAGCTTGCTGCCTTAGAACAGAGCTTAAAAGAGATTATTCAGCGCCATGAGGCATTACGGACTAACTTCATCACAGTGAGTGGAGAGGCAGCGCAAATCATTCACGCTGAGACAACCTGGACAATATCGGTTATTGATTTGCAGCATCTCTCAGCAACTGAACAAGAAACTGCTGCACAACGACACGCGAAACAACACGCGATTCAATCCTTTGATCTGGCAAGTGAATCATTAATTAGAGCGACCTTAGTCGTGCTGTCTGAGACGGAACGGATTTTATTGGTGTGTCTGCACCATGTTGTGAGTGACGGTTGGTCAAGAGGAGTATTTGTTCAGGAACTTACAGCCCTCTACAATAACTACGTTCAAGATCAGCCGTCGCCGCTAACGCCGCTCCCAATCCAATATGCTGATTTTGCCATCTGGCAACGTGAGTGGTTGCAGGGGGATGTTTTGCAACGTCAACTGGATTATTGGCAACAGCAACTCGCAGACGCTCCCACGCTACTGTCGCTGCCCACAGACCGTCCCCGACCCGCAGTGCAAACCTTC
>JBGTAZ010000262.1:0-9409 GCA_041749615.1 Leptolyngbyaceae cyanobacterium | reverse complement strand
GCAATGTCATCGGCGGCTAACACGGCGCTCAACTGCAAAATCGGCACTGAGGCAGGCGATCGCTGTTCCACTTGCTCAAAGTTCAACAGCCAGGTAGTGGCGACGGATTGGGGATAGTCTCCGGTTTCGGGTAAGCCTTTCTCTAGCAAGACCAAGCGCTGCTGCTGGTAGTAATGCCAATAGACTGCAAACGACACGCTCATCTGCGCGATGTAGGCGGCGGCTTGTTCTAATGCCAAGGGCAACCCGTCTAGCTCCGTTGCCAGCGCAGTGGCTGCGGCGAATTCAGCGGCATCTAGATCAGGTCGAGCGGTGCGATCGCGCAAAAAGGCGATCGACTCTTCCAACAAGAATTTTTTCACCGAGATCGGGATTTTAATGCCCAGACTGGTAAATCGCGGTGCCCGTGAGGTTAGCAATACTCGCCCCTGCGGATTGCGCGGCAACCAGGGTTTCACCATTTCCGGCTGATCGGCGTTGTCAAAGATCAGCAGCCAGTTTTGATGAGTCTCCAACCATCGGAGCGATCGCGCTGCTAATTCTTCCAAGGTGCCATCGCCTAAATCGAGCGATCGGGCAAGTTTTGCCAAGTCCGTGACCACCGCTAATTCCGTGTCTGCCTTGACCCAAAACGCCCATTCATAGGTGGGAGTGTCATAAAAATAGCGATAGGCATACTCCACGGCGGTTTGGGTTTTGCCAATCCCACCTAAGCCGCTGAGTGCCGCTGCCTGATTCACCGCGGCTTTGCCCGTAGTCGTGCGCGCATCGTGCAGGTCTTGCAACAGTTGCGATCGCCCGGTGAAGTGCTGATTCCGTCGATAGGGAACTTGAAATCGCGGCTCCTGCTCGTCCCCTTTGGGAACAAGAGCGATTACTTTTTTGCCGCACCTTTGATAACGCGCGTAAACGTGGGGAAATGCTTGCGGAAAAAGTTTTCGGTATCCAGTTCTGCTTCGTAGGAAACGCCAATAAAGGGTGGAATAGACGAAATCACACCCTTAAGCTTTGCAGCGGCAGTCGTTCCTGGCTGGTTCAGTTTGTCCCGAATTTCCCGCAAGATTTGCAGCATTTCGGCAGAGTAAGTATCGGGCGGTTGTGCTTCGATCCGTGCAACCGTTTCGACAATCTCGGCTATCGCCACCTCTGCTTCTGGTTCAAGGATGGCTAGCTGGTTGGCTTCTTCGGCTAAAATCTGCCAGTATTCTTGCTCATAATCACGAATTTTTGGCTTGATTTCTAGCCGCAATCGCTGCTCTGCATGAGTTTTTGGTAACCCTGTTGTAAGCAGCGCTTCTCGCTCTAAAGAAGCTTGCTGCTCTCGCAGGATATCTAAGTGTTCCTCAATTTGATGCAGGCGATTATTATTCATTTAGGCAATTTGCGAATTGGGACTATATCTTTCCTACCAAAAGAATTCCCATCGCTTCGGGAAACTTCACACATAAGTAGAGACGAGACCGCTCTGGGTCAATTCACACCTGCTGATGGGTAACATCTAGGGGATTTAGAAGGGCGATCGCGGCTTCAAAAAACTTTCAACAAAAAAGGGAGAGGCGCTAAGCGTCTCTCCCTATCATCAGGGTGCATCTACTAAACACAGTATGCCATCTTAAGGGTGGGGGGTGTCACCCCCTATTGATGTTTTTTTCATGAAGAAATCTCTCTTTATGCCCCTCAGAGTTAGGAGAAAAGCCGTTTCATAGGATGCCTCTCAGCTTGGAAGCTCGAATAGGACTGACTTCTAGTTAGCTATTTAGTTTTTTGCTAACCAACTGATTCGTCAGTTTAGGATCGGCTCGACCGCCAGTTTTTTTCATCACTTGACCGACAAAAAAGCCCAACAGCTTTGTTTTGCCTCCCCGATACTGTTCCAACTCTTTCGGATTTTCGATCAATACTTCATCGATCGCGGTTTCCAGTGCACCCGTATCCGAAATTTGCCCCAATCCATCCCGCGTCACGATCGCTTTGGCAGAACCGCCTTGGGTCAGCAGTTCTTGCAAAATGGTTTTAGCCGCCGCGTTACTAATCGTGCGGTCTTCAATTAGCCCAATCAGTTCTGCCAAACTCTGTGGTTTTAGGGGCAACTCAGCAATGCTGAGATGGGCATTGCTATTGAGGTAAGCGCCTAAGTCACCCATAATCCAGTTTGCCGCCAGTTTTGCGGAAGCACCTGCCGCGATCGCCGCTTCAAAGTATTCGGTTGTGGCGCGATCGTTGGTCAACACACGGGCATCATAAACCGACAAGCCCAAGTCAGCAGTATACCGATGGCGTTTTTGGGCAGGCAGTTCAGGCAGTTGCGATCGCCAGTCTGCCAATTGTGCGGCAGAGACTTCAATCGGTGCCAAATCGGGTTCTGGAAAATAGCGATAGTCGCTCGACCCTTCCTTCTTCCGCATACTAATGGTGCGCTGAGCGCCCTCTTCCCACAGGCGAGTTTCTTGCACCAGCGTTTCGCCCGCTTCAACCGCCGCAATCTGACGTTCAATCTCGTATTCGATCGCCCGCTGAATCGCACTGAAGGAGTTCATATTTTTGATCTCTACCTTCGTGCCAAACTCTTTTTGCCCCACCGGACGCACCGAAATATTCACGTCACAGCGCAGAGAGCCTTCTTGCATATTGCCATCGCCAACGCCGAGATATCGCACAATCCGGCGAATTTCTTGAGCATACTCGGCAGCTTCTTGACCTGTGCGAATATCGGGTTCAGAGACAATTTCCATCAGCGGCACCCCTGCCCGGTTATAATCCACCAGCGAGTAGGTAGACCCCGAAAGCCGTTCGCCGCCGCCATGCACAAGTTTTCCTGCGTCTTCTTCCATGTGCAACCGGGTCACGCCGATCCGCTTGTAGGTTGCGGTTCCCGTTTCTTTGTCGTAGAGTTCAATGTTCAAAAAGCCGTGTTCTGCGATCGGCAGATCAAATTGGGAAATTTGGTAGTTCTTCGGCAGATCGGGGTAGAAATACTGTTTGCGATCGAACTTGCTATAGGGCGCAATTTGGCAGTTTAAGGCAAGCCCCATTTTCACCGAAGATTCCAACACCGCCTGATTCAATACGGGCAAGGTTCCGGGTAAACCCATGCAAACTGGATCGATTAACGTATTGGGCGGTTCGCCAAATTTGGTTGAGCTAGGCGAGAAAATTTTGGTATTCGTGTTGAGTTGGCAATGAGTTTCCAACCCAATCACTGCCTCATACTGCGTTTTTGCGGGAGCCGATGCGGTCATGGAAACTTTCTTGCACAACAATAGGTTTCCATTTTAGCGGCAAGCGGCAGCGATCGCTTGAGATTAGCCACCGCAGACAATTTTGATTTTCATAGACACTCTCTCATAGACAACCTCTCAGCGATCGCTTAAGCCTCGCTCAAGTGATGAGTCCAGACAAACTATTGAGGGTGCCAAGGGAGCCAGTCTTCATCCAAAGTTTGCTCTAGAGTAAACTCTGGCATCTCAGGAATAAGGTCGGCATTCAGTTCGCTAGCGGTGAGGAAAAGCTTTCTACCATTTTGATAGGCGATCGCAAAGGTGTCATGGAGATAGTTTTTGAGACTAGGGCTATCTTTCAGGATGGCTTGAATTTGTAAGCGGAAGTTCACTACTTCTAGTTTCCAACCTCTAAAGCAAGTTCTTCGTTCAACTTCCCAATATTGAATCTTGAGGAGATGTTCACACAGCCGCACTAGGTAACTAGAAATAGATCGTTTGTCGCTTTTACCCAAACTCTCTATCTCCTCAATCAAGTTTTCTAAATCAATCTGGCTAAAATCCTGCGATCGCAACTGTGCCAGAGTGCTATCTAACCAAAGTTGGTAGTCCATTTCATATAAGGATTTCAGGTTCACCTTTATTTCGGGAGCCATTTTTAGTTCCTTATTTTCGACATTTTCGACAATAACGGACACACTTTACTTGAATGTAAGTTACTTGGATGTAAGTGCGGCTTCAACAAATGTCCAATCGGGGCGGAGGTTTTTTGCATAGCGTAGGTAAGGGTGATGGATTTCGATGTTGGGATTCGGCGTATTGAAATGAATCAAAAAGCGAATGCATCTGGGCAAGCTGCCTTTAACATGCATCTGCTGAACATCCAGTAATGGAACCTGTGACCAATGAGGGCGCTCACGGGCGATCGCCGCCGGAAAGATGGCATCCAAATCTTTAGTCACCGAAAAAGTGACGCTGACAATTTCTTCCATTTCTAACTGGTTGCGCGCTTCAAGCTCATTGAGCAGTTCATGCACTGCTTCTCGAATCGCATCAATAGAGTTGTCTGTAACCGTTGTTGCACCACGAATAGCTCGAATTCGCCAACCCACACTGATTTCCTCCACTTTTAAAAGCAACTGTTATCTTCTTGATACTAAAAAATAGCTAGAACTTAGCCAAAGCTATCCATGATCATGGCTGAAAATCTGCCAAACGTCAGTAATTGAGGTATCTATCCCTAAAATATTTTTGAGGTGGGTCTTTCATTCCACTTTTCTCAAAATATGCTTGACAGATGCGATCGTAATTCGTGACAATTGGTAGCTGTTGTATTTTTTTGCTCGGATCAGGTCACATCCAAAGTTGAAATGCGCGATCGCTTTTTAGCTACCTGTACGGCGCACTTGAGGCAAAAATTAATGGTTTACGCAATTATTGAGACGGGTGGCAAGCAATTTCGGGTTGAACCCGGTCGCTTTTATGACATAGAGCGGTTAGCTGTTGAACCCGATGGCAAGGTCAGTATTGACAAGGTGTTTTACGTCCAGAATGATGCTGACATTCACGTTGGGCAACCCTTTGTGGATGGGGCAACGGTTGAGGGCACGGTTTTAAGCCACATGCGGGGTCGAAAGATCATCGTTTATAAGATGCGTCCCAAGAAAAAGACTCGGAAGAAACAGGGTCACCGTCAAGAGCTAACGCGATTGATGATTGATAGCATTAACATTGCTGGGCGATCGCTGGGTAGCGCTAGCACTGTTGCTGACACTCCTACTCAATATGTCGATTTTGAAAAGGCTGAAGCAGCATCTGAAAAGGCTGAAGCAGCCCAAGCTGTCGAATAAAATTTTGATGATAAATCTCATCTGCAAATTTAAGCGCTAAAAAAGTAGGGAAGGAAAGTATGGCTCATAAGAAAGGGACAGGCAGCACACGTAACGGTCGCGATTCTAACGCTCAACGCCTAGGTGTGAAGCGCTATGGCGGTCAAGTGGTTAAAGCTGGCAACATTTTGGTGCGTCAACGAGGCACTAAACATCACCCTGGCAACAATGTAGGCATCGGCAGTGATGACACTCTGTTTGCTCTGATTGCAGGCGTTGTTACCTTTGAACGCTTCGGAAAAACCCGTAAGAAAGTTAGCGTTTACCCCGTAGCCGCCGCGATCGCGCCTGAATCAGTGGCACCGGAACTCGTTGCAGCGCAATAGTCTAATTGCAAAGCCTCTAATCGCAAAGACTACAGGTGGTTTTGAAACAAAAAGCAGTGAGCGGGATTGCTCACTGCTTTTTAGTGTTTTTTTAACCCGTTAGGTTATTTCAAGGCATTGACCAAAGAGCGACCATTTTGAGCAAAACGCTCCGCCAAAACTTGTTGATAGACTGCCTCATAGCCATCGGTCATCCGCTGAGCGCTAAAATTGGCTTCCACATGCTGACGACAGGCTTGTCGATCAATCGTGTCAATTTTGCTTAATGCTTGGATGCATTCGTCCACGGTATGACACAAAAATCCGGTTTTGCCGTGAGCAATCACTTCGGGCGCAGATCCCAAATTCATGGCAATCACAGGCGTTCCTGCTGCCATCGACTCAGCCATGACTAAGCCAAACGGTTCTCTCCAGGTGATCGGAAACAAAGTCGCCACTGCATTTCCTAAAAGGACGTTTTTCTGAGCGTGATTTGCTTCACCCAAAAATTGTATTTGAGCACCGTCAATGTGAGGTTTGACTTCTTGTTCAAAATACTCCACGTCAACTGCATCAATTTTGCCAGCAATTTTAAGGTTCCAGCCGGTTTGTTTCGCGATCGCGATCGCTAAGTGAGTTCCTTTTTCTGGCGACATCCGACCCAAAAATGCTAGATAGGGCGGGTCGCTGGGTTTAGGATAAAACCGATACGCTGAAGTATCAACGCCGTTGTAAACCGTCGCCACACAGTTCAAATTGAGTCTGGGTTCCCGTTGAGAGTTAGAGATGCTAATGAAGGGTTGACGACGGGCATGAACAAACATCTTTTCATTGTCGGGTGTAAAAATGCCGTGTAATGTATACACTGTCGGTGTTTTGACCAAACTAGCATAAGGTAATCCCGCGCAGCCCATGTGGGAATGGATCACATCAAACTCGCTCGCCCGTTCATACACTTGACTCAACTGAAGCATTTCATAAATGCCTACCTCTTTAATAGTTGGGTCGAGCCGTAATGCTTTTGGGTGAACTGATTCTAGCTTGGCAGTCGTGGTTGAGTCGCCGGAGGCAAATAGAGTCACTTCATGCCCCCGCCGTACCAATTCCTCGGTTAGCAGACTCACAACCAACTCTGAGCCACCATAAGTAGCAGGCGGAACCTGCTCCCAAAGTGGTGCTATTTGTGCAATTCGCATGGAAACCTCCGGTTTATAATGAGCTAAATCTTTTAAAGGGGTAAAACTTTCCAGCCCAATAGTGCTGGGAAAAGGGTTTATTAAAAAAGGGTTTACCGATATGTTTAAAGAGATATTAGAAATCTGTCAGGTACGGATAACCGTCAATTGGGCTGCATCCCCCATGTGCACAAAGCTCTCACCTAAACCCCTTTCTCAGGGCAGGAGAAAGACTTTGAATTGGCTCCCCTGCGCCCAAAACGGGAGTAGACCATGGGGCGTGCGGAGTAGGGGCATTGGGATGAAGGCATATTTGCAAAACGGGGATGAACTCATAAGCTGTTGTTCTAATTTTCTGATGCCGAATGCTGGCACCACATCTTGCTAAAGCCATAGAAATGAAGAATCTTTAGAAGTAACTTAATGAGGCAGCTCGAAAAGCAAAAAAATCAGTTCTTCTACAATTTTTCAGGGGCAATAACATCAAGCCCAATCTGTAAAAGTCCGTATAGCAGTCGTTGAGCCACTAAAATAAGCGCAAAGTGAGCAGTTAGGCGATCGCGTCCTTCCTCTTGCAAATCGCCCCAAATTTGGCACTGTTGATGCATGGCATGAAACGCCTGAGCCAAGTTTTGAGCAAGATTTATGATCCGATCCCGATGAAGCGGCGGAGGCTGAATATTGTGGTGCGAAGTGTCCCCTTGCCAGGGCAGTTCATCCAATACGGCAAAGCAGTGATTAATTAACTGCCGCTCCGAAACCTCTTTAGTGCAAAGCGATTGGTCTATTGTTAACCAAGAAATTAGGTTGGGCTGCATCCATTGCCATTGGCAAGGTTTCTCTGGCAAGCTCAGCCCAATGATCTGCTGTTGGGCTGCAAGACGTAACAACGAACAACATCGCGCATGAGCATGTTGAATCGGAAATAGGTTTCGATGGGGGTGTTCAGTTATTTGGGACTGAGACGAAGCGCGTAGGGCATGGGAATCAGCGGAAACAAAAAGGGCGGTGATCGGTTGGGTTAGGCAGTTGAGCCAATGGGCGATCGCCCCATCACCTATCCTAAATTCTAAATATCCAGACGGAGTTGCTTGAATCTCAATATGGTCTAATAAACCCGCCACCAAACCAGCAGGGATTGGGGAACAGGCATAATCAGACGTATATCCAGATAGTTGTACGGCTAGAATATCTGACACTTTGGCAGCACAAACATTTGTATAGACGCATATTTGATGAGGAACTGCTGATAGATAGGTTAGCTGACTATTTTTATGAATGCGTTTCAGTAACCCTTTTTGAGTTTGCAACCTACTTTTTAACAGCGGACTATGACTGGGATGGATGCCCAAAAAATTTTCTTCTGACAGCAAAGTATCTTGCAGTATAATTTGCAACAGGTGCTTAGGCGAACACAGCGTAACTTGCAATACGGTACTCGTCAAACTATGTGAATCTACTGTGTAAATCGGGACTGTAAATTAGATTGTGTCAAAGGTCATCTGTTAGCGAAAACTAGCTTGAACAGTCAGTATTTTTTTAATAGTCTATTATTGCTTTGATGAGATGTGCTGTCCGCACCAAATTTTACGGCTGTTTATGCTATTCAAGCAGTATTCATCTAACAGCTTTTTCTTCGAGTCTACCTAGATGCACATTTTATAGCCCTAAATTTTATAGCCCTAAAAAGGTTACCAAGAGAGATGTAAAGGTAGACTAATGACAAAAGAGTAATTCTTCTTCATGATGTAGGCTTGCAATGCTCTACTTTAAGAAATAAATATTTTTTGAACTTCTGCTGTTACTTTCAGCCTCTCACCTATGTACTCAGTATCTTCTAATACCTCAGAGGCATCGCGTCCCTTTCTAACGTGGCAACGGATCATCGATTGGTCGCAGGAACATTATCGGGTGCGATCGTTTGCCAAAGATGAAAGAATTCCAGCACGACCCGGATTGCTTTATTTGGTGCAGCGCGGCGCGGTTCGCTTGGTGGGTAGCGCTCAAGTAAATGCCACCAGCAATCTAACGCGAACCGCAAATGTGACTCCGGAAGAGGCATTTTTAGGGTTTGTAGGAGCGGGTCAGCCTTTTGAAATCGTGGCGCAGTCTCCGTTTACTTTACAAAGCTATGCCCATGTCGATCAAACCTCTGTTTTGTGGATGTATTGGCATGATTTAGACAATTGGCCCCACTTTCGTAGAGAGGTGCTAGATGCCTTCCGCTATCAGCATCAACGTAAGTTGCTTTGGCTCAGCACTTTAGGGCAGCGACGCACGATTGATCGGTTGCTGGGCTTTTTAACCCTGCTGATTGAAGAGTTTGGTGAGCCTTCCGAAAACGGCTACTGCTTACCTTTTCCCCTAACTCATGCTCAAATCGGTAGCGCAATTGGTTCTACCCGCGTCACTGTTACCCGTTTGATGGGTAAATTGCGTCAAAAGGGGATGATTTGCACCCAAGGCGATAATTTGATTTGCATTCCAACAGATTCGATGTTGAGCAGAAGTTAAAAGTGCCCGCTTGAATCTGAGTTTTTAGACTAAATGTTGAGGATGGTCAAAATGCCGAGGAGCGCCGCGATCGCGCCTGCGATCGTAGACCAAACCGGATGAGCGCTCTGACTCACCCGTCCGCTTGAACTTCGCAACGTGTCTACATCTAGCCAAGACGTTGTGCCGCGTCGTAACCATCCCGTTGTGACAACGGTGTGATTGATTAAATCTGCCGGACGGGTAGCTTTGGGAAATAGATCTCCCAGAAACCCAAAGCGTGAGGTGCAATGAAGTTTGACGATTCCGGTTGCAGTCTCTAAAAGCAA
>JBGTAZ010000261.1:0-6324 GCA_041749615.1 Leptolyngbyaceae cyanobacterium | reverse complement strand
CTGGTCGGGGACAGTTCTCCATGTCATTCTCCCACTACGCGCCTTGCCCCAGCAACGTCGCGGAAGAGGTGATTAAGGAAGCCAAAGAACGTCAGGCTGCTGCTTAGTAGTCTAGTTTTGATTAAAAACAGCGATCGCAGTCGATGACAAAATTGATTGCGATCGCTGCTTTTTTATGAGCAGACTGCTCAATCAAATCCGTATTTTTGGCAGGGCAAGTACAATAGCTGAATAACCTGTAGTAGTAGAGTATGACGACACTCTTACCCAATCTCCAGCCTACTGAACTCTTCTACCCAACTGGCGACGGTGAACCTGTGGCAGAAACCTATGATCATTTCTATGTGTTGGCGATCGTCTTAGAGGTGCTGCGTCAGTTTCTTAGCGATCGGCAGGCAACGGTTTTAGGCAATCAGTTTCTCTATTATGCCCAAGGGTTTCCTCGCCTGCGGACGGCTCCCGATGTAATGGTGATTCTTGACGTTTCGCCGGGTGGACGGGATAACTACAAGATCTGGGAAGAGGAACAGGTGCCTGCGGTCATCTTTGAAATGACCTCTAAAGGCACCCGGCAGCAGGATGAGGGATTTAAGAAAACACTCTATGAACAACTTGGGGTGCAGGAATACTGGCAGTTTGATCCCAAAGGGGAATGGATACCGGAACAGTTGCGCGGCTATCGCTTGCGGGGAGAAGTTTACGAACCCATTACTGACTCCCAAAGTCAGCCCTTACAGTTGCGTCTCGCCGTGGATGGCAAGCTGATTGCGTTTTATCGGTTGGATACTGGGGAAAAGTTACTCATTCCTGATGAATTAGCCGTTGCCCTAAATCAGGCTGAAGCTCAGGTAGAGCAGGAACGGCACCGGGCAGACCGATTGGCGGCGCGGCTACGGGAGTTGGGAGAAGACCCGGATGCTGTTTGAAGCTCTGCCAACGTTTGTGAAAAGTGAAGTATCCAGTTTCGTTACGGTTCAAGTAAAGCTTGAGTCATGCATTCTGTACCTTAATTTGGAGAGGAAGTCGATCGCCATTGGTTCTAGCTGCCGTAGGGCGATCGGGTCTAGCCATTGATGTAAATTTGGGTTTAGCACCACATCCTCTAGCCGAATGCCAATCGGTTCTCGGTGCCCACCGGGAATTTCAGCCCAAGGGAAATAGGCACCCTGACGGTTTTGCAACTCTTGAATCAACCAGGCAACATCGCTGTTATCGTCCGTGTCATTTTTATTGCCAGCAATATTATCCTGCTGAAACGAGATTAGCGCCGTCAGGTTAAACAGGCGACTGTCGCAAATCAGGCGTTGGGTTTCGCGGCGGGTGGGCGTGACACCGAGATGATAGAGATCGAGTAAATTGGCAAGGGCGGGAATGGGCAGTGCATCGCGGGTGTCGGAAATATCAGGAGCCATCAGCAAGCTTGGTTGATTCATAATCTTGCCTTTGGCTTCTAGCAGGGCGAGGTATTTGCATCCCACGCTGTGCCCCACCCATAGATGAGGAAGTTCGGGTGGATAGGCAAGCTCTGCCCGAATGGAATCGCGTTCTGATAAAAGCCATTCAGCGATCGCGGCATGATTGAATCCCATAGGAAACGGCACCGCAATCACGGTATATCCGGCATCGTGCAAGTAGCTTAAGAAGTGGGAGTAGGTGAGATGGGGCACTGTGCCATACAGCGCTCCACCAATGAATTCAACAACGCCAACTGGGTTTGGATGTTTGGCAACCCAACTGTGGGCGATCGGCTGGAAGTGTGTAGACATAAGTATTTTGGGGTGAGGGCTAGGGTGAGGGCAGTTTTGGAGGGACTAGAACTTGATGTGCTGGGTCAAAGGGAGGGGTGCGATCGGTTTGACCCACAGTTCAAAAGAGGAAAGGAACATCGCTAAAATCCTGATTGAATCGGGGACTTCTCTACCAAAACACCGTTAAGCGGTGCGCCGCAGTCCCCACGCGGGTAGTATTGAGGAAGTTGTTTGCAAGTGCGAACAACTTCGTCGAGCGAAGCGCTATCGCGCCTGCCCCCTGATCAAAATTGCCCCCTGATCAAAATTGCACCATGATCAACATTCTGCATCTCTCGGATATTCACATGGGCAGTGGTTTTATCCACGGGCGAGTCAATCCTGAAACGGGCTTGAATACGCGCCTAGAGGATTTTGTGCAGACGTTGAGCCGCTGCATAGATCGCGCCCTTGCCGAACCTGTGGATCTGGTGCTGTTTGGCGGTGATGCCTTTCCCGATGCCACACCGCCACCCTATGTGCAACAAGCCTTTGCCAGCCAGTTTCGTCGTCTTGCCGATGCCCAGATTCCGACGGTGCTGCTAATTGGCAATCATGATCAGCATTCCCAAGGGCAAGGCGGCGCGAGTTTGTGCATCTATCGCACCTTGGGCGTACCGGGGTTTGTGGTGGGCGATCGCCTGGAAACCCATCGCATCACGACCCAAAACGGCGATATTCAGATAATTACGTTGCCGTGGCTGACGAGATCGACCCTGCTAACCCGCCCCGATGCCGAAGGTCTGTCGATGGGAGACGTGAACCAACTGCTGGGCGATCGCTTGCGGGTGGCGTTGGAAGGGGAAATCCGCCAACTCGATCCAGCCATTCCCACCGTTTTGTTAGCCCATGCCATGCTTGACACTGCCATGGTTGGAGCCGAGCGCTTTTTGGCGGTGGGCAAAGGCTTCACCATTCCCATGTCGCTGATTGCCCGTCCATGCTTTGACTATGTCGCCCTTGGACATGTCCATCGCCATCAAGTGCTGTGCGAACAGCCGCCGATTGTTTATCCCGGCAGCATTGAGCGAGTCGATTTTAGCGAAGAAAAAGAGGATAAAGGCTATGTGTTGGTGCAGCTAGAAAAAGGCAGTGCCCAATTTGAGTTTTGCCCGGTGCCAGTGCGCTCTTTTCGGACGATCGCCGTAGATGTGTCCAAATCAGACGATCCCCAGTTGGCGCTATTAAAAGCCTTGCCGCCCGATCGCATCCAAGATGCCGTAGTCCGCCTCGTCTATCAATTTCGCACCGATCAGCTTGAGCAAATTGACGCGAATCAACTGCAAGCAGCATTAGCGATCGCCCACAGCTACACGATTCACCCGGAAGTGGTTAGCCAGTTGGCGCGTCCTCGCCTGCCCGAACTAGGGGCAAGCAACACACTCGATCCGATGGATGCCCTGAAAACCTACCTGGCAAGCCGCGACGATTTGCAACCCATCGCGATCGACATCGTGGAAGCCGCCCAGGGATTGCTCTCTGCCGAAGCGATCGCCTGGGCAGATGTAGAAGAGCCAGATGAAACCGCAAATCTAAAGCCAGTAGAATCTTGGCAAACTCAGTTGAGATTGTTGTAAGAATTGTATGAATTACCCCATCCGGGGTATGTAAAGTTTTGTGTTATTGTGGATGCTTAAGAAGTAAATCCTGTGTCTTTTCTTAAATCCTTCATCCTAGAGGTTTCAGTGAAACAAATCATAACTTCTATGCAACAGTCTCCTGCGCCCAACGCGCTTGATCAAAAGACCAATTTTCCAGAGGCTTCGATCGCGGGTACTTTCATCGCCACAGCCGTATCTATGTTCGGCTTTTTGGGACTAGTGATCCTGTTTTTGTAAGTATTGGCGAGAACTAGCCCAGTAAGATAAAGGATGTTCCTTTTTACCCTTGTCTTGTGACTGACCCACACCGCGCCATGGCACTCTCCCACACACCGCTCTATGTCATTGCTAAAGAGTATAACGCCCGGATGACAGAGTTCTCTGGGTGGGAGATGCCCGTTCAATACTCTGGCATCACTCATGAACATCACGCCGTGCGATCGACGGCAGGCATGTTTGACATTTCCCACATGGGAAAGTTTCGGTTGATAGGCAAAACTGTTTTAGCTCAGTTGCAAGCTTTGGTGCCGTCTGATCTTAGTCGTCTGGAGCCGGGAGAAGCCCAATATACGGTCTTGCTGAATGAACAAGCTGGCATTATTGATGACCTGATTTTTTATTGCCAGGGCACCGATAGCGACGGGACGCAGCACTGGGTGGCGATCGTCAATGCTGCCACTACTGACAAAGATAAAGCGTGGATGCTAAGCCATTTAGATTTGACTGACATGGCGTTTCAGGATTGTTCAATAGACACGACATTGATCGCCGTGCAGGGACCGGACGCAGTTGCCAAACTGCAAACTCTCGTCAAAGAAGATCTCTCTCCGATCAAAGCATTTGGGCACTTAGAGGGCACGATTTTAGGACAGCCTGCTTTTTTGGCGCGAACGGGCTACACCGGGGAAGATGGCTTTGAGGTCATGGTGTCGCCGGAAGCAGGGATAGAACTCTGGAAAGCATTGCTAGCATTGGGAGTGGTGCCCTGTGGCTTGGGCTGCCGGGATACACTGCGCTTGGAAGCAGCGATGGCGCTCTATGGGCAGGATATTGATGATACGACCACGCCCTTAGAAGCGGGGCTAGGCTGGTTGGTTCATCTGGATAGTAAAGGTGATTTTATTGGGCGCTCCGTTTTAGAGCACCAAAAACAGGATGGGGTGAAACGCCGTCTGGTGGGATTGCAAATGCAAGGGCGCAATATTGCGCGGCATAATTATCCGGTGATCGCCCATGGCGAGATGGTAGGAATTGTGACCAGTGGAACGCAATCGCCGACGTTGGGACAGGCGATCGCCCTTGCCTATGTGCCTACCGAGCTTTCCAAGCTGGGTCAATCCTTGGAGGTGGAAATTCGGGGCAAAGCCTATCCTGCGATCGTGGTTAAGCGTCCTTTCTATCGCCGCCCTCAAGCAGCTTCTTTTTAGGATGTATACCCGCTAATTCATCAGGGCAAACGCATCTTATCCGACCAACCCCTTGAGCAAGTAGTCTGTATCCCAGCCTGTCCTCAGTCGTTTGTTTTTGATGCCGACTTTGACCCACAAAAAACCCGGTCGTGCCGGGTTTTTAAGGGGAAACGTCAATTCGTTAACAGAGATAGCTAACAGAAAATACAATCAGGTAAACAAAAAACAATTTAATGATGGACAGCACAGGTTAAAGGGCAAGCCGCATAAACTGTGCTATTTCCAGGATTTTCTTCGCCTTGCAGCCAGCGCAACCAAGTAACTTGGTCGGGGTGAACGCCGCGCAGGGTAAGCATGGCAGCACCAAACATGACCCCAAAAATATTGAGACCAATAATTCCACCGGCTACGAGCAACACAGAACTCATTGGAACGATGGATTGCAAGACTACTGCTAGCAGTGAGCCAACAATAACCATCAAAATAACCAGAGGAAATCCTGCGATCAGGAGACAAACTGCTAATGTAAACGTCCAAATTAAAAAACTTTTGATCATTAACAATGCATAAAAATTACCCAAGCTTGGGCTGTGAGAGAGAGCCATGTCTTCCTCCTAAGTGATAAAGGGTTTGAATTATTGAAATACTAAATGGGAGCCGCACACCGGGGGGCTAATGAAATTCAGTATAGGGAACTACCAAATAAAAAATAAGGGTTCGTTGGATAAATTTACAGTTTCGGGGATTTGTTTACAGAGTGAAATGCATTCTATAAAGTTTTTAACTGCTACAGCAACGGATGAATAGGTTACGACACAAAGATCCTTGAGAAATAAGGAATAACGGACGGTTGTTGTCTTGACCTTTCCTCTTACTGCTATAGAATTTCAGCTAACAGGCTTGAATTTTGGGGAGAACAACAGCATGGGCGGTGAAGCGACTGAGACGATTTTTAGCAAGATTATCCGCAAGGAGATTCCGGCGGATATTGTGTATGAAGATAACCTGGCGATCGCGTTTCGGGATGTCAACCCGCAAGCGCCCGTCCATATTTTGGTGATTCCAAAGGAGGCGATCGCTAAGCTTTCCGATGCCGAATCTAAGGATCATGCCTTGATGGGACATTTACTGCTGACCGTCAAGCGGGTTGCCGAACAGGAAGGGTTAACGAATGGCTATCGCGTGGTGATTAACAATGGTGATGATGGCGGACAAACGGTTCACCACTTGCATCTGCATATTTTGGGGGGACGGCAGATGGCGTGGCCACCGGGGTAGGAGATTGCGGGGTACGAAGTGCGGAGTGCGGATGGTTAGCGTTTGATGGTTAACTGCCGTTCTAGAACACCGATGCCGTAATCTGCGATTAGGGCGATCGCGGCGGCGGGAACGGCACCGGCATGTCAACTTTTGGCGGCATGCCGAAATGAATGTGCCAGACCGGGTTTTGCAACCGCTTTTCCCAGTCCTGCCCCTCATAGGCGGCCAGATATTGAAAGTATTCGTCGACAGCGCGCGGGATGACAT
>JBGTAZ010000260.1:0-8577 GCA_041749615.1 Leptolyngbyaceae cyanobacterium | reverse complement strand
AGCTATAGGCACGATGGGGCGCAAAGAATGCCAGCGTGCTATAACCCCAATAGTTTCTTAAGCCGGGTCGAGCGTCTTGCTCATCAAATTCATGAATCGGCATCAACTCCACAGCCGTAATGCCTAATTGCTTTAGATAGGGAATTTTTTCAATCAGTCCGGCATAGGTGCCGCGTTTTGCTGGAGCCACCCCAGAGTTCGGATGGCGAGTAAAGCCAGCGACATGCAATTCATAAATGATGGTTTTGGCAGAGGGAGTGTGAAGCGGGATATCGCCTTCCCAGTCGTAGGTCGTCGGGTCGAGGACAACGCTTCTCAGGGCTTGAGGGCAATTGTCTCCGGGCAAAATTGCCGCTTCTCGGCTGTAATGCTCCCACCCTACTACCGCTGTTGTATAGGGATCTAGCAGAACTTTATTGCCATCAAACCGATGCCCTTGATCGGGAGCATAGGGACCATAGACTCGATAGGCGTAGACTTGTCCTGCGGTGAGTTTGGGCACAAACACATGCCAGTAGTAGAACGTTTTATTGTGCTTCGGATCAAGATTAATCACTTGGCTGGGCTGGGGATCATCCGGCGCAGCAAACAGCAAAAGCTCGACAGCGGTGCTGCTTTTAGAAAAAATGGAAAAGTTTACGCCCTCTGGATAAACGGTTGCGCCTAACGGAAAACTTCGACCGGGCAAACTTTCCTGACTTCTCGCATCCATTCGACTCATGCTCCCAGGCAAATAATTTCTGACGGTATCATAGCTTTCCTTGCGATCGCATAGTGCATAGCCCATGATGGTTGAGGCAGAAATTCAGGATATTTACTTAAAACAAAAGCTGCACGGCGTGTGATTTATCTGATCACGGTTAACTATTACTCATCAGAGTTGATTGCCAAGCTGTTGGCATCGATTCAAGGTCAGAGTCAGGCGCATGACTATCAGTTGATCATTGTCAACAATTCTGCCGCAGACGATTGTGCAACGCTGGCAGGCGATCGCGTGCTGATTTTGGACGCTGGAGCAAACTTGGGTTTTGGTGGCGGCTGCAATCTTGGTTTGAATTGGGTCTATGAGCGCGATCGCGCGGCAACGGTGTGGTTGATTAACCCCGATGCCATGCTGCCAGAAAACGCCCTCAACCATGCCGCTCAGTTTTGTAGCGCTCATCCAACGCTGTCCATCATGGGCACGATCATCTCTGAACCATCGGGAAAAATCTGGTTTGCAGGCGGTGAGTTTGTTCCAGAAACAGGCAAAATTGTTGCTAGCACTGAACTTGCTAGTCCTGAACTTGCTAGTCCTGAACTTGCTAGCACTGAGCTTGCTAGTCCTGAGCTTGCTAGTAGTGGATTTGTCTCTCAAAAAGCCGACTATGTTGAAACAAGCTGGGTCACTGGATGTAGCTTGCTGCTCAACTTGCAAAACTTTGACCCATGCCCCCAATTTGATCCAGCTTATTTTCTTTATTACGAAGACTTTGATTTTTGTCGGCGCTACGCCCAACAAGGGCATTCAGTTGTGATGACCTCCATCCACGTCATCCATCAACCCTCTTCGATCGCCAGCCGCAATCCTGCATTAACGCTGCAACACAGTACGTTTAGCTACTTGTTGGCACTGAAGCGACATACCAGCCAGCAAGTCTTTTGGTATCGCCTCAGCCGAATTATGTTTCACGCCGTGCGCCTGGGTGTAGTGCAGCCTCAACGAGCGATCGCGATTCTTAAAGGGGTCCTACATTTTGGGCAGCGATCGCTATGAATTTGGCGGAGTTGCCTTTTGAGATTGCACTGGATTCGCTTGGGGCTGCTCATTTAAAACGACAATCCGTTGAGTAGAAGGATCTGCGGGTGAGGCGGCGATTGGTGCAACGTTAGCCAAGCTTTCCGCAGCACTTCCGATCGCGATCGCAGAAGACCGATCAGTCCACACCGCTCTTTTGACTGCGCCATTGGGCATCTTCGATATCGGTCGCGTCAGAGGTCGAGTTCACCGGAGCCGGATTAGTGGTCGGATCGTTTGTCGAAACCGCTGGAGGAGCAGTCGCAGACTCAGCCGGGGTGGGTACGGTTAGTTTACTCTCCGCTTGTAGAGGGGTTACCGGGGAGGATTCAGCGCTGGGTTGGGCGGGGGGCGCAGGATTGGTTAGGGTTGCTGAGGGTGGGGTAGGGTTGACTGGTATGGATGGTACGGCAGGTTGCGGAGGATTGATGGTTTCTGGAGGCGCAATCGCAGAGGCATGCGGAGAATTGAGCGCTGTCAATGGGGTTTGGGGAGGGCGTTGCAGGTCTGGCAAATCTTGATAGCTAGGACGCACCAAAGGTTTCATGCCATTAGGAGCGGGAGCGCCAGTCACGGTGCGTTTGGGTGCTGAACTGCGGCTCACCGTGAGTGTTTCTGGAACGGCAGCAAGCGTCACACTGGGCAGCAGGGGTGCAAAGCGTTGGGGGGGCACTGGGTCAACTGGATTTTGACTGGGGGCAGCACGAGGCGCTGAAACAGATTGTGAAATGGCTTGAGGCTGCGATTCCCTTTGCGATCGCGAACCAAATCGCCGAGCTTCTAGTTTTTCGGGAGCCGCTAAAGTAGGGCGCGGCACCAAAACCATTGCCCGTTGCTTGGGCTTGAGCGGCGGTATTTTTGTATTGAGGGAGGCAGTGGGTTTAAGCGCATCTCCAATCAACAGCCCAGATACCACCGTTGCCGCCACAAACCCCGTACCCAGCAATACCGTTGTAGAAACGGATTGCCGTTTTTTAGTGGGCTGCGCTGCATGGGCAGATTGCACTACCTCATCTAAATAAAACTGAAAATAGGTGAGGGAACCTTTTGTATGAACATCGTAAGGACCAGGCGACTGTTCTTGGGTGCCTGAAGCTTGGGGTCCTGAAGCTTGGGTGCCTGAAATTGGCACCCGTTCATCATTTTTAGATTTCATCGGTTTCAGCATTTTGCCCGTTGCGATTTGACCATTTGCAGCAGGCGGTTTAATCACCGGATGCTTTCGTCCTGGATAGTCCAATGATCGGGTCATATAGTGAAAACTCCTGGAACGAATGCGAGGAGAGGGTATGAAGGCGCTGGATGGGGCAATCAACAGACAACACAAAAAGGCAAAGAGAACTTGCTTATCTCTTCAAAGGTTTAGTTGGCAATCAGGATCTTCATCACAACTTTGTATTCCTCTGCTTTATCACCCAAAGCTTGATGGAAACTTCAAGAAGCGGACTCGGAAACTCTCCGGAGAGTCGGGAATTACGGGCGAACAAGTAGGGGAGCGCGTCTTCATCCGTGAAATTAAGGAGTCGATGTTCGTTTTGAGTCTGCATTGTTCAGTCATCCAAGAAACTTGTTAAATACTGATTTCTCTGAATAGGGCTGTTTCTCTTAACGCTGTTTTTGTCACTGACTGAGATCGCTCATGCCCCCCATGCCTGTCTCTTATGCATTTCTCCATCATTCGCTTTACTCCCCGATTGCCCCTGCACTGGTTCCTCTATTTTGGTAGTCGGCTCACCTCGCGGTCGGGTTTGGTTACTTTATGGGCGTTATTGTTACCTAGCATCTGGGTTGTGGAACCCGCGATCGCGCCACAATGGGAGTTAGCGCGGGGCAAATTAACCGAGTCGGCTCGGTCAAAATCGCCCTAGAGCAAGCGGGTGAAAAAGCGCAAGCCGCTATTCTTGTCAGCGATGGATTCTTCCCGTTTGATGATTCCGTTCGCACGGCAGCGGCGGCTGGAATTCAGGCGATGCTGAACCTACACAAAAACGTGGTTTTGAACGAACAACAACAGCCGATCGCAGTGCAGATTCCCATTGCGGAGTTTGAGCAAATTGAAGAAATTCTCGAAAACTACGGGTTGGCGCAGTTAATGGAGGAATCCAATGAGGGCGATCGCCTTAATAGAACAGATGCTTTAGCCTACTATCACTCTCTCAAAAACAAAGATGTGGACAGTTAAGTACACCAAGCGGTTTCTGAAAGAACTTGCTGCTTTACCTGCTGAAGTTCAAGCGCGAGTAGAGTCTATCCTCTTCCAAGAGCCTGAATCAGAAGATCCGTATTGGCATAGAAGAGCAGTCAACGATATACTTCTCGACGATGAGCAATTAGCAGGATAGTGATGATGAGGGTCTCATCATCTTAATCAACTTGATCAACGTTAGTCGATTCCATTGGATTTGCCAGATCAACTTTATAAATGACTCGCCAGTCGCCAACTCGATAACGCAAGCAGCCAGAAAACTCTCCTTTAAGCGATTTGATGTTGGCTGAGTTGTAGGGATCTTGACAGAGTTGGTCAAAGCAGCGATTGAGCCGTTGAGCCAGATCAGGAGTTGCTTGCTGATAGAGCTTCTGTGCTTTACGGGTTAGAACAAGCTCAACTATCACGGCGAATATGGCTGAAGGGAACAACTTCGCCTACTGCGGCTTCCTGCATGGCAGCGTGAAATTCTGTAGTCAGCCCTAGAATGTTCAACAGTTCCTCAGTTGCTTCATCCTCTTCCTTTTGCTCCAGGTAGGTTAAGAAGTCGAGGGCAACACGCAGGCGATTGATTGAAAGGTGACGTAATCGCTGTTCGGCTGCTTGCAAAAGAGTGGATTGCTCTAGTTCCATGAGTTTTCTCTAAGCTAAGTTTCTTGCAGAACCGTGTGAATCAATTCTGCGGCTAGTTCTAGTTTATCGCGCTGAGTCAGGGCATCAAAGTCATGGATCTTCAGTGAGTTGAATACTGCCTGCAAATCGATTGATGGAGTCAGCCTGTTGAGATTGATAGTTCTCCAACATTTTCTCTATCTTTTGCCAATCTTGATAGTCAATCTGCACGGCGATCGGTTGCATTGCTTCATCTGTGACAATTTTCTTTCTAATAGACAGCATTGCTACGTTCTCCGAGTTTAACCAAGTCGTAAGGCTACTCATTACACCGTACTTTTAGGAGATGTTTTATCTAGTTTTAGTATGACTTTGTTATCAGCGATCGCGCTTTTTTGGCGAGAACTACAAGGGCGATCGCGCCGTCATTTCCATGCAAATAAAACAGGGGATCTGATGAACCAGATCCCCTGTTTTATGGATATTCAAAAAGAATGGAAAATTAGAATTCCATTTCAGCTTCTTGCACTCTTTCAACCTGCTTCTTCTTCAAGACCAGCATAATTTGAGTCAGAGTGACGATCGCGAAGAACCCCAACAACCCAAGAATCCGATTTGGATCTTGCAGGACGATCTCAGCATCCACTTGACCAAAGCCGCCCACATTGGGATTGTTGGTCAACGCATCGCCCGACGCGACCTCTTGCCCTTCCGCCACTAGCAATTCAGGACCCGCAGGAATCGTATCCACAGCAGATTTACCATCAGCAGCCTGAATGGTAACGGCATAGCCACCATCTTCCGCTTTAGTAACTTGGGTCACTGTGCCAGCCAAAGAAGCGTTGTAAACCGCGTTGTTGCTCTTCTCGCCCGTGGGATAAATCTGTCCACGACCGCGATTGCCGCCCACATGAACGGAATACTTGCCAAAGTGAATGGATTTATCTTGATTAGGATTGGGCGACAGGATAGGAAACACAATTTCCTGATACTGTTCACCGGGTAAAGGACCCACCACAATCATATTTTGCCGGGTGTCGCTGTAAGGCTGAAAGTAAACGTCCTGTACCTCTTCCTTCAGATCTTCAGGAATTCGATCTTCCGGTGCCAAGGTAAAGCCTTCAGGCAGCATCAGCACTGCCCCGACGTTTAGAGGACCTCTTTCGCCACCCGCAACCACTTGTTGAACGCTGGAGTCGTAGGGAATTTTGACGATCGCCTTGAACACCGTGTCCGGTTTGACGGATTGAGGAATTTCTACTTCAGTGGGCTTTTGGGCTAAGTGACAGTTTGCACAAACGATGCGCCCTGTCGCTTCACGAGGATTTTCATACCCTTGCTGGGCATACACTGGATATGCAGAAGCAGCTTGGGGAAGAGCCACACCCGCCAAGAGGATCATAGTGGCAGCGATCGCCATCACAAAAGATCGTCTCAGCAGATTAGCTCTGAGCAGGAGTGTGTTAGTTAAAAAACGAGTTCTCATAGTTATCAGCGTTAGCAGGGGGAATCGGCAAATGGCAGCTTCACCAAAAGGTTTAGCAGGGTTGTAGTTAAAAGCAACGGTAACGGCTCAAAGTTGTAGCTCAGACTGTTTAGCCCACCCACAGTTCTATGCCCACCAAGGAGCTTCATCCGTCCGAAAATCGGTTTCCGTCCAAGGGGTGAAGGCAATTTTGTCCTCTTCAACAGCCGCATGAACGAGCGCCAAAGAGAGCGGTGCTGGACCGCGGACTACCTTCCCTTCACTGTTGTATTGAGACCCATGGCAAGGGCACATGAATTTGTTTTCGTTGGGGTTCCAGGGAACTACGCACCCTAAGTGAGTGCAAATGGCATTCAAGCCAAAGCTCGCGATCGATTTGTCTTCTTGGACGATCACATAGGTTGGGTCACCTTTCAAACCCTGAGCCAATACATGATCACCAGGGTTATGGCTTGCCAGAAAATCTGTCACGACCACTTCATTTCCTAGGGCATCTTTGGCAGTAACACCGCCGCTCCCGCCGCCGCTGGAAGGAGGAATGAAATAGTTGATCACAGGGTAAAGCATCCCTGCTACTGCCCCACCACCTGCGCTCACTAGCAGCAGATTCATAAATTGACGACGACCCAAATCGGGCACGTCTGAAGATCCAGATAATTGAGTCATGACGAATACTAAGCGATATTTAGGATCGGTCTTTTGAAGAATTCATAGAGGTTCTACGGTAATTATTACATTTGGTTAGCATCCTAAAAAACTGAGAAGCCGATTCGGAATAATACGAAATGTTAAGCCGGGTCGATTTTCAGGGGTATGAATAGGGGATGATTGATCCGAACTTCTGTCTTGGCTGTGGCATACTAAAGTCCTTATGACTGGACAGGATCTTCATCAACTTTTACTCGGCAAGTGGGGGCGATCGTACGATATTCAGCTACGGCGTACCCAGGGGAAAATTTTCGTTTTAGTCATGTGGAAGTATTTGGAGCAGGCTTCCTTTCCCATGACCGAAGCGGAATATTTGGATCATCTGAATGCAGTGGCTAGCTATTTGCAGGCATGGGATGGATGGGCACAGGTGCAAACGTTTGTTTCACAGACTCGTGAACGTCCGCGTCAGGGAAAGGCAGTCAGCATTCCTCTAGAGTTAGGAGAGCGGGCATCGGAGTGGATTTTGGATGAATAGGGCGCTTAACCGATGAACACTGATACTCAGAAAGATTCTGCCCCGATTCAGGCGATCGCGCAACAATTACAGCAGATTACGGGAGCCGCACACCTGTATCCTTGGAGCCAGATTTCTCAGCCCTGGCACGATCGGATTACGTCAGCGATCGCTTCGACCTCCGAAGTCGCCTACCTCGCCTTTCCTCAAACCGCCGCCGAACTCGCTGATCTCGTCACCTGCGCCCACCAAAATCAGTGGGGCATGATTCCCGCTGGCTCCGGCAGCAAACTCCACTGGGGCGGCTTAATCCATCCCGCACCCCGCACCCCGCACTCCGCACCTCTAATCGCAATCAGCACCCAGCGCATGAATCAATTGATTGATCACGCCGCTGGAGATTTGACGGTGACTGTGGAAGCCGGAATGGGCTTTGCAGAGTTGCAGGCACTTTTGGCAAAAGCGAATCAGTTTTTGGCGATCGATCCTAGCTATCCCCAAGAGGCAACGATCGGCGGCATTGTGGCAACCGCCGATACGGGTTCCTTTCGGCAGCGCTATCAAGGTGTGCGCGATATGCTGCTGGGAATTTCCTTCGTTCGGGCGGATGGAAAAATGGCGAAAGCAGGCGGCAGAGTTGTGAAAAATGTGGCTGGCTACGACCTGATGAAGCTGTTCACCGGTTCCTATGGCACCTTGGGCATGATTACTCAGGTAACGTTGCGCGTCTATCCGCTGCCAGAAGCGTCTCAAACGATGATTCTCAGCGGCGATTATGACGCGATCGCCCAAGCTACGAGCGTGTTACTCCGGTCTGCCCTAACTCCCACCCATGCCGATATTGTTTCGGGCGCTGTGATGGAAACGTTGGGAGTGAAGTCGGCAACGGGTTTGGCAGTGCGGTTTCAAAGCATTTTGCCCAGCGTGAAAGAGCAGATGAACCGATTGGAAGAAGTCGGGCGATCGCTCAACTTAGCGGGTGAATCTTATACAAATGGCGACGATGCCAAGCTATGGGAACGATTGCAAACGCGAATGACTGCGCCTCCCCAATCTGATCAAATTGCCTGCAAAATAGGAATACAGCCCTCCAGCGCAATTACGCTTTTGCGTGAACTTCATCAGCTTTCGTTGCCCTCCTGGTCTGCTCAAATCCATGCTGCTAGCGGCTTAGGACGGTTGATCTGCGCGGGCGACCTCGCTCCCCATTACTTGCTTAAAGTGCGTGATATTTGCCAAACAAACGGCGGCTTTTTATCGGTGTTGCAAGCCCCGATCGCCCTGAAACAGCAGATCGAGGTATGGGGCTATACGGGAAATGCCTTGAACGT
>JBGTAZ010000259.1:0-5546 GCA_041749615.1 Leptolyngbyaceae cyanobacterium | reverse complement strand
TCCACAAGCTCACTCCCTCCCCAAACGCAGAGGCAATGAATTGCCCATCTGAGCTGAAGCTTATACTGTTTACACGCGAAGGATGATACAGCGTCCGACGCACTTTGCCCGCTAAATTCCAAAGTTTAAGGCTGCCTTCATCCCCGGCACTGGCAATCGTTTGCCCATCTGGGCTGAAGCAAAGGCTCATCACCCGTTGACGATGTTCCCGAAAGGTTCTAATTGTGTTGCCATCCAAATCGAGCAGCTTTATGGTTCCACTACCAGTTGCGACAGCCAATATTTGACCATCTGGGCTAAAGCTGAGACACCATCCGCCTTCGTCTTCAGATAGAGTCTTGAGCAATTTACCATCTTGTGTCCAAAGCCTAACTGAACTATCAGCAGGTGAATTACCAGCAGAAGCCAAAATTTGTCCATTTGGATGCAAGCTAACAGCCATAACCGAATCTTGATGCCCTGCTATCTCCGTTAACAGATGACCATCGATTCGCCAAACTTTGACAGTTCCGTCATATCCTGCCGACGCAATTAATTGACTATCACGGCTGAAACTTACATCAGAAATATGCCCTTCATGCCCGGTAAGAGAACTTATTAGTGTTCCATTAAGATCCCAGATCTTGATCGTGGCATCCTCATCAGTAGAAGCTAGAAATCGCCCATCTGGACTAAACCCAACCCATCCATCTCTAGTTTGAGCATGATCAGTCACTGTTTTTAGCAGCGTTCCATCTAGGTGCCAAAGTTTCACAGCCCCATTACTGTTTGCTGTTGCCAAAAGTGGGCTGTTGGGGCAGACTGACACGCTCCAAACGGTGGGTTGTTGAAATTGTGCTCCTCCCGATTGCCTTAATAAGCCTTGAACAATCGCTGGCAGTTTAGAAGCCTCGATTTCTTCTAAGCGATTGTACTCCCTCACACCATAAACCGCTTTCTGTAGGGTTCTCTTTACTTGAGTTTCGATCGCTTGGTACCTATACTTCCAATTTGCTTGTCTTAACTTCTTGGCTGCTCTAAGGCTTTCTATCAGCGCATTGAATGCTTGATTTGAAGCAAATAATGCTTCTGCTGATTTACACAGTGCCCGAATTTCATTTTTCTCTGCTTCAATTTGGCGTTGCTTGACTTGGGTCAGTGCTTGTTGCAGTTGAGCAATCTGATTTTTCTCATGCTCATCACTTTGCCTAAAAAATGCTTCGTCTATTTCACGATCTAGCAAGTAAAGCTTTAGTTCCTCCCACTGCTGCCGCACATCAGCTAGCAACCCACCCATCATCAGGTTGCGGTGTTTCTCCTCTGGTTGTAGATTGGGCTTCTGCTGGTCTTTCTCCCACTCCAGTCTTGCCGCTTCCAGCCGTTGGCTCAAACGTCTCAGATCTCGGCTTTCTTGGCACCAGTCATCCAGCCGTTTCCAGCCTTTAATCAGTGCCTCATGGGCAAGGTCAATGGTCTCGCGTTCCGAGACTAACAGCCGCCCTTTAATCAAACTTTCCAGCACCAGTCCAATCTGCTGCTGGGCTGCTGATGTCTCACCCGCCAGTGCCACCAGGGTTGATCGCAGTTGGCGTTGTCGCGTATCCTTTTCGCCCTCGCCCGATCGCACTAGCCGCAGCATGATTACCCGTATCCAGTCCTGCTCAATCTGCGATCGGTTCTGTTCGGCAGACAAATTAATCTCGCCAGTATAGGGATCAATGTACTCACGGCATTCGTAAATCTGATCGGCATGGGCATCGAGAGCACCTGCTAGCTTGCCAATACTGACGTAGGCTGCTGAGGTCAGTTGATGCGCCTGAGGGTCGCGGAACTCCCACAGTTTCGTCAGGGCAAACTGCAACAGCGGCAAAAATCCCGGTTCTTCACGGGTGTCTTTGACGATTTCCGCCAGCAAGTCGGAGGTTAACCGATAGCCCTGTTTTACCGCAGGTTTGGCGATCGCATCCGTCAAATCCGCTCCCGTCAGTGGCGACAGGTAAACAGCCTGCATCTGAATCAACTGTTTCAGAGCCTCGTAGTGCAGGCAAGACTCCACAAAATCTGCCCGCATCGTGATCACCACCGACAGACGCGAGTTCGGCATCGCTGCCACCTGGGTAATCAGGTGAATGAACCGTGTCTGTTCCTCTTCATCCAGACAGACCGTAAACACTTCCTCAAATTGATCCACCACCAGCAGAAATCTGGTGGAATCGGGTAACTGCTCAATCAGGGGTTGCAATCCTTCGGGTGCTTTTCGCAATAAATGACCCAGTTGCACCTTGCCTGTTATCTGCCGCGCCAGTTCCTCCAGAGGTTTTCGCAATTGGGTCAGCGGTTCCTCCCCCGGCTTAATCGGCTCCAGCACAGTCCAATTCGTGCCACTTTGCTGTAAAGCCGGAATCAACCCTGCCCGCACCAGCGAAGACTTACCACTCCCCGATGCCCCAATTACAGGCACAAAATTACTCTGCTCCAGCTTTTGCCACAGTGCCTCCACATCCGTCTGTCGCCCAAAGAAAAAACGTGCTGTCGCTTCTGTAAATGCTTCTAGACCTTGATAGGGACAGGTCTCATCTGGTTCTACCGCAGCCGCGATCGCATAGCTGACCACAGGAATTGCCCCGCCCATCCCCAAGAAAATTGGCTCCTGACCGCTGTTTTTGAGTTCGTGATCGATATGCCCAAAAGCATCCAGAGCTGTTACTACTCCCTGTCGGGCGTTCTCTTGCAACAGGCTATCCAACAATTTTTCGGTAAAGACGCTGTGGTCTTTCGATTTCAGAGCGTATGCTTCTTCAAGGCTCCGGCAAGCGGCAATTAGACAATAGTTATTTCTGGAAAAAGCCAGCAGACTTTTCTTTACCAGGTCATCCTCAATCAGAAAGCCGCTATGGCAACAGTCTAGGAGCATCAGCAAACTACTTAAGTTCGCCTCCTGCACCAGCCCATTTAGATCATCGAAGGAAAACGCCTCTTCCTGAGAAATAATCCGCTTATCTTTGAGCTTCACCTTGCAGCTAGAAGTCGCCAGATAGCCCCGCTTCACGAATCGGCTTTCCTCCAATGTGAAACCATGCCCTGTAAAATAAATCAACGCATCCTGATTCGCTGCCTGCTTTAAAAATTTAGTCAGTTCTGCTTCCAATCCCTCGTAGTCTAATCGTCCCAGAACTTTCTGCCTGTTGATTACATCACTGTTAAGCAGTGTCACCTCTTGAAAATTGCCATGCTGCCGCAACACCTCAGCCACCGCTCTAGCGTCATTTTCAGGCTTTGACAATTTGCCTAAATTGGGGCTGTCGTACTCACTAATACCAATGACCAAGGCATATTGCTTCATGCTTGGGGTTACCGAAGGCGATCGCTAAAGAACTTGACCATCACCATAGCCCAAAAACTTTTCAGAAAACAGAGTGGGAGGCGATCGCACGTCTCAGCCAGCTTCCTTAATTCTCTCTTGATACTTCACCATTGTCGTGAAATGCATCCCACAGTGATGACACTTTCCATCAGTCCACTGCGCCGGAATCTGAAAGGGCTTCTTGCAATTGGGACACCGCTCTAGCAGACGCAACGGATGATGGGGGCAAACCGCAGCAATATCCTTGTGCTGCCACGATATCCGATGACAGGGCACTTCAGCATAACAAGCCCCACAGAGCCGAATTGGGCGGGGTTGCAACGTCATCTCTCGACTCGGCAGCATAGCTTCCAGTCGTCCAGTTTCGAGTCCAACTAAGCGGGCGATCGCTCCCAACTCCTTCTCTGTCGGAAACGGATTGAAGTAGAGTTTTTCCCACCGGGCAGTTACGCCACCAATGCCTGCCGCTTGCCCTAGAGCATAAGCCGAGGGCAAACTGTTCGCCTTAAATCGTCTTAAACGCCCCAGATAATGGCTAATACTCTCATGCTCCAAGGGTTCAACAGATCCCAGTCGGGGCACATTCTCGTCAGGCTGACTCACAGTAGATTCTCCCTGCAAAAATACCTGTCTTCAGCCATTACCCAACTCACGATTCTTTCGCGCTTCTGGAGGAATGTATGGATTGCCATAGCGACTAGCAATGTTACGCAAAATCGCCTCATCAACTTTCCCATGCCCCTTCTTCAGTGAGTGCAAAACCGCCTTTGTCAAAATCTTGATCAAAACACCCATTTGAGCTTGAGTAGTAGCCGCCAAAATCTCAAACAGAGTTCCCTCAGACAGATTGGAGGCTTGGGGAAGCGCCAAAATATCAAGCTCGATCGTTCGTAGGGTTTTCTGGAAGTCTTCGTAGTCCAGTCTGTCAAACTCAAACAGTGCCGGAAAACAGGTCAGCAAATCGAAGTTTTGCAGGCTATTGTCAAGATCCTGCCCACCGATAAGGATGACAGGCACTCTTGACTCCTCATGAAGCTGTTTCAGGTCAATCAAAGCCTCTCGTTGCAGATTATCGGCGTTGTCAACTAGCAGAAGTTCAATTCCGAATAGTTCAAGACACCCAGCCAATCTAGAGCGTAAGTCATGGCGTTTTCCCCTTGGAGCCGCATGGTTAATGTCTTTGAGTATTTGTGAGAACAACCGCTTAGAACTTGAATTTGACCAAGCTTTGACACAGGCAACCCGTTTCCGATCCTCTTCCTTGTAATGCACCGAAGATCGACTCTTGCCCACATCTCTTGGTCCAATCACTCGACCACACTGTTTCAGCAATCGCGATTCATCTAGCCACCTGAAATACTGCGAGGTGCGATCCGTCGGGATAAAAGCAGTCTTGAATAGCTCCTCGATCGCAGCCGTTCTGGTCAGCACATCGGTCAAGTCGAGCTGAGGAGCCAGAACCTCCACCGGAACCTGAATTGCCAGTTGTGATTGTGCCATGCCTTACCAAATCCTCTTGAGCGTTTGATTCTTTGGGATAACAAGTTGATGCCGTTCTTCTAATTGAGGTGCAGCAGCAGGTTCAAGGGGCTGTGGAGGTACAGGTGTTGCAGGTGCTTGCGGCTTTATCTGTTCGGGCGCAACTCTTTCTGGCAGGAGTTCCATCGGTTCGGCACTGCTAGCAGATTTGCCTGCTCGCGCCTTCCGCAGTTCCACCACATTCGAGTTTTGTTTACTCTTTCCTCGTAGTTTTTTCTGCGCTGATCGCTGTCGTTCCTTCTTCTCCTGCTTCCGTTTTTCTACAAGCTTTTGTCGCGTATCCAGAGCTAGGAGCGCATCATAGTTTGAATGTTCACGCTTAGCATTGCTCGATACTTTGTTCAGTTGTTTCAGCTCATCCAGGCTCAAATCTTGAGTATCCATGTTAATTGCATGAGCATACCCAATAAACTCACCTGCTTGACCATCGGTAGCTTGGCTGTAAACATACAACGTCAGAATGTGGTCGGGGTCGTAAGCCAACGTGACATATTCAATCTTTAAAGACCGCAGTTCTTCACAGCGGGTCATGTTCTAGACCTGTGGAAATGCGAGAATGCAGGCAGACGTTTATCCCTGAAATTACAACATGGTTTTGGAACCTGTTCTTTGTCCTGATTGTGGAAGCAATAACGTGGTTAAGCACGGTCGTTCTGAGGAGAAT
>JBGTAZ010000258.1:0-5796 GCA_041749615.1 Leptolyngbyaceae cyanobacterium | reverse complement strand
GCGAAATCCGCCGCGCACTCCCAGTTCAAAGGTGTCGCTGCTTTCGGGCTTGAGGTTGGGGTTGGAGAGGGTTTTGTAGCGAAAGGTGGGGCTAGTCAGGTTGGTGAATCCGGCGTTGATTTCGCTGTAGAGCGGTGCCCGGAAACCCCGTGCATAGCGTCCGGTGAGGGAAACTTCTGGTGTAATGCGCCAAACAAGACCCAGGTTGGGCGACACGGCAGAGGCATTCAGATCGGCGGCAACGGCACCCACATTCCGGGCGTACAGCGCATCAGGGTTGGTTTTGAGGCTGTAGGAATCGAAGCGAATGCCGGGAATTAGAAGGAAGGTGTTGGCAAACTCGATTTCGTTTTGAGCGTAGATGCCTAGGCGGGTAGTGGTGGAGTCGGGAAAGTCTTTGACGGGGAAGTTGTCGGCACCGATGAGATTGGTGGTGCGTAATACGCTGCCAGCCGCGTTGAATTGCGATTCGATGCCGTCGCGGGTGCGATCGTTATAAGTTGAGGAAACATCAATGCCGTAGGTGAGCTTGTTGAGGATGCTATCACTGAAGCGAAAGCTGCTTTGTAGTTGAATGTCCCCGCCAAACACGCGATCGCTAAATTCATTGTTTAAGTTTCGGACTCGACGGCGATCGCTGCCTGCGCCAGTCCGCACAAAATCCTGGATGCGTTCTTCTTCTACTTGAGCGTTTTGAAAGTAAACCTGCACCCGCGCTGCGGATAAAAATCCGGTGCTTTTAGGGTCATTAAAGGTGTAACCGAGACTCACGCGATCGCGGCGAGTTTTGTTTTCTAAGGATTCATCTTGTCCCCGAAATCCCGCAGGTCCAACTAAGTCATTGGCAATGATATCGGCAACTTTAAAGTCATCTTCATTCCGATAAATTTCGGTGGCAAATGTGAATTTACTCGTGGTGCTGAGGTTGTAGTTTAGCTTGATTTAAATAGTTGTTGCGGCTGTTGGTGCGCGAGTCTACATATTCATTGTCTGTCGGCAGTCTTGCTTCGTTGCCATCCCGGCGGGTGTAGCCAAATAAGGCTTCAAATGCGCCCACCCGAAAGGCGATCGCGGCAGTGTTGACCCAACTGCGATCGCTGGTGTCGTATTGGGTTGACAACGTCGTCAGCGCATCTTGGCGACCAAACCGCTCCAACACCTCAGCAGGATCAAGGGTTTTAAACGTGACCACACCGCCCAAGGCATCACTGCCATACAGCGCTGAAGCGGGACCGCGAATCACTTCCACCCGCTGGAGTGCATCCAGATCTACATAATCGCGACCAATGGAAGGCGTACCAAACTGGAACTGTCCTGGTAAGCGAATGCCATCGACTTGCAGCAACACGCGATTGCCGCCAATGCCACGAATAGTAACGTCTTGCAGCCCGTAGCGGCGATTATTACCTACAGAAACATTTGGCTCATATTTGAATAAATCGCGCAGGTCTTGCATCAAAAAGCGATCGATTTCCTGCTCGTCAATCACTGAAATGCCAGCCGGAGACAGCCGAACCGGACGCGGGGTGCGAGTTCCAGCGACGGTGATTTCTTCTTCGTCATCATCGCTGTCACTCCCTACCGCTGGGGTAGGATCGGTCGTTTTTTCAGCAGGTAGCTTTTCAGGAGTTGCGGGGGTTTGTACAAGCCACTGAGCGCGGGTGAGCGCAGGCTGAAACTCTTTCAAGCGTTGAGTTTTAGGCGTAGAGGGAGAGGAGGCATCGGGGTTGTTAGGGTTTTGTGGAGGTGCCTCCTCAAGCTTGGATAGGGTTGTGCCGCTGTGAATTTCTGCGGGTAGCACTGGAGCTTGTTCTTGCGATCGCCCTGGTTGAATCAATCCGCTCCAAATGATAATAGGAAGCAAAAAGGTATTTCTAAAATACCCAATCAAATACAAATAATTCACAATAATCCTCACAGCAAAACATGAATAACTGGGGACTGCATTAACTTGTACAGCCCTGAAAACGCTCTAAATACAGCTTAAACCACCCTTTCGCAGCGATGTCTTGGCAAAAGTGCTAACGGTTCTACGACTTATTAGCACTACAAATCTATTGATATAGATTCTCAATTAATTGAGAGTAAATGTCAAGTTGATTGGACGTAAAACTTTAGGTGCCAATGATTGAGAATCTTCGTTAAAGAAATGGACAGATCTGCAAACCTGCTGGGGTTTGTAGTAATGTTGCTTCAATCTCAAATACTTGGCGCAGGTTGGTGGGTGTAATCACGTCTTGGGGAGTGCCGATCGCCCACAAACACCCTTGATGCAACATGGCAATGCGATCGCTGTAGCGAATTGCTAAATTGACATCGTGTAGCACCGTGATAATAGACAATTTTTGCGTCTGATTCAGGCGTTTCAATAATTCCAATAGCTCTAATTGATATCGCACATCTAAATAGGTGGTGGGTTCATCCAGCAGCAATACTCTGGGGTTTTGCGCCAATGCCAAGGCTAAAAATGCCCGTTGCCGTTCGCCGCCAGAGAGTTGCTCAACAGGGCGATCGCGAAAATCCTCTAATTGCACTACCGCGATCGCGGTAGTAACATGCTGCCAGTCCTCCTCAGTCAAATCCCACTGCCACCACGATTGATGGGGCGATCGCCCTAAACTAACTAATTGCTGTACGGTTAATCCTGCCGGAATGGTTTGCTGTTGAGGCAGTAGCGCCATTTGTTGGGCGATCGCTTGGGCTGATTGGGTATGAATCGCCCTGCCATCCAGCAACACCACTCCTTTCTGGGGCAACAGCACTCGACTGACCAACTTCAGCAAGGTCGATTTGCCTGAGCCATTCGCCCCCACCAAACTCAGCCATTCACCCTGCTGAAGCGAGAAGTGGATATCCTTCACAACAGGCTGGACTTGATAGCCCCCAACGACCCCTTGGATTTCTAGTAGCGGCGCGATGGTGGATGGTGTCATGACTTTTGATAAACAGTGCCTAAGTGAAGTAGGTTTTTAGTTCGGAGTTTGGAGTACGGAGTTTGGAGTTTGGAGTTAAATGAACTCATACCTCATACCCAGTACTTCGCGCATTATTGACGACGGCGATAAATTAGCAGAATGAAGAGGGGAGAACCCAGGATGGCGGTGACGGCTCCTACGGGGAGTTCGATCGCCCCAATCCGTGCCAGCCAATCGGCAAAGGTCAGCACCCAGGCACCGCCTAGGGCAGAAAGAGGCAGCACCCAGCGATAATCGTTGCCAACTAACAAGCGAATGCCGTGGGGCACTACTAATCCGACAAATCCAATCAATCCAGAAATGCTAACGGCGCTGGCAGCGAGTAGGCTAGCGATCGCCCCAATCATCAACCGCGATCGCCCTAGGGAAATGCCCAGCCCCGTCGCCATTTCATCGCCTAAGTTCATCACGTTGAGCGTCCGAGCCAGTAAACAGCCGCCGAGTAACGCGATCGCCACATAGGGAGCCACCATCAAGACCTCATTCCAACCGCGCCCGTTCAAACTGCCCAGCAGCCAATTCAACACCGATTGCACCCGACCCTCTTCGGTCATCAGCAGCAAAACCGCTTGAAAGGCTCCTAACAACGAACTCACCGCAATCCCGGCTAACAGTAATCGTTCGATGGCGAGTCCTGTCCGGGTGAATCCCAATAAATAGACGAGCGCCGCCGTTAGCATTGCTCCAACCCATGCAGCAACAGGCACCCAACTTTGTAAGCCGCCGATCGCAAACAGCAGTGTTGCCACCAAACCTGCCCCAGAGGAAATGCCCAACACAAACGGGTCTGCCAATCCATTTCGCAGCATTCCTTGTAACAACGCTCCCGACATACCCAAGGCGGCACCAACCACCAACGCCGCTAAGATGCGGGGCAAGCGCAACTCCCAAATCACCGTTTGGTACAGCGGATCGCCTTGATGTAAAAAAGCTTGTCCTAGTTGAGTCAGGCTCATGGGAATGGTGCCCTGACACAAAGATAGGCTGACGGTGAACAGTAGCCCAATCAACAAACCTAAGGTGACTGGCACAGGACGCAGAAGCAGTTTAGCGAGTGGTTGACCCATTAAATATTTCCCCACCGCCGTAATAAGTTGGTATAGCTTTTGGAAATCAAATCGAACTCTGAAGTTTTACCCTGCTGAGCAAACAATGATTGACGGGCTGTATCTAAATCAAACAAAATTTCGCGATCGTGAGCATCTCTCACTAAACTTTGCACCCAGCCGACGGCGGCAATTCTGACTCCTTGAGTGATGGGTGCAACGCGATGCAGTGTTGTTGAGGGATAGAGTACCATTGCCCCTGCTTCTAACTTAAACCCCTGTTCTCCTTGCATACTTTCTATGATTAACTCGCCCCCAGTGTAAGTATTAGGGTCGCTGAGAAATACCGTCAGTGAGAGATCCGATCGCATTCGGCGATCGTCTCCCATAAAAGCATTGTCTACATGGCTGCCATATTCCATGCCGACTTCATAGCGACTCAATAGCAAAGGGCTGATTGCTTTGGGCAGGGCGGCAATCTGAAACACCGCATTGCTCTGGATTGCCTGTTGAATCTGGGTGCGAATCGCGGCACTGCCCACGGCATCACTTTTAAGCTGCGTATTACGCTTGACCTGTTTAGCGTGCCATCCTGCGGTGCTTTGTCCATCTGCAAAATCACTAGGGGCAAGTTTAGACGCGATCGCGTTGACTTGATCACGGGTCAAAACGTGGGCAATGCACATTACCATTCATCAGCACCCAGATATGGTTGTTACTGGCTATGTTTATCACTAACGCGGCAATTGCAGCCACTCATCCGCTTCTACGTTGGCAACAACATCTAGCTTGCCGCCAGGTTGAGCTTTGACAATATAGGCAATTCCTTGGGGTTCTGGATAGATCCCCACGACCGCATCAAACAGATCATCGTGCCCCACAATCACAGTATTCATGCCAGCGGCAGGGGGAGCGATCAGCATGGGCGTGAGAGCAGCTTTCATTTGGGCTTTCTGGGCATCGGTATACTCCGCCGATTTAGGAAAATTAAGTGCGGCTGTTTTTTGGTAGCGTCCAAACGCTAAATCTGCTGTTTGCCATGCCCGACAATATTCACTGGAGTAGACTGCACCCACAGGAATTTTTAATGCTTGAAAACCCTGCCCAATCATTTTTGACTGTTTCCACCCTTCTTCGCTGAGCATCCGCTGGGTATCGCATTTGCCCATCACGGCACTCACTTGGTCAGCGTAATCCTTCTCGGTTTGAGCATGGCGAAAATAAATCACGTAACCGCCCTGACGCAGCGCACTTACTAGCTCAGCACCACTTAATTTATCTTCAAATACTGGCTTAGCCTCACCACCTTCGCCACCTTCGCCACCCTGAGCAAACGTAGGTGTTGATGTTGATGTTGATGTTGTAGCCTCTGCTGATATTACGGTGAGGGCACTGCTATCTGCTTTTGCTACCGCTTCAGACGCAGCTAGTGGAGGAGTCGCGATCGCCATTGAAGTTGCCTCTGCAAACGCAAACGCACCCACACCAACCCACATCTTAATCGCATTGAATTGCATAAATCACTCCATTAATATGACACTGAAAACTTTTGAATCAATCATCGCCAACCAGTTTAGAAAGCGTCGAAGCAGGCACCACGTGCTTGTTGCACTCTCTATCTAAGTGCTGCTGTTTGAATCGTCCACTTAATCGGCTCTGATTGAGAAATCACTGTATTTGAGCAACAAACTAAGGTGTCGCAGGCGGTGCTGATTCGACTGGTGCTACTGGTGCTTCATACACTGGCTCTGGTGGCGGCACATAAGCGGGTTCTG
>JBGTAZ010000257.1:0-3462 GCA_041749615.1 Leptolyngbyaceae cyanobacterium | reverse complement strand
GGTACATGCGCGAGTATTTCCGGTTTGTGTCAGGCGGCAAGAATCCTAAACTTAACGGACCATCGCCCTGATGGAATTTGATTCAAACCATCGCCACAAACATGGCTGAATTCTGCCGTGAGCATGGATTGCGTCCAAGCAAGATGGGTGCAGTTGCTGGAGGCGAACGAAGCCATCACAAGGGTTGGAAATGCGAAAAGATTGCTAAGCAAAATAACTTGCAACTCGTTTCTTTTTCGCAGTCGGGTTGCTGTATAGATACATTCAAATAATCTTGAGAAGTCGCCACAAGAGCGGCTTTTTTAATTGGAATTCGACTCTTCTCATCGAAAGGTATCACCAGGGCGTGAATCGGTTGGCAGTGACTTGTTTACTGTGCTGCGTTATGACCCAATTCAGCAAACCGTGGATCTTCAACCTGCAACCATCAACCAACGGGGAACGCTTAAGGAAGTGCCGATCGCGCAATCCTTTGGCGGCTCATGGGAATTCCAGCAATCTCATCAGCCGACACTAGCGGGTGGGGTGAATCAACAGCAGTGGGGAAACTGTGCCCGTGGCGCAAGGTGGGGGTCGGCTTTTCCGATCACGCCAGGGGATCTTTGCCGGGTGATGTACGCTGGTGAATCTCAGAGTGACCCGGTTGTAACTGAGTTTTATCGCGCTCCGGGGAACTACGGCATTCCGTGGGTAGCGAACCAAGTGCTATCGGCTGAAACGGACTATACCAAGAACACGCCTGTTGACGATGACGAGCCAGAAGGACGCTATGATCTGCTGTTGCCATCGGGCGCGTGGCTGCGTAGTTCTCAATCGGGTTCATGGGTGGTGGCGACGGCTCCCGTCGATCGCCCGAAAGCTTTCATCACCCTAGATGCCAATGGCACGATCAAGATTAAGTCTCGCGGCAAAGAAGGGGATTACAAAATTCATCTAGAGTTCGACCCTGAGAAAGAAGAAGGGCGGATCGTGGTGGGCACTTTAGAGGGTGGCAGCCACATTGAATTTAAGGATGGCAACATTACCATCAAAGCTCAGAAAAATATCCAGATCCAAGGGCAACGGGTGGATGGAGATATTAAGCCTCAGAAAACTCCAGCAATGGATCAGCTAACCGAATCCAAGCCGCAAGCGGGCGCTCATGTGACCACAGAGCAGGTAAAGGATTTGGCAACCAAAGCGGCGGGTGAAATGGTGCTGAATGGTGCCCTCACGCCGGAACCCAGTAAACCCGGTGTGGTTGTGGTCAAACCACAGAAAAAAGATCTGATAGGAAATCTTATCGCAAATCCCTCAATCGATGCCTCACTGCGCGGCAAAATTGGTGATGTACTGCAAGATCCACAAGGTCTGGTGGATCACGCGATCGCGGGGTTTACGAATGGCATGAACCAGATCGCCATGGGTGATCAATTCACGAAACTGTTGGGTGCAAATGCGCTCAGTGGCAATCTTTCAGACATTACAAGCAAACTTGATTTAGGTAATCTGGCAAAAGATTTAGGGATTCCCTCATGGGTCGCTGACACGCTCAAAGGCGGCATTCCTGATGTTTCGTCATTGCTGGAGCAAGCACCCCAACTGCTAGGGATGGGCGATAACGAACTGTTGTCTACGGTGATGAAACAGGCTGGGGCGATCGCGATGGGTGGCGCAAATGCCATTGATACAAAGAGTTTGTTGGATGGGGCGATCGCGGCGTTGCCTACAGAGCTAAAAAACCGTGTGCAAGGGCTTGTTGAGGAGATTGATACCACTCCAGTAGGTACGCCGAAAACAGAGAAGGGTGAAACCGACTGGATGAATACGGCGGCTCAACGGTTGGGTGCCCATATCCTGCGCGGTAATACGATGCTGGGCGGCAGTGCCAACCTGTTTGATTTGAGCCAACTGGAAGGGAAGGTTGATCCGGCGACGTTGGAAACTGCAACTAAAACCGCTGGGCAGTTGGAAGAGTATTTTGCCAACCCTCACGCGCTGATTGATACGGTGTCGAGCGACTTGCTGCCGCACTTGGAATCATTGGCGGGGTTGCCTCCAGAGATCAAGGACTTATTCAAGGGGCTGTCCCCTGAAGCTTTGGGTAAGTTTCCTGAAATGCTGAAAACGGTACTCGGTTCCACGATGGTCGATGTGGGCAAAATCGATCAGGCGTTAGCGACATTTGATTTAAGTAACGTTGCGGGCATTATCGGAGGGGTGGTCAATGTTGACAGCGCTCACCAAGGGATTAGCGGCTTGCCTCCTGAATTCTCCTATCTGTCTACATTGCTTGCGAACTTGCCTAAAAGCTTGCAAGATGCGCTCAAGTTGCTGCCTCCTGAGCTATTCAAGTCCTTGGGCGGCTTGAACCCTGCGGATGCGCTCAAACTGCTGGACAATCCCGCTAGTTTCCTTAAAGGGCTAGACCCTGACCTGATCCGCACAACCTTTGGAGAAGGGTTTACGAAAGGGGCGGGCGTGTTTGATATGAAAGTGAGCAAGATTGCCAAATTCAATACGGTGCCAAAATCGCCTGAAGTGCTGAAAGGTATGAACTTAGCTGAAGAATTTCACCTACAGACTTTTAGCTACCCCATTGAACGGGTGGTGAGCTACGGCAAAATCGATATGCCTGATTACTGGGCAGAGGGTGGGATAGGCAATGGCTAGAGAGAAGCGATCGCAGACTGTTTTCTTGCGCCATGATGGGGCTGAGAAGAAGGACATCTATTTTCGGATTGCGCCGATCGCGGTGCGGTTCCAGCAGCAGGGTAAATCATCGGTGACTGAAACCTTGGGCGGCTACTTTCGAGAGGTAATGCTGAGCAAAGATCCGCAGTACAGCGGCTTAATGCTTCCTGATTTCACCATAGAGGCAACGACTGGGGCAGCTTATCGGAAAGAACTAAAAACGATTGATTGGATTTGGCGGCATTCGGGCGATCGCAAGAAAAACGGCGCTCCGGCTGACACTTATTTCTTCGATAACATTGAGGATAAGCCGTTTCAAAAAGTGGTAAGGGCAACCAAACGAGCCTACTTGATCCACATCCAAAACTTTGCTTGGGATGACACGGTGAACAGTGCCTACGAAATCCGGTTTTCCATGAAGTGTAAGATTTTGCGGGATATGTTTTGGGGACTAGAAGGAGAAGAGTCGGGCATCGGCGGTAATTCCAACGTGCCCAATTTGAACACCATTATGGAAGGGGTAAAAGTGAATAACTTTGATCCTAAACTGGCTAAGAATCCGATTGGTGACTTAGTTCAAAAAGCGCCACTAAAACCATCCTTTACCAAACTACCGCTCTGATGGATCAGCATTTACCTAAGCGATATTTCACGCGATCGCCGCAGAATATTTGCCCTTACTGTCGTCAACGTGTAGTTGTTAGCCCTCAAAATAACAACTGGTGGTGGATTGAAACTACTCACTGTGGAAGACTTGTTTCAACTCGCATTTCCCACTTTAAATGTCCA
>JBGTAZ010000256.1:0-19676 GCA_041749615.1 Leptolyngbyaceae cyanobacterium | reverse complement strand
TGGCAGGCGATCGCCATTACCGTCATTGCCATGCTGATCTCGCGGGCGCTGTTCATCTATGGCTTGGGCTTTCTCAGCAATCGTCTGGTCAACTCCCAACTCACGGGTGCAGAACAAACGGTGCTGTGGTGGGGTGGCTTACGCGGATCGGTGTCTATTGCCCTAGCCTTAAGCGTTCCGGCTAGTTTACCCGTTCGCTCTGAAGTGATTTCCACGGTGTTTGGGGCGGTGCTGTTTACGCTTCTGGTGCAGGGCTTGCTGATGCAGCCATTGCTATCGCGATTGCAACTCTTAGGCGATCAGCCAATTCGACAGCAATACTTAGAGGCGATCGCTCGTCAAGTGGCTCTTAGCCGCGTTTTAGAGCATTTGCAAACGATGACAGATCGTCCTGATGCTAACCTCGAATTCTGCGCCGATCAAACCAGTCTCGTGCGAGGAGAACTTGCCAGTTTGCAACTAGAGATTGCTCAATTACTCAATGAATATCCCAATATGCAAAACTTTGTTCAGCAGCAATTACAGGAAGAACTAACGGCGATCGAAGCCGATACTTATGCTGAATTTGTCCAATCTGGGCGGTTAAATCGAGAACTTTCACCGTTGCTATAAGAAGTGAGTGAACACTCCATAGCAGGGTAAGGATTCAGTCTAAGTCCATTCGTCGTCAGATGCAGCCAGCGATCGCTGCACCTTGGGGAAGCGATAGAAAGTGTTTCCTTCCTCATCTACATCCGGCAAAATTGAGAACGCTTTTGCCTGAGTTTCTAAATAGAGTTTGGCGGGTTCGGCATCGACCCTAGCTGTGGCAGCCAGTTGAATTAGCGTAATCGCGCCACCGTGAGTTTCTAGCAGGTAATAAAATGCGTCTCGCAGGCGGCGCTCCTGCTGAAGGTTACGCGCCAAATTAATCAACGAGAAGCCAATTAGCCCAGCGACTCCCACTAATAGCGACCACTCTAAAGCTGCCATACTCAGTGTTTTTAATCTTAAACAACTGTAGAAATCCTACTTCCTAAACCTACACTGAATCTGGCTTGGGAGGGAGGAGGGCGCGTGTAAAGTGGCGATACCTATTTCAACAAGAGGGGTTGGTAACCCCTCGAATCCCACTGGCTATTGTTGCGATCGCATCGTGTCAAACAAGCCGCCATCATCAAAAAACTTGGTCTGCACCTTACTCCAACCGCCATAATCCTGCACGGTGCCCAACTGTTTCACGGGTGGAAATTTAGCCACCAAATCTTTCTGCTTTGCCGCATCTTCACCGATAGGTCGGTAGCCCAGCTTGACAAACTCTGCTTGGGCTTCTGGGGTAAACAAGAACTGAGCAAACGCTTCCGCGACTGCTCGCGTGCCGTGCTTATCAACATTCTGATCGACCACCGCCGCAGGCGTATCAATCGAAATATTGGGGTCAGGAATCACATAGTTCAGCTTCTCACCTTTTTGCTGCGCCAAGATCACTTCGTTTTCGTAGTTAATTAAGGCATCTCCCTGACCCTGTTTAGCAAAAACATCTGTCGATTCTCGTGCATCTCTTGCTAGAACTACCACATTTTTATAGGCTTTGGCTGTAAATTCTTGCGCTTTAGCTTCATCGCCACCATTTTTTATCGCATCATTCCACAAGGCAAGAAAGTTCCAGCGGGCACCCCCCGATGTTATGGGGTCTGCCGTCACCCATCTGACATCATCGCGGGTTAAGTCGGCAAAAGATTTGATATTTTTCGGATTGCCTTCACGGGTGATGATGGCAGCCACGGTTTCCGCCACAATGCCCTGATTCGGCAGCTTTTTATTCCAATCTGGATTAATGATTTTCGCTTTGACCAACTTGTCTACATCGGCTCCCAGTGCCAGGTGCACCACGTCAGCTTCTAAGCCGTCGATAATGGCGCGAGTTTGAGAACCAGAGCCACCGTAGCTTTGCTTAAAAAGGACGGTTTGCTGATGCTCTTTCTGCCACTTTTCCTGAAACTTCTTGATAATGACATCGTGGGCAGCTTTCGGGATGGCATAGGCAACCAAGGTGATTTCAACTTCTTTGGGTTTGGCGGCGGAACTGCTAGTTGCAGAATTGCCTCCCGAACAAGCGGCGATCGCCCCGCTTAACCCAATCCCAATTAAAAATAGTGCAATCGCGCGATTAAACGATTTGAATCGCAATTTCGCAAATCGCCGCATCAAATTATCTCCAAAATTCCAAAACCCTTGGTGCTTGTTCATTCTTAGTCTTTCCCTCGTCATAAAGCCAACTCTCAATCTACGGTTATTCTACTAAGAAACCGGGGATTGAAATCAGATTTTACAGAGTGGAGAACTTAAACGCAAGCATAAACACCGATATTCCCGTCGGAAAACGAGGGATTAATGCAGTCGCTCGCAATGATTGAACCCGTCAATTTGAGGGTTGACATCTAGCGACAGGTTTAATATAGTTCAAGTGTACTAATTGGGCGAATTTAGGCGCAATTGGGGACAACAACTTAATGCCTTTTCAGATAAATGTGCCACGCTTGCAAACTCTATAAGCCCCCTAAATCCCCCAATTCTGGGGGACTTTGGCTCTAGTTCCCCCCCAATTCTGGGGGGCTAGGGGGGCGAAAACTGCTGTAATGCTCATCTTGATGCACATCAGCCTGCGACTAGATGTCAACCCATTTGGAGATTCACAATGACCGCCACAGAAACCCGCCGAACCAAAGCAGCGATTAAAGAGCCTGCTCTTGCTTCTACTGCTCCTACTCCCGCTCCTGCTTCTGCTACTGCCAGCGTAGCGACTCGCACCCTCGCCTTGGACGCGGGCAATTATGATCTGAAATTTTGGGATGGAAACAGCCAGCCCCGCGCCATTCGTTCCGTTCGCTATCAGTTGCCTCAAGGTCGCGATGCCGTTCGATATTTGGATACATCCCCTTTGGTCGAACTTGCCGATGCGACCCGCTATCACTTTGGCGCACAGGCATACAAATATCGTCGTCAGCAGCAAACGGTGATTGAAAATAAAGTCGAATTGGCGCGGCTCCATTTTTATGCGTGTCTTGAGCCTTGGGATGGCAACAGTGAATTTTCGTTGAATTTGCATGTTTCCACACCAGAACCGAGCCGCAATGAGCAAGCCTTGCGATCGCAACTGATGGGCATTCACGAATTTAAACGCAATGGCATTGCGTTTCGGGTGACGGTCGATCGCGTTAGCGTTGAGCGCGAAGGCATGGGAGCTTACCGCTACGCGCAGCGGCTAGGGCTAATTCCCGATAATGGCTACACCGTAGTCATTGATATTGGCGGCGGCACCTGGCTAACTCGGCTGGTGGATGCAGAAGGCGATGTGATTAATGAAAACGTGATGGATCGGGGCGGCACCTACGAACTGGCAACTTCCATTAGTTTTGATAAGCGCCTTGCGGATGCCTTGGGCACCACCGCAGACCCCGGCATTGTGATGGATGGGTTCAAATCGGCGCACGCCTACGCTGATACCGGATTATCCTGGTTGCCTTGGTTAGAAGAATACCTTGATCCCTGGTTCCGGGGCATTTTTCAAACGGTGAAGGCACAATATACGCCTTACCTGTCGCGAGTCACGCGGTTTTTGGTGACGGGCGGCGGCTCTCATCTGATCACCGAGCGCTTGGCAGGACGCAAGCTATTTGCCATGATTCCCGATCCTCAATTTGCCAATGTGCGCGGCTTATATCCACTTCCAGAGGGCTTACAGCTATGTATGACAACAAGATAAGACTCAGCCAAGATGTATTAGAAAAAGCAGAGGTGATTGCCCAAGAATGGGGGCTGAAAAACTCACGGGCAGCGGTTGAAGCGGTGTTTCGTCGCTATGCTGATGACTACTTAGGGCGACGGGCACCCTATCAAGTCGGGACGGGGGGAGCGATCGCGTCTGTAAGCACGGCATCCGCCGCTGCTAATTGCGATGCCCTGAATGAACTAGATGAACTACTGGGTTTTTAAGGGTAGCTGAATGGTAAAGGTCGTCCAGCCGTTTTGACTGGAAACCGCGATCGCCCCATTTAACCGTTCCAATCGCTTTTTCACCAACGCTAAGCCCAACCCCGTACCGCCATGCTTCCAAGGGTCATTATTGGGAACTCGATAGAACTTATCAAACACATGCTGGAGTTCGTTGAAGGGAATTTCTACCCCAGAGTTAGCAATGACAAGGATGATGCTGAATGTCAGGGGTTCGAGGGTAGCAGACACTCGGATTGCCTCGCCTGAAGGCGTGTATTTGCAGGCATTGTGCAGTAACTCAGTCAAGACCATCTCTAGATAATTGAAATCAGTCGTCAGCGGCGGCAACTCCTCAGAAATAGTCATGGAAAGCCGCTGCTGTTGATTGTGCATTCGCTCCCCAAACGATTCTGTGATGTGAGGCAGCCAGTATTGCAAGTGATGGGTCAGTGGCAGTAAGGGGTCTAAGCCGGAATCTAGCCGCGATAGATCCAGCAGGTCATTGATCAGGCTGGTTTCTCGCTGACATTCCTCCTTCAAAATTTGCAGATAGCGCTCAATTCGATCGCCCCTAGGGATGCCTGCGAGATCGCGATGGTCACCATTATCATTGAACGGAGTGGGTTGCTCCATGCTGATTTCCAACATCTGCGTTGCCATTTTGATGTTTGCCATGGGGGTTCGCAGTTCGTGAGAAACCGTACTGAGAAAATCATCTTTTAAGCCATTGAGTCGCTCTAGTTCTTGGACTTGCGACTGAGCGGCTTGATATAAACGAGATTGCCGGAGGGCGATCGCGCATTGGTTTGCCACTTGCTTCACCAACCGAATTTCTAACTCATCAAAGCATTCATGCTTGGGGCGATAAAGCCACAGATCGCCCAAAATGCCCTGGTCGTCCAGCATAGGGCAGGCCAAAACCGTATAAAATTCGCCGTGGGGTGTGGCGTAGCTGGTGAAGATGAAACAAAATTGGAAGCAAGTATCTTGAACTAGCTGATCAAAAATTTCGCCTGTGGGGCAATCGGCAAATGCTATTTTTCGCCCCAAGGCAAACGGGTGAGCAATGGAATACTCATGGGTGATTGTGTGAAAAGTGAGCGTTGAATCGTAAATGGCGGCGTTGCAGCATTGAACTTGTAGACCCTGCCCTAGCTCATTTACAGCGGCTTGCAAAATTTGGTCTTCATCTAAACTATCCCTCACTTTGTCGGTGATGCGTTTAAGTAATGCTTCAAAATTGAGAGATTGGCGCAGTTGAGCCGTGCGCTGCTGCACTTCTTGCTCTAGGTGGGCATTGAGTTGTTGCACCCGGCGATAGAGTTGCGATTGTTGAATGGCGATCGCCAGTTGATCGGCAACACTGCGAACCAAATCCACTTCCGTATCCTGCCAGGGACTGCGGACATCGGTTCTCAGTAGCGTTAAACTGCCCCAGACTTCCCCTTCTACTTCCAGTGGAATCAGCAACCACGCGCCAGGAAATTGTTGAGCTAGATCACAATTAATCGGGTCGCCAAATGCACTTGTATCATCAACCCGAACGATCTGATGCTGCTTTAGTTGCTCGGCGAGTGGATTGTTGTGATCTGGAATTTTTAGATTTAAGCCAGATGTAAAATTTGTATCCCGCAAATACTCTTCAAGGGTTTGCCAATAGCCTTCCTTAGGAAAATATTTAACGATACTCACCAAATTTGCCTGCAACAGCTTACTGACCTGTTCAGCAGCCGTCGAAAAAATAGTTTCTAAATCGAGAGAATAGTGAACTGCCTGAGTGAGTTGATTGAGGGTCTGTTCGCGCTCTGCCTGTCGCCGCAGCAAATGTTGGGCTTGTTCGCGATCGCTTTCATTGCGTTTACGTTCGTTTTCAACCCGCTGGCGATCGCTAATGTCACGCACTATCACCAGCACTTCATTTTCACCGATCATGGCAATCCGAACTTCTTCATCGTAAAAGCTGCCATCCACCTCTATGTTCTGTTCATATACTTTCACCTGTCCTGTCTCCAAAGCCTGTTGCACATAATTCATGCGTTTTTCAGCTAGGGCGGCAGGCAAAACATCAAAAATAGTTTTATCGTCAAAGCCCTCTTCCGGTTTCAGCACGGTGACAGCTTGCCCTTCCACCACTTCTAAATAGTGCCCCATGGCATCCATACAGATCAGCAAATCAGGAATGGCGCTAATGGTGGCGCGATTGCGGGCTTCGCTCCGGCGGAGAGCGGCTTCGGTGTGCTTCCGCTCGGTAATATCGCGAGAGTTGATCACCAGGTTGGCAATGGTGGGTTGATCCAGCCAGTTCGTGATCACACTTTCGAGCCAAAGCCAAGAGCGATCGGGGCGCTGCAACTGGTATTCCACCATGATCGGTGTGTTGGGTTGTGCTAATGCGGTGGCGATCGCCGTTTGCACCGCTGGACGATCATCGGGTCGAACATTATCTAAACAATTAGTGAGCGTTTTTCCCTGAGAGGAATAGCCCAAAATCGTTTCCGCAGCGACATTTTCATAAATGATTGTCAATGAGCGATCGACCCAGCGAACCATATCAAAAGAGTTTTGCGTTAATGCCCTAAACCGAGTTTCACTGGCGGCTAAGGCGGTTTCTGCCTGTTTGCGATCGCTAATATCCTCCACAATTGCCGTGGTAAATAAGAGATTTTTCTGACTGTCTAGCACACTCGACACATGCACATTCACCCAGCACAACTGCCCATCTTTCTTGACATAGCGCTTTTCTAAGGAATAAATTTGCAGGTCGCCCGCTTGCATTTGTGCAGTCAGCAACCGTTCCATTTCCTGATCCTCTGGATGGGTCAAGTCTTGGTATCTCATTGCCAGCAGTTCAGATGCGTCATATCCCACCAACTTGCAAAACGCTGAGTTGACCTGCAAATAGGTGCCCGACAGAGTTGCGAGATTCATACCAATCTCAATTTGGTCAAAAACAGCCCGAAAGCGCTGTGCACTTTGGCTCGGTTCATTTTCTGGCGGCTTATTTTCTGGCGGCTCGCTTTTTAGATCGAAAAACTGCTGTAACTGCTGAATCAGGCGGTGGATTAATGGGGCGGCAAGGGGCGCGATCGCGCGCTTGTTGGGCTGCAATGGACTGGATGCCAGCAATAGCCAGCCTGCACCCATCGCGGCGGTTGCAGCAATAGCCCACCCGATGACGATTAACGGATCAGACAATGGTTGAAAGCAGGAACTACTGATCATAGGTAGGAACGATAGATGGGAACCTGAATCTCCTAACCCTTCACCCTAGCCCTCTCTTTATGGCAGAGAAAACCGAAAATTTCCTGAAAATCCTTCCTTTTTAATAGAGAAGGGTTGGGGTGTAGATACAAGCTTGCTCTTCGCAGGCTGGGCAAATTAGCTGCACATCGCGCTGAAACATTCAAGTTTCAACAGAAATCCTAAATTGCACCTAATGATTAATCCAAGATATCTTAGAGTATTGTTTACTTTTTTATTTGTACAGCCGTGAACGCCCATCCTTATCCAGGATTGATTACGACTAAGGCGGAGCAAAAAACAAAGATATCTTCAACGGGTGTTGTCGCGGTTCATTCCTTAAATAACTTGGGAGAAATGAGTGGGAACTGGATGCGCGATCGCACCATATCCAAAGATGCACAAACGCAAAGGAGACTCTAAATGGCGCAAGCGAAACACGGTGACACTGTAAAAGTCCATTACACCGGAAAATTGGACGATGGCACGATGTTCGATTCGTCTCTTGAGCGAGAACCTTTAGAATTTACCATTGGGTCTGGCGGAATTATTCCTGGATTCGAGCAAGCGGTCATTGGCATGACTCCCGGTGACTCTAAAACCGAGCTAATTCCTACAGATAGCGCTTATGGTGCTTATTTAGAAGAAATGGTGCTAGTCATCGATCGCCAGCAAATGCCTTTGGATGTGGAACCCGAAGTTGGTCAACAGCTTCAGCTTCAGCATCAAACGGGCGAACTGATCACCGTCATCATCACCGATATTTCTCCTTCTACCATCACACTCGATGCCAACCATCCCCTAGCCGGAACCGATCTCACCTTCGATCTTCAACTGATTGAAATCGTCGCCTAAGCGCCAGAAAGGCAAACTTCCTGATTTCGCCGAAAAACTGCGTAAAAAAAATGACGAGAGCAAGTCTAAGCTAAGCTCTCGTCACTTCTCGGTATCTATAAAAAGCTGGACTCAAGGACTGTCCTTAAGTCCAGTGTTTTAATCAGGGCGAACGATGGGACTTGAACCCACGAATGGCGATACCACAAACCGCTGCCTTAACCACTTGGCTACGCTCGCCATGTACGTTTTTCAGTATAACAGTTTTACTTGAAATTGGTCTACGTGAAAAAATGCCCCGTATAATTGCTGAGAAATCTCTTGAAAAAGTGAGCCACTTTGAAGAGTTCATGATTAAATTCTTTTCAAGAGGAGCAGCTAGACCGATTGAAAAAGTGGTGAATTGGGAGAAAAACAGATGGCATTAAGTTGGCAGCAACGCCGATTTTCAGTGGGAAGCAGGGGTTCTTGGGCAACGGTTGGAGCCACTGCATTCGCCTGTCTTGGCGCAGCGATGGCGGCAACCAATCCCACTCCTGCGGCATATAGTCGCTACGCTACGCAGCAGTTGACTCACTATACAGAATCCAATATCTGTGCTGAAGCACCAACCGCCTTTGGCTTGAAAGAGGAATGTAGATCGCTGCTCAAATCAAATCAAGCTGAAATCCAAAGTTTTATTATGAGCCACACCGATCGCCGCAACTTTTTCTTTTTCAGCGTATACACCACAGATCTGGCGATCGCTTCATTTTTGCCAACCTATCAGTTACAAACCATTGGGCTTTTTCAAGGGTTTTATGTATTTAATGCTGAATCCTAAAAACTAACGCTGAATCCTAAAAACTAACGCTAAATCGTAAAAATATAGCCTGTTCAAAAAGCCAGTCCAAAACTTCCTCAGGAGTTCATGAACCTTTTCCAAAGTAGAACTGTCTTACAAAATACATTCACCGATTGAGTGAACATTACGAATCCTTTAAGCAGTTTCTACTACTGAGCTATGAACATTAAATCTATCTTGCTACTCCCCAGCGTATTAGCGCTGACTCTCGCTGCTGTGCCTTTCATGCCCGCATTTGCTCAAAACCAAACTTCTCCTAATCAGGCTGCTCCCTTCAAACGGGGCATGGATGGTTTGAACCTGACCGAAAGTCAAAAGACCCAAATGCAGCAAATTCGTCAGAACACAAAATCTGAAATTGCTGTTTATCTTCAGTCTCAAGGGATTACGATTCCTGAAGGACAAAATCCTGGTAAAGGAATGCGATCGCTCAATCTAAGCGAAGCCCAAAAGGCGCAGGTCAAGGCAATCCATCAAAAAGGGAAACAGCAAGTTCAAGCCCTTCTAACCGCCGAGCAAAAAGCCATGATGCAACAACGTCGCGGCAACATGAAGGAGCGTGGTCAGCAACGTCGCCAAGCTCAACCCGGACAATTCCAACCCGGACAAACTCCTGTCCAACCGGGAATTTAAACGATTAGCAGGGAGTAGGGAATAGAGGATGGGGAACAGGGAATAGTGTTAAAAAGTTGTTAGGGTTATTCGAGGTAGTCTGGTGGGTCTTATCACTGAAACCTGACCCCGGAAGCTCGAAACCCGACCCCTGAAACCTATTCCCTTCCCCCCTACTTTCATGCCAACGGTTCCTGAAGCGATCAGACATAGCGAATTACTCAATCAGTTGGTGCTAAACCGCGCCACACGAGAGGAGTTGGGGCGGGTAGAGATACTGTGGATGTATCCTCCCGCCCATCGTGTGTTGGGGTTTATTTGCAAGTCAGGTTTTTTGGGCAATCAAAAATCGGCGTTTAAGCTATCCCAAATTGAGGCGATCGGAGTCAATGGCATTTTGACTCATTCTCAGCCCGATGCCACGGATACCGATCGCGTCCGTCAGCTTGAATCCCTGATTCATTCGGAAGTGTGGAGCAATGGGGGCGAAAAGGTTGGCAAAATTATTGATTGTGTGTTTAATCTGCAAAGTGGGGCAATTTCAGACTATTTAATGGTGGGCGATCGCCTGAGCACATTGGCTGGCACCATTTACCGCCTGCCGATCAATCGCATCAGCAGTTTGGGGCGTAAACGAGTTCTGGTTAGCGATCGCACCATCCAAGCTTTTCCTTTGTATCGGGAAGGCATTCAACAAAAAATTTCTAAAGCCAGTAATGCCGTTAAAGACGACTACACCCAGGTCACCCAAGAGTTGAGATCCATCGCCCAGCGTGCCCAAGACACTAGATTGCAAACCACTTCTCAGTTGAAAAATCTGGCAGAACAGGCAAAAGAAAGAGCGCAAGAATTCAACGAACAGATTCGAGAAGGCGCAGAAACGTTTGTTGAACAGGTCAAGGAAACCACTGAAACCTTGGTAGAGCGAATTCAGGAGCAAGCTGATAGTTTAGGGGGCGGTAGCGCTTCTCGAACCGGAGCCGTTCCTTCCCGCTCGAACCGATCTTCAGACAATGCAGACAGTGGAGTAGACCGTTGGTTTGAAGACGACTTTGAAGAAAGCTTTGAAGAAGATAAGAACGCCCATCCTAATGACTTAATCATTGAAGAAATCGAAGAAATTTTTGAAGAAATCGAAGAAATTTTTGGTGTGCCAACCCGTCCGGCGGCAAAGGTTCCCGCTGGAGATGTTGCTGCCCCGAACCCAGACGCACCTTGGATCGAAGATCTACCGTGGAGCGCGGAGAAGGTCGAGTTTTGGGATGGGAAAGAATTCGATCGGTGGGACATAAACGATGACGACGACGATCCTTGGGATATTACTGAATTGCCGCCGCCCACAGATTTGAATATTCCTTTGCTTCATGCTTCAGGATTCCATGATTTAGAAACTGAAGAGTTAGAAACTGAAGAGTTAGAAATTGAAGAGTCAGAAATTGAAGAATTAGAAACTGAAGAGTCAGAAATTGAAGATTTGGAGCGATCGCCTACTGATTCCCCTGCGGCAATCTCCAATCTAACCGAACCCGTTCATACTGCCATTGTTGAAGTGGTAGAAGAGGAACGGGAAGAGGAGCGATCGCTGTCCTTAATGGCTGAACCTGAACCTAAACAAACCATTGTGGTGGATGTTGTGCGAGATCAAGACGATGAACCCTGGATCTAAAGATCCTTTTCTGTCTTCTTCTCGGTATTTTTTGGCACATCAACATTTCTGGGCACATCAACGGTAAATTGGTAACGCGGTGCATCGGACATCGTACAGTGGTTTTGTGGTTGCGAGTAGTCTTGTGTTTACCAATCAGTCGTCTTTAGCGGAATCGCCATAACAATGTGAGCATGGGTGGTCGGGTGCAAGAATTTAAATGGTCATGGAAGGGGCAGCCCATGACGATTGCCTATGAAGTTTTGGGAGTCGGCAATCCAGTTTTGTTGTTGCCTGCTTTTAGCACGATTTCAAGTCGGGCTGAAATGCAGGGTTTAGCCGAGCAACTCTCCGAGAAATTTCAAGTGTTTGTGGTCGATTGGGTCGGGTTTGGCGAGTCTTCTCACGCGCGGATGGACTATCGCCCTGCGTTGTATCATGCGTTTCTGCGAGACTTCGTGCGATCGATGTTTTCTCAGCCTGTGGTGGCGATCGCGGCAGGTCATTCCGCAGGCTTCATCATGCAACTCGCCCATCAAGATCCCTGTCCCTGGTCTTATGTCATTCTCACCGCTCCCACTTGGCGAGGTCCCTTCCCTACGATGGGCAACCATCGCTGGTTTTATAAGCGCGTGCAGCAGTTGATTGGGCTGCCGGTTGTGGGGCAATTTCTCTATTGGCTCAATACCCTGCCGTGGTTTCTTCGCTGGATGATGAGTCGCCATGTCTACGGCGACCCCAAAAATATTACCCGGAACTTAGTGACTGCAAAATGGCGAGCTACGCAACAGCGGAATGCTCGGTTTGCCTCTGCTGCCTTTGTCACTGGCGCACTCGATCCGATCCGCACCCGCCAGGAATTTATTGACTATTTTCAACCGCTGCCCGTGCCGGTATTAATGGTGATTGGTGAACAAACTCCGCCCAAATCTCGTGCAGAAATGGAGTTTGTGGTTCACTTTTCGGGTGTGCAGGTCTACCGAATGCCGGGTTCCTTGGGTTTACATGAAGAATACTCGCGCACGTTGATGAGCGGCATTTTGCCTTTTCTCACTAAAGTCCTCTCGTAATGTCATATCCATGAAACTTTCTTTGGCTGTTTTGTTTAGTGGCGCGATCGCCTCTTTGGGCTTAGTTACCGCTGTTTTGGCTGCCAACCCCCAGCAAGTGCAGCAATTGATCAACACTCGCCAATGTGAGGGCTGCATCTTAACGGGCGCAGTGCTGTACAGCTACGATCTATCGGGCGCAAATTTAACGGGCGCAAATTTGACTTCGGCGGCACTCCAAGGCTCAAACCTAAACTACGCGGTGCTGACCAACAGCACACTGGAAAAAGCAAACTTAGGACTGGTCAAACTGCGGGAAGCCGACTTAAGCGGAGCGAATCTGGCTGGAGCTAGCTTGCTAGGAGCCGATTTGACCGGGGCGAATTTGACGGGCGCAAATCTGCAAGGGGCAGTATTGGAAGGTGCAGACCTACGGAGAGCCGATTTGAGTGGAGCCAATTTGCAAAAAGCAAATCTATTAAAAGCCCGCATGTCTGGAGCCAAACTAGACGGCGCAATTTTGAAGGGTGCCCGGATGCCGGATGGCAGAGAGGCAAAGTAAGCTCAGCGATCGCTAGCCCTGCCCCGTTACCGATAGTCCATCCACGATCAGCGAGGGGGTGTAGCAAGAGCCATTCCAATCGCCATCGCCACCCAGTTCAACTAAATTCTTCAGGGCAGTGTAAACGTTGCCTGAAACCATCGTGTCTTTGACTCGACCTAAAATTTTGCCATTTTTAACCCGATAGCCCAAATCTACGTTGATGGAAAACTCGCCCGAAATCCCGGCTCCGCCCCCCAGCATTTGATCCACAATGATACCGTCATCCAAGCTGGCGATCAGTTGATCTAAGGATTTTGCAGTGGGCGATCGCGGTGCCGCCGATTCCACAATCAGGTTAAATAAACCCGGTGTGGGATAGCTACCCAACCCAGGGCGAAAGCCATTCCCCGTCGTGCCGCTGCCCAGCGCTCGTCCGGTGGTGCGATCGACATAAAACAGCTTCAAAACCCCGCTATCAATAAAGGTGATCGGTCGCGTGGGAGTGCCCTCATCATCAAAGGGGCAGCTAAAGGGACCCCGATCAGGATGTTGAGAAAGGGTCAACGCTTCAGAGGTGACGATCTCGTTGAGGCGATCGCTCCAGGGCGACGCGCCTTCAATCACTTGTTTGCCATTCAACGCTGCCTGCACTGTGCCCCACAGCATATCTGCCGCTTTGGAGGTAAACAAAATTGGCATCCGTCCGCTGACGGTTTGAATGTTGTCGGTTGCCCAGTGCAATCGCTGCAAGATTTGCTCCACCAGGGCATTAGGCTCTAGGCGATCGCGCTGGGTTTGCCCATCGTAAATGCTTAAGAAATCATCGCCGCGCACCCATTCTGCCGAGAGTGAAGCACTCAGCGTCGTATCGGTATACCCACAGTCCAACCCTTTGGACGTGATTAACCGCGTGGTTTCGGCATCGCATTCCCACTCTGCTTCACACAGCACCTCAGGATAGGCATCGCGCACTAGGGCGATCGCCTGTTTGCCCCAGTCCACTAGTTGCTCCACCGCGATCGCTGACCCCATATCGGGATAAGCCACCTGGGTCGCGTTTGCCAATTCAATGGTTTCTGGCTCATTCAATTCACTCAATGCCAGCGCCCGTGACACCAAATCTTGCGGCTCCACGGGACCATAGGCAACCGCCAACCCAGGGCAGCCCTGCCGCCATAACCGCAGCGCCACTCCTTCAGCCTGAGCGCTTTCAAGCTGCTTTAACCGATTTGCTTCAAAAAAAACTGGACGAGACAAAGACTGCACTTGAAATACTTCTGCCGCCTCAGCACCCGACTTCATCGCCAATTCAAGCAGTTGCTCTGCCAGCGTTTGTTTTTGCAAATCCTGCGAATCCATAGTATTCAATCAATGGCAATTAGAGGCTAGTCTTCATGGTGCTTAGAGTCGGTCAGCAGCCAACCGACTCAACAATTCAGGACTATCATCAACTTACGCCAAATTGGACTCCTGCAATAACCAGAATCCAGCAAAGGTTTCTATATCCGGTGAAGATTGCACCGCTAAAAAGTGAACGCCCTTTGCTTGCCGTTTCGCAGTTTCAAAGTTAGTCGCTTCGGCTTGGAGATTGGCATTGACTAAATCGGCAAGAATCCAGCGATCGCTCACCCCCGTTTCTAGCAGCAGTCGAGGCGGATCGGAGTCAAATTTGAAATACCCTAACTCCAGACCCGACATCCACGCCGCTAGCGGCGTAGCCCGCTCCGAAAAAATCACTAACCCCGGAATAACAGCATCCGCAGCCAGCCCGATCAAACTCAGGGGAAAGGATTCGCCAAAACCAACATCCCAGTCCCCTAAATCATCAAAAGCCAGAGCTGGCAAGGTCACCAGTGCCCACTTTTGCCCCTGCAACGCATCAGGTAACGCGATCGCAGGCGTAGTCCCAAAACTGACCGTTGGATTGGCTCCCGGCTGAAAACCAGGCTGTTTTGGATAGTCTTGCTCAAGCCGCTGCTGCATCCATTGGTTGAGAGCGTAGGTTCGCCGACTCATTGTCACCGGAATGCCCAAGTCCTCGCAGGCTTTGGTGATCATGTTATTCATTGCCTGCCGAAAAAAGCGGATTCTATCCGGCGGGTTAGGAGCCTGAGCGATCGCATTTTCCAACACTTCCTTCAGCTTGACCGAATTAACCTCAGCATTGGAGCAATATTCGGCATAGCGAAACAGGTTTTCCGGTTCCGCTTTTATATCAACCGGACTTTCGCAAACCAGCACTTCCCAAATTTTTTTTCCGTCTTCATCCAAAATCGGACGCGAGTAAAAATCTATTTCCCAAATTGTCGTCATATAGCGACCACCAGCAGAACAAAGCCAAGATACCTGTAAACCCTATCACAGTTAGGTTTTGCGTAAATGACGGGATTCTAGCTAACTTGACAAAATCTTAGACTTTGTACCAAAGATCTGGAGGAATTTTTGGTATATCTATAGTCAATTTGATGATTGTCGTGACATTATGAACCAGAGCCGTCATAGATCGAATGCGCTGAACACTCGCGATGATAGGAACTTCTTGCCATCGTCTTAGTCAATTCAATCTAGGTCATGACAGCTTAAATCCAGGTCATAATGGACTGATCGTACCTGACCGATTGTCACGGTACTACAGCAACTCCTAATCCTACGTGTGAGTTTGAATGAACGTTTTACTCCTCTATCCTCGGTTTCCCAAAAGCTTTTGGTCGTTTGAAAAAACGCTAGCACTGCTCAATCGAAAAGCGATGTTGCCCCCCCTTGGGCTAATCACAGTGGCAGCAATTTTGCCCCAAGAGTGGAATTTCAAGCTGGTCGATCTCAACGTTCGGGAAGCCACAGAAGATGAGTGGAACTGGTCAGAACTCGTGATCATGTCGGCGATGATTGTCCAAAAAGACGATTTGCTTGCCCAAATTCGAGAGTGTGGGCGGCGCGGTAAGCCCGTAGCCGTGGGTGGTCCTTATCCCACTGCACTGCCAGACGAAGCCAAGGGGGCTGGTGCAGACTACATGATTTTGGATGAAGGGGAAATTACCCTGCCGATGTTTGTGGAGGCGATCGCCCGGGGCGATCGCTCAGGCATTTTCCGGTCCGGGGGCGAAAAGCCTGATGTCACAGGCACTCCTGTTCCTCGCTTCGACTTGTTGCAAATGGAAGCCTACGCCGAAATGTCGGTGCAGTTTTCGCGGGGCTGCCCCTTTCAATGCGAATTCTGCGACATTATTGTGCTGTATGGTCGCAAACCCCGCACCAAAGCCCCAGAACAGATTCTTGCCGAACTTCAGTATCTCTACGACTTGGGCTGGCGGCGCAGCATCTTCATGGTGGATGACAACTTTATTGGCAATAAGCGCAACGTCAAACTGTTTTTGAAGCAGATGCAGCCTTGGATGGTGGAACATGCTTTCCCATTCTCCTTTGCCACTGAAGCCTCTGTCGATTTGGCGCAGGACCAAGAACTGATGGATATGATGGTCGCTTGCAATTTTGGCTCAGTGTTTCTAGGAATTGAAACCCCGGATGAAGAAAGCCTTGCGATGACCCAAAAGTTTCAAAATACCCGTGATCCGCTTAGCGATGCGGTCAAAAACATTGCCCGTTCTGGCTTACGGGTGATGGCAGGATTCATCATCGGGTTTGATGGCGAAAAAGCGGGTGCGGGCAACCGAATTGTCAAATTTGTGGAAGAAACGACGATTCCAACGGCGCTATTCAGTATGCTGCAAGCGCTGCCCGATACCGCACTATGGCACAGGTTGATCAAAGAAGGGCGACTGCGCGGCGAGTCTACTTCCGGCAACCAAACCGCGTTGATGAACTTTGTTCCCACGCGCCCGTTAGAAGATATTGCCCATGAGTTTGTAGAGGCTTTTTGGGAACTGTATGAACCCAAGAAATTTTTATCGCGCACCTACCGTCACTTCATGTTGCTGAGTGAAGCCAATTACCCGGATAAGGGCAAAGTAGCCCAAAAGAAAATCGATCGCGTAGCTCTGAAAGCGATCGCCATTATTTTTTGGCGGCAAGGGTTTGTGCGGGATACCCGTTGGATGTTTTGGCGCTATTTGTGGGGCATGTATCGCCACAACCGAGGCGGTCTGAGCAGCTATCTTTCAACCTGTGCCCAGATTGAACACTTTGTCGAATATCGCGAAATTGTTCGTCGTGAAATTGAAGCCCAAGTCGTAGAATTTTTGAGGGAAGATGACACCGTTAAAGTTGAAGAAAAAGTTGCCCATCCCGTCGCTTAATCGAGTCACTTAAACGGCGATCGCGCCCAATAGGTCAGGGTGTTCAATCTGGGCAATGGTGCATCAGGGCGATCGCCGAGTGTTTTGGGCAGTTCCACTCACGGCGTACCCGCTAACCGAGTTAGACCTTCAAGCCCCTTCACCTGTTTATATCATTTACCGTTAGGGGAATGATATAAACATGCTTCAAGCTGCCGCAGTTTAGAGGCGATGGGGGATGAGCAAGTCATCGAAAGGCTAGTTATGGGTGAGGCGGGGTCGGATGAGGGTTAATCAACAGACTTACGCCTACTGCCCAAGCTATAGAAATCGTCCAGCCTGCCAAAATATCACTGGGGTAATGAACACCGAGGTAGAGACGAGTCCAACCAATGGTTAAGACAAACGCACAGCCTAGAATCATGACCCACCACCGCCATCGTGTGTTCCAAGTGAGAATTACGACTGCTGCAACCAGTGTCACGCTAGACATCGCATGACCACTGGGAAACCCGTAATCAAGTTCTGGAGCCGGGGATTGCCATAGATGGGGGCGGACTCGGTGCAGTAGGAGTTTGACAGTCCGATTGATAATGAGACTGCCCAGTAAAACGCTGAGAAAGTAGGCTAGCTGATGCCAATACCGCTTCACGAAGAGAAATAGGGAGATCGCGATCGCTGCCGGGAATACACCCCAAAACACGCCAAATCTAGTTAGGAAGATAGCAACCGCATCTATCTGGGGTCGAGTAGTTTGGTGAATGGCGAGCAAGATTGAATCATCCCAGGAAAAGCCGCCATCGTTTTCCCACACTTCTTCTGCCAGTTTGCCAAAGATGATAAATGGCAGAAGCACTCCCAGCAACAACACCAACAACGCGGTTAGGCGAGTCGCTATCCAATGCTTTAGGAAGTTTCCGAATGATTGTAAAAGCTGGCTAACCTCAATATTCAACATCTGTTTGCTGATGTCTCATTGTGGATTAAGAATCGGTGAGTTACTAGGATCACAGATGCCGCTAGCCCCGACTGAGGCGTATCTCTAGTGAATAGACCAATCTAAGTGCTCTGAGTGCTAAGTGACTTCTTACCCATTCATCAAGAGCTTTCTGGCTTTCTCTTGGCGAGTATCGGCTTCTGCCATGACATCCGCCATTTTTTCTAGCATTTCACCGGGATAATTTTCTAACACCTTGGTAGAAAGAGAAATTCTGCCCTTTGCTTCGTCTAAGTCGGCGATCATGGCTTTGATGATTTGCCCCACTTGAAAGAGGTTTGGCAGGGATTCCACATAGTTTTTGCTGATTTGGTTGATGTGCAACAAGCCGCTAGTCCCGCCTAAATCGACAAATACGCCAAACGGTTTGATGCCGCTGATTTTGCCTTCTATGAGTTGCCCAACTTCAAACTGGCTCACGGCAGCGGAGCGGGTTGCCAAGCGATTGGAGAGAACCAATTTTGATTTTTCTTGGTTGATTTCTAAAATGTTGGCGGTGAGAGTGGTGCCCACGAGGGCTTCCAGATTATCGCGCTCAAGTAGGTGCGATCGCGGAATAAAGCCCCGCAATCCTTGCACATCGACGGTCACGCCGCCTTTGTTAATGCCCGTTACTTTAACCGACATGCTTTGGGTACTCTCTTGCAGTTCTGCCATGTGCTCCCACATTTGCCGAACTTCTAGCTGCTTGAGTGAAAGGGTAACCTGTCCATCGGCATCCTGTTCGCGGATGATCAAAAAGTCACGCGAGTCGCCAATGGGCAAAATCATTTCTGGGTCGCGAATCTCTCTTAAGCTTGCTTCATCGACAGGCAGAAAGGCGAGAGATTTTGCCCCAATGTCAATATAAATGCCGTCGGTTTCGTAGCTGATGGCTTTGCCGGATACCGTTTGTCCGCTCTGAAACCCATAATCATAGTTCTCCAAAGCTTTGGCAAAGTCATCCATTGAGAAAGATTCCGCCGCTGAGTGGGAGGCAGGTGATTTTGATTCCATAGGTCTGACAGATTAGTGAGCTTTCCTACTATAAAGCCTGTCGAGAAATATGGCGTGTGACAAGTTGTGGTGAGTTGCGATCGCAAACTTACCTCTATCTTTTGGATGAGCAAGAATCGATTGATGGGTAGAGACAAGGTAACAAGAAATACCAGTAGGGTAAGAGTATTGAGTTTGAATAATGCGCTATGACTAACTTTAACAAACCAGACCCTACAGATCGCGACCCCTCAGTGCCTCCTCAATCAGTAGATCCTCAAAGGATTGATACACAAAATATCAATGCTCAGAATCGTCTCACTGAACAGCGTAACAATGAAACTGCCCAGCGCGATCGCGAGGATAGCAACGCCTTCGGTGGATTACTGTTCGGTATGTTATTGACTGCTTTGGTTGGCTTAGGGGTTGCTGCCTACTACTTCTTGAATAACCAAAGACCCAACACCACAAATATTATTACTCCTGCTACTCCTGTGACTAGTCCTTCACCTCAGGTGAAAGAGCGAATTATTGAGCGCGATCGTATTGTTCCTGTACCTCAACAATCTGCGGCTCCGGCTCCTAATGTGAATATAACCATTCCGAAACAACCTGCGGCTCCGGCTCCTAATGTGAATGTAACTATTCCAAATCCAGTAGCACCCGCAAACCCTGCTCCAGCAGCGCCATCGGCTCCAGCAGCCCAACCTGCACCGGAACAGCGTGTGC
>JBGTAZ010000255.1:0-7538 GCA_041749615.1 Leptolyngbyaceae cyanobacterium | reverse complement strand
TACGCGCACCTTTCAAGCGCTGCGGATTGCCGTCAACCGGGAACTAGACGTGTTAGAAACCCTCGTGCAAACTGCGCCAACTTGGTTAAATGTTGGCGGTAGATTGGTTCTGATCAGCTTTCATAGTTTAGAAGATCGCATCGTCAAACATCGGCTAAAGGAATCGCCGCTGCTGAAGGTATTGACGAAAAAACCTATCATTGCCAGAGATGAAGAAATTCAGGAAAATGTCAGGGCGCGATCGGCAAAGCTAAGAATTGCGGAGCGCATTTTTTAGACTGCGATCGACGATTCGCTTCATTCATAACGGATGGATTACACAAAGCACTCCGGAGTAAAGCTGCCGTGGAGTCCATAGGGGACATGGTGCTTCAAATGTAAACGGGCGACTTGGCTAAGATCATGAGCATTAAGAATGACTAAATCAGAGTGATCGCGGCTGGAATCAAACGCCATTACCAGCACCCAGCCATCATCTTCAGCGCTAGATTGTGGATCAGATTGGCTCCGAGGAACAAAAATGGGTTCACCCACATAGCCCCAAGGTGCCGCACTCCAAAAGACACGATTCCGCAAAGCGAATCCCTCACATGAATCGCCAGAATGAGTGTCTACTTTAATTACGGCTTGAAGCGGTGCATTCCCAGTTGGTGCATGGGCAGCAGCCAGATAAGCATAGCGATAGGGTCGCCCGACTTTAGCGGGATGCACCACCGGAAACTCACAGCAGCGTCCTTCTAACAATTGGCGATCGACGGTTCCACTGTGCAAATTGACCCGAAAACGCCAGAGATTCCCTGGGGCGATCGCGTCAAAATTAGTTTGACGAAAATCGCCATCTGGCTCCACCGCAGGTAACTCTTGGTAGCACACCGAATCAATCACTACCTCATCATCCTGTTCAAAGGCATTGGCATGATGAAACACAAAACCAGAGAGCGTTTCAAACGTGCGAGATGCTTTCAGTTGAGCGGCTTCACTGTTCCTTGCCCTCTTGCGTGGAATGACTAGAATCTTGGTCGGTTTTTCGGGGTGAAACTGAATGCACTCTGCCGGTGAACGGGTTCCTGCCAAAAAGTTAAGGGGATTAAAGGTAACAGGATTTTGAAAAAAGATGCAATAGTGGGGCGTAATGGCAAAATCATGGATAAATGCAAAACCGGGCGTGGAGTGGGCATACTTTTGCAGCAGCTTGCCATCGGTTGCAAATTCATACAGGGTGATAGTGGAAGACAAACCAGGCTTGATCGAGAAGTTGACCAGGCAAGCATCACCGGTTTTTCCACCATCAGGATCGATCCGGGGATGGGCAGCAAACGCATCGCCCGGTTTTAACACGCCATCCAAAGTGTCTAAGCCCAAGGTATCGAGGGTTCGAGGATCAAGGGCATGAGGCTCAGCCGCTTCCCACAAGGCGCGTAGCTTGCCGCCCCAATACAAAATGTTGGTGTTTGCAATATTCTTCAGGCGAAAATCGAGCAAGTTTGCCAGCCATCCACCCGGTTTATCGGTGCCAAACACACCGCGATATAAAATCTTTCCGGCTGCCTGTTCTGCCAGATAGCCTTCGGTTTTGACAAAACGATTGCGGAAGTGGGCGCGTCCATTTTGAAAGGCGATCGCGCAAATCATCCCATCGCCATCAAATGGATGATGAATTGGTGCCCCATTCACATCCAACAGCCCAGGACCATTGCGAAACAGAGTTCCTTGCAAATCGGCAGGAATTTCTCCATCAATCTCGTCAATCCAATAGTCAAATTCTTGCGCTAGAGAATTGTAGCCCCGCTGCCAATCTTCCCGCCGATAGGATTTTTCCAAAACAGATGGATTCACTTCAACACTCGTCATATTATTCCTCTACAGGTTCCGGTTCCCGTGACTGCACAACCAATTCCGTCATTAGGTCAGGCAAAAAAGGTTGGGCGAGATGCTTAGAAGCACCCATATCTAGCTCTAAGGTTGCCGGAGGCTGATGATCATAGGAGTCTTCGGGCATCTCTTCACCCGAAGGCAGCCATCCCAAAAGCGGTAATGGCAATAGAGTCGTAAGGTTAGTAATCACAATCAGCAGCGCCAAGTTTGTAAAGTTGCTTTCCGTGATCCCCAGCTTGTGCATTAAAAATGCGCCAGATTCGTAGGAAACCAGCCCTGCCAAGTTCACGACCGACATCAGCAATGCGAATAAAGTCGCTTCTACGCCAGGAGGGCAAAGCCGAGCGGCAAGCACCAAAACGGGCATGAAAGCAATTTGCCCCATGACCGTCAAAATCAGGTTATCTCCCAGACTAAACCACTGGTCGCTGATGCCTAAACTGCGGTTGGCGTGGGTCACAAGCAGTAGGGTCGTCATCCCCAGTGCGGCTGAAATCACGGTTGACCAGCCAAAAATTGTGCGAAAGGGCACGGTTTTGAGGAAGCGCTGAAACACCCACACGCCAATCAATGATGCCAAGCTGGTGACCAAGCGCACTCGCCCTAAAAACTCTGGTGAAAATTTAAGTTCGTTGGTGGTAAAGAAAAAGAAAGCGGATTCTGCGGTGGGCATTGCCTGCCAAACAAACAGAAATGCAGTGGGCATCCAAATAGATTTTTGACTGAGCGCCTGTCGCAATTGCTGAAGTTGGTGCTGGACGGCTGACCAATCCATGCGTTCTGTGACCGGGGTTTCGGTAATGATCCAGGCAGCACAGGAGACGATTAACGGAAAAACAGCGGTAACAGCAAACACGGTGCGGACGGTGAAATGCTCTAACAGGTAGCCGCTCAGATAGGCAGTCATTAAGCCACCTACTGCCGCAGTGCCCCAACAGAGCGATTGCAAAGATCCGGCTTTGCCCATGGATTCTTGGCGCGCTCGTTCGACGACGAGGGAATCGACAATTACATCGCTAAAGGCGACCGAGAAAGAACTGGCAGCGATCGCCACTGTTGCAGCCAGCGGCGTATTCACCACCGTTGCCATTGCCACCCAGGCTAGCGTTCCCAATAGCCCAGACAGGATGAGATAAGGGCGACGACGATAGCCAAAAATCGGCAATCCATCTGAGATAAAACCGAACAGCGGCTTGACCATCCAAGGGAGAGCCGCTACCCCAACTAGGGCAGACACCTCAACCGGACCCAAACCCAAATCGTCTTTAAGAAAAAAGCTAACGGCTAATCGTGCCAAGCCTAAAATGCCCTGCACGAAGTAAACCAGCAGAATAGCGATTAGCTCAGGAGTCGGCTCGTGACCAAACAGAATCTTTTCGGCTACTGAAGCTTTAATTTTGGCGAAACTAGAATGAGAAACAATCATTGATAATTTGTTACAAGTTTTATCAATAGCTTTAATGATAGCGCTTTGATTCACAGTCGTATGTGTGTGAACGCTGCAATTCGCCTTTCCGGTGAGAGGGCGCTTTTTCCCCAGCAGGCTTTTATCCGATGACAGATCTGTGATTACCAGATTAATAACTTGTGGATGCGATCGCCCATCGACCTCGATCGTGAAAAGATCCAAGTTTTCTCTCTATTCATTCCTCAGATTCCTGACAGAATAGTAATCTCTTAAACTCTGTTCACGTTCAGCAAGATGTTGCATCGTTATGGCGAAAATCTTGGTTGTTGAAGATGAATCGGCTACGGCTCAAGTGATTTGCAACTTCTTAGTGTGCTTAGATCACGACATAGTTTCGATTGTAGACAATGGGTTGCAATCGATTCAAGTCGCTGCTGAGACCCATCCCGATCTGATTTTAATGGATATTCATCTAGCCGGAGAACTGGATGGAATCACCGCCGCCGATCGCATTTATCAGCAATTTCAAATTCCAGTTATTTACATCAGTGCAGCTACTGAAGATGAAATTCTAAACCGAGCGATCTCAATGGCTGCGTTTGGTTACCTCGTCAAGCCTTTCAATCAATTACAGCTTCAAGCCGCGCTTAGTGTGGCGTTGCAACGGCATTCCTTAGAAAAGCAACTGGAGCAAACAAAACAATGGTTCGCAACCACTCTCGCCAGCATTGGAGACGGCGCGATCGCCATTGATCAAAAGGGTTTAGTCACCTTTATGAACCCCGTTGCCGAAACCCTCACGGGCTGGCAACTCTCCGAAGCCTTGGGATCGTCCGTCAGCCAAATCCTTAACTTGATTCATCCAGACACGCAAGAGCAAATAGAAAACCCGGTGATGCAAGCGATGCAAGCAGGAGTGCCGATTAATCTGCCAGACCAGTGCCTTTTGCGAACCAAAGACGGGCTAGACCGCAGAGTCGGTGATTCCGCCACCCCGATTCGCAACAGCAACGGTGAAATTACGGGTGGAGTGCTAGTGTTTCAAGATATCACCCAACGCCATCAAGCTGCCCAAAGTCTGCGGCTACAAGCAGAACGAGAACAATTGTTAGGGGCGATCGCGGAGCGCATTCGTCAATCGCTGAACTTAAATGACATTCTCGATACCGCTGTGCGCGAAATTCATCAGCTTTTGCAAGCGGATCGAGTCATAATTTACCGCTTTGAAGCTAATTGGAGCGGTTTCGTCATTGTAGAAGCCCTCACACCGGGCTGGGTTTCCATGGCAGGGCGTGAAATCTTTGATCCCTATCTTGCCACTGAAAAATGTCTACTGCCATTTACCCGTGGCGCAGTCAGTAGGATTGAAGACATTGATACGGCTGGGCTGGAGCCATGCCATGCAGAGCTACTGGAGCAATTTCAAATCAAAGCGAATTTAGCGATTCCCATCCTTCAAGGAGACGCTCTGTGGGGATTGCTCGTGGTGCAGCAATGCTCTGCTCCTCGGCAGTGGCAAGACTGGGAAGTGAGTTTTCTCAAACGGCTTGCCACCAGTTTGTCGATCGCCCTCCAGCAAAGTCAGCTCTATCAGCAAACCCAACTACAAGCTCAACGCGAAAAAGCGCTTTGCAAGCTCATTCAAACGGTACGCAACTCTCTCGATCTTCAGACCATTTTTAATGCCGCAGTGTTTGAAATCGGGTCACTGATTCAAGCGGATCAAGCAAACATTCTCCAATATCTACCCGTGCAAAATAGCTGGATTTATTTAGCGTCGCATAGTCATAATCCCGATTTCTCCCAGTTGGAGGTCGGGTCAGAAATTTCTGCTATTAATAATTTCCATACGGCTTCGCTCAAGCGGTTTGAAATAGTACGGTTGGATGATGCCAATAGGATCAATACACTCAATTCAACCTTGGCAGAAACGGTCTCAGCAGCCTGGTTGGCCGTGCCGATCCAAATTGGCGATCGCCTATGGGGCAACATTGGACTGGTCAATCATCATCATCCGTTTATCTGGCAAGATTGGCAGGTTGAATTAACTTGCACCATTGCCGACCAGCTTGCGATCGCCATCCAACAATCAGAACTGTATACCGAAGTGCAGCGGCTCAACGTTGAGCTAGAAAGTCAGGTTCTAGAGCGCACCACTGCTCTGCATCGAGCCTTGAGCTTTGAAGCCTTGCTCAAATGCATCACTGATCAAGTCCGCGATTCTTTAGATGAAAACCAGATCTTGCAAACCGCTGTAGAAGCTTTAGGACAAGGGCTAGGGGTTGAGTGCTGTAGCGCCGGACTGTACAACTCAACCCTCACGACCGTGACCATCACGCATGAATATCTCGTTTCCCTCCCTCCGGCGAAAGGGCAAACGTTTCCCATGGCAGACAATCTTGGCGATGACTTATACCATCAACTTTTTCAACACCAATCCATTCAGTTTTGCGTTCGCACCAAAAATCTGGCAAGACCCAGTGTTGGACAACAAAGCATTTTGGCGTGCCCGATCTTTGATGACCAAGGCGTGTTGGGAGATTTATGGTTGTTCCGACCGGGTCAGACCGTGTTTAGTGAGGCAGAAATTCGCTTAGGGCAGCTTGTGGCAAATCAATGCGCGATCGCCCTCCGTCAATCTCGCTTATATCAAGCCGCCCAAGCGCAAGTGCAGGAGCTAGAACGGCTCAATTATCTAAAAGATGATTTTCTCAGTACCATCTCTCATGAACTGAGAACTCCCATGGCTAGCATTAAAATGGCGATCCAGATGATGGAGATTGCGCTCAAGCCGTTGGGCACCCTCAACGATGCAACCAGCAACGTCAGCCGCTATTTCCAAATTTTGCAAACGGAATGCCAGCGAGAAATCAACCTGATCGATGACTTACTGAATCTATCTCGCTTAGATGCTGAAACAGAGCCTTTAACGCTGTCAACGATTCCCATACGCACCTGGATTCATCACGCCCTGGAGCCATTCCAAGCCAGAATAAAAGCTCAAGGGCAAACTCTTCAACTAGAAACCTGTGACAATCTCCCTGCCCTCGTCACCGATTTATCCTGCCTAGGACGCATCCTCTCTGAATTGCTTGATAACGCCTGCAAATATACTGATACTGGGGGAACCATCCAACTATTTGTCCACTTGGCAGCAGAGGGGCTATGTTTAGGAATTCGGAACACCGCAACCATTCCCGCTGAGGAATTACCCCGGATTTTTGATAAGTTTTATCGCATTCCCAGCAGCGATCCATGGCGCTATGGTGGAGTCGGCTTGGGCTTAGCATTAGTGAAAAAGCTGGTTGCCCATATTGGCGCTGACCTCCAGGTAGAAAGCCACGCAGACCACACCACCTTTACAGTCACCTTTCCACAGAGTAGTCTAATTCATAATTCCTAGCTCTTAGCGGTTGTTCTTTATGCTCGTAATCGGTTTAATCAGTGGCACCTCGGTGGACGGGATAGATGCAGCGCTGGTTGAAATTTCTGGCTCCACCACAGATTTGCAAGTAACGCTGCTCTCCGGAGCAACCATCGCCTATCCCACGGCTCTACGCGAACAAATTTTGGCGGTTTGTGGGGGTGCCGCATTGTCGATCGCTGATTTGGCAGTGCTAGATGACGCGATCGCCCATCATTTCGCCCAAGCCGCGATCGCCATTCAAACCAAACACCCCGCCGCTGAACTAATTGGCTCCCACGGGCAAACCGTTTTTCACAGACCCGCAGGGCAGGTACAGAGTGCAGAGTACGGAGTACGGAGTACGGAGTTGGCTACCCCCTCGCCTCTCGCCTCTCACTTCTCGCCTCATCCCCTTGGCTACAGTTTGCAATTGGGACGAGGAGACGCGATCGCCCATCACACAGGCATCACTACTATCAGTAATTTTCGGGCAGCAGATATTGCGGTGGGCGGTCAAGGTGCGCCCATGGTTCCAAAAATTGATGCCTACTTGTTTGGGCAACCCCACCAATCAAGCTGTGTGCAAAACATTGGTGGCATTGGTAACCTCACCTATCTGCCTGCGGTTGATCCTCAAAAAGATTGGCAGTCAGGGGTTTTAGGCTGGGATACGGGACCCGGCAACAGCCTGCTTGATTTGGCAGTGCAGCAGTTGAGTCAGGGAGCCAAAACCTACGACCATAATGGCAACTGGGCAGCATCGGGTCAGATCAATCAATCCCTGGTAGATCAATGGCTTCAGCATCCTTTTTTCCACCAGCCGCCGCCCAAATCAACCGGGCGAGAATT
>JBGTAZ010000254.1:0-13413 GCA_041749615.1 Leptolyngbyaceae cyanobacterium | reverse complement strand
GCAACTTCATAGGGCTAAGCGTGAGCTAAAGGATGAAGAGGTGGGAAACCTTAAACAGTATCGCCGAGGCTTTACTACCGCTATTGAATGAATCCAGGGTTTTGGCATCGCTAATTTGATAGCCTACACTACAAACTTGATCGAAAATCATCCAGATGATAGGGGATGGCATCTAGCTCAAAATAGGTTCCTTTGAATAAGCCTGCTTTTTTAAGAAAATAACTATGGTTTTTTCGTCGATCGCCGTGCCTTTTTCGCGTCATTTGAAGCCGGGATTTTCATTCAATCGATTCTGGCTCCTTCGATCGCACAATACGATGCTGCGACGGGTCGTTGACCGAATCCGCACTTCATTAGAGCTAAAAGTCGTTTTGCAAACCGCCGTAGACGAAGTTGCTGATTTATTGCAAGTCGATCGCTGTAGTTTTTTCTGGTATTTTCACGATACGCATCGAGTTCAGATTATGTGTGAGAGCGCCCAAACTTTTAAAAAGTCTGGGATGCTTGGGACTCAAACGCCCTTTAACGCATCCAACCTAGGCTATTACCCAATGGAAACATTTGGCAGTTTAGCCGACGCGATCGCGCGCGGAGAACTGGTGATTAATCATGGAGCCACGCGATCGCCGATCAGCCGGTGGCTACAGAAGTTACCGTTTCTGCGTCGCTCATTTAGCCGCACGAAGACCCCAATTCTTGGCTCGACTGCCAATGTGCTAGTGCCGCTCAACCTGCACACAGGCACCATTGGGTTTCTTGCTTGTTTTTCAGAGCAGCCTCGGCGTTGGTCAGCCGCCGAAGTGGAATTGCTGCAATCTATCGCCCAACAGCTTGAGATTGCTATTGGACAGGCACAGCTTTATGAGAGAAGTCAAAAGCAGGCACAGCGAGAACGGTTGGTGAATCGAATTACAGCGCAAACTCGCCAAAGCTTTGAACTAGAAACGATTTTAAAGGGCGCGATCGCTCAACTGTTAAATGCCCTTGCGATCGATCGCTGCCTGGTTCATTTAGTGGAAGATTTAAACGTAGAAAATTTAAACTCAGACGATCCCGTCGCTCCGGCTGAATACCGGAATATGTCCATTACTCAGCAATCTATTTTGCGAGAAAAACATCTGTATGAAGTGTGCCGACCGCCTTTCTTACCATCGGTTGTAGAGTTTGACTTAAGGGGTCCCATTACCCAATGGGTGATTCAAAATCGTTGCCCTGTGGCGATCGCTGATGTGACCCAAGACCCCCGGATTGGGCAAAAAAATCTGGAGTATCAACAGGCAGAAATCAAATCATCCTTAGTCATTCCCGTGCAGGCAGGCGCAGATCTCTACGCGATTTTGTATCTCAATCAATGCGCCCAAGTGCGCTACTGGTCAAAGAATGACCAAAAACTGGCTCAAGCGGTTGCCGACCAGCTCGCGATTTCGATTAAGCAAGCCCATTTATATGCTCAAACTCAGCAACAGGCAGCCGCAAGTGAGGCTCAGGCAAAGCATCTAGTGGAAACGCTGCACCAACTGCGGCTCACCCAAACTCAACTGATTCAAAGCGAAAAGATGTCGAGTTTGGGGCGTGTGGTGGCGGGAGTTGCCCACGAAATCAACAATCCGATTAATTTCATCTCTGGCAACCTGCCCTATGTCGAAAATTACGTTCAGGATCTGACCGATTTGCTCTCTCTCTATCAAAAGCAAGGGAATCAAAGTGCAATGCTGCAACAGCGGGGGGAGGCTATTGAGCTTGATTTTCTGCTGGCAGACTTACCCCGAATTTTAACGTCAATGAAATCGGGAGCCGATCGCATTCGCCACATTGTCCTCTCACTGCGAAACTTTGCCCGGTTGGATGAAGCCCAATGCAAGCTGGTGAATATTCATGAAGGGCTGGAAAGCACGCTGTTGTTTTTACGCGGTCAGTTTAGCGACGAGATTCAGGTGATGCGCAACTATGGATCGTTGCCGCTGGTGACCTGCTACCCACAAGAATTAAATCAGGCAGTCATGAACATTTTGCTGAATGCCGCAGAAGTCCTTAAAGACTGGCAAGGAAAGCAGAAAACCATCGCGATCGCCACCGATTTTGTTTCAGCCACAGCCATTCAACCTGCCGCAGTTCGCATCATCATCACCGATAACGGACCCGGCATTCCCCAAGCCATCCAATCCCAAATTTTCGATCCCTTTTTTACGACAAAAGAGGTCGGACAGGGCAGCGGCTTAGGACTCACAGTCAGCTATCAAACTATTGTCAACCAGCATCAAGGACGGTTAGAGTGTGTTTCTGAGGTCGGCTTGGGGGCTGAATTCATGATTGAGATTCCTGTGAATCCAACCCAATCCTAGACGTTCTTTTGCACGAAGCCCTCCAACTCAAAACCCAAAATTCAAAATATCTCCTACGGAGACGCTACGCGTTGGCAAAGCCAGTCCGAAGGACTTACAAAACTCAAAACGGTATCAGACTGTAGACTACAGGAAACCCGTAAGGACTGACCTATGGTAATTGAGTGGTTGAAGGTTCAAGTGGCGGAAGAACTCCGGGAAGCTTTTATTCAAAAAGACGAGAAAATTTGGACGGCTGCTTTAGCCAAGTATTCCGGTTTTTTAGGAAAAGAGGTATGGATTAATCCGAAAAACCCGGAAGAAGTCATTTTAGTGATTCATTGGGAAACTCTTGAGGCGTGGAACGCGATTCCGCCTGATTATTTGAAGGCAACTGAGGAGCAGTTTAATCAAGCGTTTGATGGCAACACTTACAAAATTATTGAAGCGACCTCATATAGTGTGCGTAAGTTTATCCAGCCTCGTAGCGAATAAGAAATTTATCTTGAGATGGATGGGCAATGAGGAAATTACTGACTTGGCAGAATCGGTTGCTGTTCGGCAAACTGTGGATTGAGGGCGGCAGGCGATCGCATTTGCAAAGTTTGTCGCCATTGTTGCGGTAGATGAGTAGAATTCCAGGGTGCTTTTCGCAATTTAGACGATGAACCCGGTTTGTAAACAGCAAGAAATAGGTGCCAGGCTTCTCGGAGCATCAGCCGAGGAGCGTCAGCCGAGCAGCGTTAGGGGGGGGGGGTGGAAGGCTTTAGTCCCGTTGGCAATGGCAATCTGTGTGCTGGTGATCGGCAGCGCGATCTCGCTGCCAGTCCAGGCAATGCCCGCTTCAGGGCACTATTTTTCAGGGCGAATTTTGGCGCAAGCATCGGTGGAAGATTTGCAACGCCATCAACAGCAATTGGATCAGCAGCGATCGCAGCTTAACCAAGAGCGCACCCGCAACCAAATCCAGGAAGGTCTTGAGTCTAATCGGCTGAAAGGGCTGCAAAAAAATATCACCGTCACTCAAAGCCAACTGCAAACCACTGAAACCCAGCTAAAAACCGCCATTCAAAAGCTACAGGGCTTAGAGGTGAAGCTGGTTTCTGCGGAGCAAATCTATCGCCAGAAGCGCTTTTCTACCATTGCCCGGTTGCAATTTTTGCAGCGCCAAAAGCTCGATCGCGGCTGGGCAGTATTGCTACAAAGCCAAGATTTAAATGAGTTTTTGGATCGGCGTTCTCAGCTTAAGCGCCTATATCAAAGCGATCGCAAACGATTAGCCGCCTTCAAAACTGCTGCCGATTTTCTAGATCGGCAGCGGGATGCCGTAGAGCGTAAAAAAAATGAAGTAGGGCTGCTGACTCAGGAACTTCTGGCACAAAAAGCAGATGCAGAAGGGCAAATTGCTTACCAAAAAGTCTCGATTGATCGGCTAAAAAGCGATCGTCGCGCCATGGAAATTGCCCAATCTCAACTAGAGCAAGATTCCGGCACAATTAGCTTGTTGATTCAACGCCACACCGCCCAAAATCGCTACAACATCGCGTTTCGCGGTACGGGGCAACTGATGCTCCCGTGCTTAGGAGAAATCACGAGTGGCTTTGGCTGGCGGATGCATCCCGTTTTGGGCTACGAACGGTTTCATTCTGGGTTAGACATCGGCGTAGACTACGGCACCCCCATTCACGCCGCTGATCGCGGCACGGTGATTTTTGCAGGCTGGTATGGCGGCTACGGCAACGCCGTGATCATTGATCACGGCGGCAACATCACCACGCTGTATGCTCACAGCAGTGAACTGTATGTGGTGGAAGGTCAAAATGTTCAACGTGGGCAGGCGATCGCGGCGGTTGGTTCCACAGGGCTTTCCACGGGCCCCCATCTGCATTTTGAAGTCCGGCGAGAAGGCGAACCCACCGATCCCGCAGCATTTTTATGAGAGTTGAATATCGATTATTAGCCTACTCCTGCCATTGCCAGAAAACTAAGGGGCAGGGGCTATGTAACTCGTTATTCTGCAAAGGAGGTTTATTGTAATTGTAGAAGCTGGAATTCCTACTTGCGATCGCTGCCACATACTCTGGTGCAGGGCTAAATAGTTCAACCCACCATTCATTTCGTTGCTGAGGCTCCGGCACCCACCGTATCCGTTTCACTACTCCATCACCAATCGAAACTTCAACGTTGCTCAAGTCTGTCACTCCAACCCCCGTGGCTTTCAAGAGCGCTTCTTTGCAAGTCCAATGATGGAAGAATGATTGCAACTGCTCTTCAGGGGGTAATGCTTGAATTGCGAGGTGTTCTTGAGGGGCAAAAAAACGTTGGGTGAGTTGAAGCAGATTCCCAACCGGGCGCAGGTGTTCTAGATCAATGCCAATCGGTGTATTTTGAGCGATCGCACACAGCATCACATTCTGTGAATGAGACAGGTTGAACTCCAGATTGGAGCTTCCAGACGGAGCACTCAACGCGGGTTTTCCCTTCGCGCTATAGCTAAATTGAAGTTCAAGCGGATCAACCCTTAAGTATCGCCCCAGAATTGCCCGTAGGGTGCCTCGACCGGCAATAAAGCGATGGCGATCGCGATCAAATCGAAATCGGTCTGATCGCTGTTGTTCATCTGGGGAAAGGGTTTGAGCAAGCCGTTGAAGGGTAGTATCTGCCACGTCTAAGGGAATACACCATATGTGAATCGATTGTTCTGGTAAGCCCACATCAACCGGAGGAAGAGACCAAACGGGAGAATTTACTTGAGCCATGGGTCATCCATAGGTTCTGCCGCGCCAACTTTTGGGGGTTTGCACAGAGGAAAGAAAAATTCGCAAAACGGCAAGGGGATCGGCAAGGGGGGACAGCCAGAATAACCAGGATGCTTTGGCTTGCGAGAGATCGTAGGAAGGCGCGATCGCAACGTTTAGTCCAATCCGAACCAACAGCAGCAGCAGGTTTAAACCCAGCAAGCTTTGCATTGCCAGAGTTGGCTGTCCGCTGCCCATCAGGATTAATAGCAAAATCGTTAAGGGTAATGGTAAACCCTGCACCAGTAGCAACAGCAGCCAATCTCCCCACACCTGAGCAGGGGAGGCGGCATCTTTTAAATCGAGCGATCGCCCCCATTCTTTCCAGGTTTCTGCGGCTCCTTCATACATCCGCACCTTTAAGACTTTGGCTCCATCCAAAAAGCCGACTTTTGCACCTTGGGCGGCAATTTCTCGCGCTAGGGTAACATCATCGCAAAACGATCGCTTGGCACTGGTGTACCCGTCCACTTGAGCCAAGAGCGATCGCCGACAGAAAAAGCATTGCCCATTTGCCATTACCCGTTCTGGCGCATTGCTCGTTTCCCCGGCTGCCCCAAACCGATACACTAGCGTCATCAACAAAGCAGGCTGTAGCCAAATCTCACCCGGATAGCTCAAGATAAACTGAGGCGATAGAGAGATTAAATCGTAGTTATGAGCGATCGCGGTTTCTAATAAACTTGCCACTAGACCGGGCTGCGGTTGGGTATCCGCATCTACGCCCAAAATCCAGTCGCTTTGCTCAGAACTTGCCAAAAAGCCATTGTGCAGCGCCCAAGGACGACCTACCCAATCGGTGGGCAATGGGTCGTCATTCATCAGCCGAAACCGGGGATCTTGCTGCTGTTTCGCTTTGACGAGATCGGGCGTTGCATCGGTGGAATAGCTATCCACTACGATCACTTCTCGGACTTCGTAACTTTGACGACTCAGCCCGTCTAAACAGGGCGCGATGCGCTCTGCCTCATTCAGCGTTGGCACCACTACACTGACTTTGCCCAAAAATGCAGGTTGGGCGAGTTGAGGGCGTAAGGGCGGAAACCGGGTCGCTCCTCTGAGCAGTCGCGACAGCAAAATGGCAGCAGCAGGAAGTTGGGCTAACAACAGCACAAAAAAATAGACATTTGACCACTCATCCGCGTCCAGTGCTGCTTGCGCCCACTGTCCGCCAACGGGTGCGAATAAACTAATCAACCAATTAACCTCGTATCGAGTGAACTATTGCGTGATTGTAGGCGCGATCGCAGGGATGGCTAGAGGGGATGGCTAGAGGGGTTGAAATGGAGCGATTTCGGATTCTCGAACGGTCACTTCGTCGGCTCCAGCGCTCCACCAAAGCGCGATCGCTGGCACCACACCCACCACGACGCTGATGACTGTTGGAATCCAGAATCGCACATCTAACTGGGCGATCGTAATCAAAGCGCCAAAGGCAAAGTTCACGAGATATATCACTAATGGCGTGACTAACTGGCTGCGCTTGAGCGGCAGGGCTGGCGATCGCCAAAACACCGTTGCCACGGACATAAACACCAGTCCGGTTCCGAGCCACCCGGTAATGTTGCGGTAGGGCATCCCAAAAAAATCACCCACGTCTTGAAATTCCCAAAACGGATAAGCCGCTTGACTCATCGCTGGATCGAGGACAAAATCCCAGGCGGTTAAGAGGATGGCACCGATCGCGATTCCGCCAATTTTTGCACCCCATCCATTGATGCCCTTGGCTTCCAATCCGCATCGCGCCAGCACGTAGGTTGAAAAGCCCAGATAAAACCACGAGAGGGGAATCGTGAATGGCACCAAGCCAGCGATCTTGTAGCCTAAACCGCTGAGATAGCTGTAGTGTCCAAAGGGAAACCCAGTGCTGGTTCCCAGTAGTTCGCTGCTCAACGATAAAAATACAGCGGGAAGCATAAACCCTAGCAAGTTTCGCCAGCCCCAAGTTCGATAGGCATACAGGGCAATGGCTACAGCACCCAGCACAATATAAACCACTCCACCATTTGCCATGGATAGCCCAAATAGCCTTTGACCCACAGAAGGCAGCTCGGCGATGAATTGAGAATTTGGCAAAACCAGCAGTAAACCAGCCAAGCCAAACACTAAGGATAGAACGTGACCGATAAGGCAGACGCGCTCAGTGAAAACCAGTTGCTTCATAGAAAATCCTTCAAAGAGTGGGGCATCTAGAAGTGCCTGGTATACAGTTTACAAATGTTTAAGAACAAAATTGTAACGAAATACAAAGATGGAGCGAGAAATTAGCCCATTATACTCACTGGAATATCTTTGCCGATCGCTGACAGCAACCCTTGAAATAGCCGAATACCGTCGGTTGCGCCTAAAATTGGATCGGCGGCTCGTTCGGGATGGGGCATCATGCCAAGAATATTGCCTTGAACATTGCAAATTCCAGCAATGTTTTGGACAGAGCCATTGGGGTTATTCGTAGCATCCACTCTGCCATCGGCTGAGCAGTAGCGAAATAAAATTTGGTGATGATCTTCTAAACTCTTGAGCGTGTCTGCATCAGCATAGTAACTGCCTTCGCCGTGGGCAATGGGCAGTGTAATCACTTCGCCGGGTTGATAGTGGCTTGTCCAGGGTGAATTAGTCCGCTCGACTCGCAGAGGCACGCGATCGCAAATAAAGTGAAGATCCCGATTTCTCACCAGTGCGCCGGGAAGCAGTTGAGCCTCGGTCAACACCTGAAAGCCATTGCAAATACCCAGAACATACTTGCCCTGATTAGCATGGTCTACCACCGATCGCATTGCCGGAGAAAACCGGGCGATCGCACCACAGCGTAAGTAATCGCCATAGCTAAACCCACCGGGAACAATCACCACATCCACATCGGATAAATCGCTATCTTCATGCCAAATCATGCGCGTCGGTTGCTGTAGCAGATCGCGGGTGACATAAGCAACATCGCGATCGCAATTTGACCCTGGAAATACAATCACTCCAAATTTCACAGACGGCACCACTAGTAAGGAACAGGGGGTTGGAAAACACCAGTCAAGCGTTCTTAATTCAGAATATGACCACGCTTGAAAGCCTGATCATAAAGCATAAAACCCTCTACCAGAGAGGGTTGTACGTTCGCACATTAAATGTCGCAGTTCATGGATTGCTTTCGGTAGACGTAACCAATATCAAATAACTATATATCAAGGGATTTGGGATTTTCTTGCCAACAGAGCGACATTCAAGCAGATTCGCACATTGGGTATCGCCAAATCAGATTTCGCAAATTAGGTGTCGTTTTTTGCAGCTTTGCAAATTGACTGTCGCTTTTTACAAAAATAATTACCTATCTATCTTAGAAATACCTTTCACTCGAAGGAATTAGTTCAGTCTATCTTAGGAACGAGTTTAACCATAAAAAGCGGCTAGAGGTATTTATTACATTTTGCGGCGTTGCAGAGTATGGAGATGAATTAGGCAGGAATGGGCACATCTTCAAATTTCAGGTAGTGAAGTAACAAGCGAATTGAATGTTTCAGCCTTTCCACGGATTTGGAATAACAAAAAGGCTTCCGATGCAATCGGGCTAAATAATGGCGTAATCGGCTGTTTTCTCCTTCCACTCGCGTCATATAGGTCTTGCTGACAATCTGGTCTCCCTCTGGAATAAAGCAGGGATAGACTGACCAGCCGTCGGTGACGTAGAAATAGCACTGCCAGGTCTGCACGATCGCCCACAAAGGAGCAAAGGTCTTGGCACTATGGTCTCCCATCGCCCAGCCTAAGATTCCCTGCTTGAAGGGGGCAACCGCTGTCCACAGCCAGATTTTGTTTTTTTGAGCAGACAAAGGTTTCGAGTACCCTACGGGAAGCCAGCTACGTCGAGTTCTCCCACCGCTGGAGTGGTTGGTCGTAGGCATCCGGCAGGTGTCCTCCGACTTGCCTCACCTAGTGTTAATCACGGTGGTGTGATGCACTCCTGTGACGCACTCAATCCCTCTAAACCCCATGCCATTGACGTACATTTTTAAGCAGGTTGCTTTAATGTCATCGGAGTAGCCTTTAGGAGGGGTGTAAACATCAATAAACTGACGACGACATAGGGCTTCACCCCGCCGAAGGCGTACGACACAGATGTGATTTTGTTTACCTCGCATTTTCCCGTTCTTACGGATATGGCTGGAACCGCACTCAGGACATTTGCATCAGGGTTAGCCTCAATTCATATCAACATTATGCAACGCCGGAAATTCATGCTTGCTAAAAGCAATTCTAAGTTCGCCATGAATCATTTTGATTGAGCAGAAAAATCATATTCACTAAAGTGAAATTGACTTTGCAGCATCAAAAATTAAATTGCATGATGATCAGTGAGATCGCGATCGCGGCAATCGCTCCAATCAATGTATTCACCACATTCACCAACTCATTGCTAAGCCATTTAACCTGAGTTTGCAGGGTTGCGCCAATCACGCTTTCAATATTGGTGGCAATGAAGGCGGCAAGAATGCAAATGAGGATTCCACCCGGCGTGATCAAGCCCACTGCCCAACCGACCACCGCGATCGCCACCGAAGCGATCATGCCTGCCAGGGTGCCTTCTAAACTGATCGCGCCTTCAGTTCCACGGGGAACGGGCTGTAGGGTTGTGATCAAAAAAGTACGCTGACCGTAGGCTTTCCCAATTTCACTCGCGCAGGTATCGGATAGCTTTGTGCTAAAACTTGCCACATAGCCCAACGCCAGCAGCCGAATGATGATTGAAATGGATGGACTTGGCGAAAAGAAACTCAGGCAAAACCCAATGCCTAGCGCACACAGCGCCGCTGTGAAAGCTGAACCCCAAACATTTTCGGGTCCGCGTGCGCCCGATCGCTTTTCGGCAATACCTTCTGCTTCTTTCTGAGCAATGCCAACTTTTGTCACCGCTGATCCCATCAAAAAGTAGAACAGGACGACTGTGTAGCCCTGCCAGCCCAAACAGCCCCAAATCAAGATGCCCAATGCCCATGCATGAATTAAACCTGAAGTTGTCAGCAGTTTTTTGGGCACAATCCACGCGATCGCTGCCAAAACAGTATTTAATGCAACCGCAATCATCCAGCCATTGAGAGACGGTGTAGCGTAGAGAAAAGCAGACTTCGCATCAACCATGGCTTTGCATTTGCGAATAACAACGACATCCTTATCTTAAAGTGCAGAGTGCTACGCTCAAAACTCAAAACTCCACCCCTCCTATGTCTCATTCCCTGTTTCATCTTGCCTTTCCCGTTCGCAATATCCCCGACACCAAGCGGTTTTATGCGGAGGGTTTGGGGTGTCAAATCGGGCGAGAAAATGCCGTGTCAATCATTTTGAATCTTCAGGGACATCAATTGGTTGCCCATGTAACAGAAGAACCACTCACGCCTCAACGGGGCATCTATCCAAGGCACTTTGGGCTAATTTTCACGGATCAAGCAGAGTGGCGATCGCTCTTAGAACGGGCAGAGCAACAGCAGCTTCGGTTCTACCAATCCGCCAAGTGTCGTTTTGTGGGAACGCCCCTAGAGCACCGTACCTTTTTTCTAGAAGATCCATTTTCTAATTTGCTGGAGTTTAAGCATTATCAGAATTTTGAGGCGATTTTTGGAGAGACTGCATTGGTTCAAATTGGAGATGGGGAGTCATAAAACGCTATGGCAAACGTAAGCGGCAGTTGGCTTGGAACCTATTGGCAAAACGCGAATCCCACTCGGTTTGAGGTAACGTTTGTGCAGGCAGGGAGCACAATTAACGGCAGTATTTTGGATGACAGCCCATTCCTAGGAGAAGCCAGGGCATCGGGTGAAGTGATTGGGCGGACTATCCGATTTACGAAGCAATATTTGACGACAGCCCTCCATCCCATCATCTATTCGGGGCTAATTGCTGAAGATGAAAATTTGATGCAGGGCACCTGGACTATTCAAGGGCTGGAATCGGGGAACTGGGAGGCTTATCGCAGTGGGGATGATTTAATTGCGGAGCTACAAACCCGACGCTTAGAGGCGATTCCTCTGGGGAGACGTTAAGCCCCGTACAGAGACACCTAATCTAATCGCCCGTTAAAACGATTAGCGTGCTAAAACAATGCGACTCTGAATAATTGAAATGAATTTTGGTGAAGAAATGTAGATAAATCTTGCTTGTGGTTCCCATAAACTCTCATAATCAATCACACAGTCAAGTTGGCAGCGATCGCAAGCGTATTATGCGTTTTAGCAATCAGTGACAGTGTGAGCTTACCTTGTCCGGGTGGCATTTTAAACAGAGACCTTTCAGGTTGTTACGATTAGGGAATGCGTTATTTAGCGGAAATTATTTAATAGAATTTTTTGGCTAAGCTGGCGATCGCGTCTAATCACATAAACCTTTGTAATATTTTTCCGATCCTTCGCCTCAGCGCGTTAGAAACGTCAGGAGTAATTTTCATGAGCGGCATAATCAATCTCATTAAAAATCTAGTTGGTGGCATTTTTGGTTTCCTTGGCGGACTTTTTGGCAAGAAAACACCAGCAATAGAAGGAGTATCCAATCCAGCTTCTAAGAAGAGCAATTCAGGATACTTTTTAGAATTGGATGACTCTAAGTCGGCTAAACCCTCCATCGAAAGTCCTTCAGCAGCAGCGATCGTAAGCTCTGAAAATGGAACGGCACCGACCCAGCCCAAAAAAACTAGCCGGAAGGAACAACTTGAAGCAGCAAAAGCTGCAAATGGCAAGCCTGCTTCTACCCCGGCTGCGAAAGCGCCTGCTAAACCAGCATCGGTTCCTGTCACTGTTGCGTCAGCTCCAGCGACTGAAGTTGGATATGCCACAAAATATCCCCTTCCAGTGAGCAGCGGCGGTCGCCGTCTTCCTGGCGCTAACATGAACTCCTACCTCAACATGGCGCGTCAGATGAAATAAGTTTTCCATTTGGGCGCAATCATTACGAAGGCTTGGCAGTGCCAAGCCTTTTTTGTGGGCAACGAAAGATAAGGGTAAAGAGGCTGGTAGTTTGACGGCTATCTCTCACAACCCGCTGATGCCCTGACGCGCTTGCTCAACTCGACGCTGAATAAGAGTAGGCATTCCAAGTTATAGTTGCTTTAAAAACTGACCGCAAAGTACCGCCTCACCGATGGTATGAAGCAGCCTAACGTTGCCCATCACCCGCCGCAGATCATCTCTGCATCATAACCGAGCAACTTTCGGCGGTCGGTGTGCATGGGCGTTGTTATGCGGTATGTTCACCACCTTGCGGTTCCCAAAATACAACCCAAGTTGAAAAACCGGATGTAAAAATTCTCAAAGCGATGGTCAAACCCAGCAGGAACAAAGAAAACCGCACCAGATTGGAAGGTATAACGCTCACCTGCCATGATAAAGTCACCACTTCCAGAGTGAATGAAATATAGTTCATCTTGCCTATGCGGTGTTTGAGGATCATTTCCAATTGGTTCATAAAACTCGACTGACATTGTGCCGTGGGCAAATGCAGAAACAAAACGTTCACCCATGGACCACTTCTCTGTCACCTTGCTTGGAAGTCGTTGTAGAAATTCGGTTGCTGAGGTTTTCAAGTGAAGCCTTAGTAGTTTCTCCTTAACTTCGTACAATGACGAGAACGCCAGCAACGAGCATAATGGAAGCTGCAATGGCATTCATGACTCTAACCTTTCTATCGTTCAGAAATATATTGGCTTTGTCTGCGGCATAGGCATAACCAATTTTTACTCCACCAACAGAGCCAAGAGTGATTAGGATTAGCACGCTGATGTCTGCATAAGTCAGTTTGTTCAAATCAAGAAAGGCTGGCAAGAATCCTACATAAAACAAAACAGCCTTTTGATCGCCAAGCGTTATGAGCAGACCAGTCACAAAACTCTCTAGCAAAGAGGAACCTGAGTTTTCCTCATGCTGCGTTTGCTTCGAGCTTGAGCGCCAGAGATTGATACCGAGCCAGATCAGGTAGGCACCACAAATATACTTTATTAAGAAAAAGGCACTGCCCATTGTTTGGACTAGTGTTACTAATCCGAAGACAGCCAGCAGAATGAAAATAATGTCGCCGGTGACGATACCAATCGCTGTAAACACACCATGCATGAATCCTAAACTTGCTGATTTTGCCGTTACAGCCAAAACGCTAACGCTAGGCAATGCGGCAAGCACAGCCATAGCTCCAAACAGTGCCGCAATTCTACTAATATTCAATGTCGGTTCCATCAGTCAGACAAAGAAGTGGCAGTGTATTCAAATGGTGAGCATAACAATTGATTAGTCGGGTAGCAGGACTACATTGCTATAGCCCCGCCC
>JBGTAZ010000253.1:0-4053 GCA_041749615.1 Leptolyngbyaceae cyanobacterium | reverse complement strand
CCAACTTCATAGTACACCGTGATTTGTAAAGCTTTGATAAAGTGTTTGAATATTCCCCAACTATCACGGTACACAGTGATATATATGGATTCATAGACAAACAACCACACCGGAGTTTTTCAAATGCACATTCCAAACATTCCTCTCACCTGCTTCTTAATCGCTCAAAGCAAAGTCGGAATTTTGCCCAACGACGATCGGCGTTCTGAGTGTCTAGAGGTTCCGCTCAATCCGTCATTGAGGGAATACTACGCCTGCTTAAATACTCCCAAAATGCGGAAAGCATATCGACTCGCTGGCGAGATGTTGCTAAAAATCTAAACTACATTCTTTCCCTGGCGGGAGGAGGCTAGACCGCCAATCACAAACAAACAACCACAAAAAAACAAACAACCATGACTACTCAAAATTGGCACCGTGACACCGCGATCGCAGTTGAAAACAAAACCATTGACGAACAGCTTAAAGCAGCGGATCTAGATTGGACAGTCGAGATGTCTGGGTTTCGATATGGCGATCGCTATCAGCACAGACAGACTGATACTCAAGTCGCTTTCCGCTCTGACAATGGGATGTTTATCGACACCTACACCAATCGCCAGCCCTGGCAGAACCGCGAGATTCTAGAAAACTTTCATCACTTTTGCTCTGAATCGGATCTTGATTTGAGCGTGGAACATATCGGCTCACTGGAAAATGGCAAGCGCCTTTTTGCCGCTGCCAAGCTGCCCGGTGTAACGGATGTCAAAAATGTGGGAGACGTGATTGAGTGGCGAGTGTTGTTGGAAGATTCCCACATCAACGGCAACGGGTTGCAGGTGAGTCTGTTTTCTAACCGATTGATTTGTACGAATGGAATGCGGCAAACCATTCGAGTTGAGAACAAAACCATTTCTCATGTGGGCACCTTCAACCGCGATCGCATTAATCAATTATTAGAGGCGGCGATCGTCTCAGTCAGACAGCAAGAGCAAGAGTTTGAGAAATTGGCAGAAGTCAGCATGACGATTGAAGAGGCGACCTTGCAGCTTGTGAGTGCCTTTGGTCATGCGACACTGCCGATTGATCAGCAGCCGCAGATGATTCAAACCGCGCTCAAATTATTCCAGGGTCAGGCGAAAGGCTCGGATCTCCTATCTGCCTACAAGACCGCTTATGGCTTACTGGAATCGGTCAAAGAATACTACAACTGGCACGCACCGCAGCGCGGCACTAGCCAAACTCAATTCGCCTCAGTGCTGTCCGGCTCCCGTGGGCAAAAGATGAGCCAGTTTGAAAAGCAACTGGTCAGCGTCTACTGCTAAATTTTCAACCCCTGGCAGACGGGCTAAAGTCTGCCACTTACAAACAACCACACCGGAGAAATCATCATGCAACTGACTCAACTGCCTTCTCGCATTCGCGACCTATCCCTCGACCTGGTAGACATTGAAGGGGCGATCGCCAAGCTCAAACAAGACCTGATGGAAATGGAGATGGAAGCGGAAATGCAGATCGCGTTCAACCTTGAATTTCGCAACGATCGCCAGCGTGATGCACGTCGATTTGAACTTTTGAAGGCGAATGATCTCTACGAAAAATCTCAGGATGTGCTGAGACAATTTCAGCAAGATCGGGCGATCGCGCTGGCAGAGCTGGAGTTTTCTCGGAGCCAACTGAGCATCTTGAAAATCGTCACCAAGCAGGCGATCGCGGATCAACTAATGGGGTTAGACCTGGCTGATTTGGCGGCGTGATTTGTAGTGCCTAACTTCGAGTTTTACATTCTGCGACAGACGAAGGTCGCCTTGTGTCGCAGAATGTAAAAAGACTTAAACGGTACACCGTGATAAATAGCCATGACTCGCAAACCTAGAACCGAATCAGAAGCCGACAAACAGCAGCGGCTCACCAATCTCAAATCGTTTAATGCCTCCGATACCAGCGGCGGCACCGTCAGCCTACCCTCACGAGTGCCACCCGCACTTAAAGAATGGGTGATTGCTCACAGCCAACTCACAGGCAAAAGCGCCAGCCAGATCGTGAGGGAGGCAGTAGAACTTTATCGACAAACAAACAACCATGAACACAAACAAACTCATCCCGCCGAAGGAACTAGCAGCACTGCTGCAAGAAATGGAGAGGGCAGCGAAGCAGGCGGAGGTTAAATCATTCAGACTGCCTGAACTCGCATCAGGAGTTCGGATCACCTGTCAGGATGCGGAGCTACATTTTGAAACCTTCATCGGCTTCGATCGCCCCCTCATCCTATCGACCATCCCCTATGGTCACCCGCCCCTACCGTTTAGCTGCATTGTTGATCGTCTGTTGCTTGCCAAACTGTGCAGGGCGATCGCTCAGACTGGCATCCCAGCAATTACCATCAGTGGGAGTGAGTCAGGAATTGAGATCCGCATTCCAGAAACCGATTTTTACTGTCCTGTGATTGCGCTGAATGCGCTCCCTAATCCTGAGAATTTTCCGGTGAATCGCTTACAACTTCACAGCATGACGTGATTTGTAAAGCTTTGATAAAGTGTTTCGGCAATCTCCGCTTTTCACTGTATACCGTGATAATTTAGATTCATAGACAAACAACCACACCGGAGCCGACCCAATGATCACTGTTACCAACAACTACTTCCAAGATTTGAACGCTGCGATCGCTGCTGGCATCATTGCCAAGGTGGGCGGCAAGAATCCCAAGAAAGCGGATTTGTATGAGGCAATTGAAGCTCACAATGCTGCCGTCACCCCTGAGCCTGCACTGGATGAGACCGCCTTGCAGGATGCCCTGCTAGCGATGGACGCGATCGAGGATGCAGCGAAGGCGGAGCAGCGGTCAAACGTGAGAGCGATGAAGAAAAGTCGCAAACTGCCTCAGCTTGAGCAGGCGGCTAAGAACGCACAAGATCTGGCAACCTACCGCGCGATTGTGGAACTGAAGGAGCAGGTTGGAGCAACCAAAGCGGCGGAACAGCTAACCGCTCAAGGTCGCAAAATGGGCGGCACAACGGTATGCCAGATTGCGACTACCTACCATCGAGTGCTAATGGTATCGCCCTTTTTGCAACAGCTTTTTAACGATGGACTGGTGACATGGGGCGAACTCTATTCGCGCTCCCGCCGCATCAATATCGCCTCAATTGAAGCCGAGTTTGGCATTCGCCTAGCGCAGGCAAGCTAAGCGGCAACGCGGCTGGCAGTCTCCCCTGTCAGCCGCTCCAACCGCCTCAAGGATACTTCGCAGTAAGCAGGGCTAAGCTCGATTCCCATGCCTGCCCTGTCATTCTTGCTCGCCGCCTTCAAGGTCGTGCCAGATCCCAAAAATGGATCGAACACGATATCGCCTGCATCACTGAACGCCTGAATGAAAAACTCTGGCAGGGCAACTGGGAAAGCGGCGCTGTGTCCGCAGAGTTCGCTATTTTTGCCCAGGCTCAACACGTTGCCGGGATAGGCGTTTCCTTCCCCCTTTTCGCGATCGCCCATCAGCCTTTTTTTACCCTGATTCACTGATGCACCCGGCTGATAGTTGTCATCGGCGATCAAATCTTCCGAGTGGTGAGTCACCCTTTCAGGCGAGAACTTAGGACGAGAGGTGAGAGCGAACCAGAAAATCGGCTCCCACTGATTTTTGAATTTGCCCATCTTTTGCGGACTGCCAGGAATGCCGCTATGAGTCCAGATGAATTCATCCAGCCATAGCCAGCCCCACTCGCGCACATGGGCAACGATCAGATCTTTGACATACAGATTCCGCTGGAAATCTTCAGAATGTTCCTTGATGTTAAGAAAGTAGCTGCCGCTGAGGGCAAGATTATTTTTGATATTGGCAGCGATCGCCTGATACCACGGCGCATACTCATCGGCAGGGATTGGGGTAAATCCTGATTTTTTATCGTACCCGCGCTGCTGAGCATAGGGCGGTGAGGTTATGGCTAAATTAATGGAGCGCCCAAAAAGCAACTTGGCGAAACTGTCGGCAACGCGACAATCGCCACACAGAAGCCGCTGCCCTGCAATCTCCCACACCTCGCCCGGTTTGACGCGGCTGGGAATCTTGCCCTCTGC
>JBGTAZ010000252.1:0-55695 GCA_041749615.1 Leptolyngbyaceae cyanobacterium | reverse complement strand
CGACCCACCCGATCCTATCGCCGCGAATGAGACCTCCGCGAATGAGACCTCCGCGAATGAGACGGGCGATTTAGATGATCTGTTTGGCGAAACTGAAGAAAGTTCAGCAGATTTGCTAGAGCTATCAACCGATCTTTCCTCTGAACCGCTGAATAGTTTGAGTGATGCCACCAGTGATTTAGATGATTTATTCGGGGATAATTCCTTTGAAGATTCGGCAGACTCGCTCAATCTCACTGAAGACCTGATCCAGTTTGATCTGCCTGTGACAGACTCGGCAGCTGATCAGCTTTTGGAGCTAGATTTTGAATCTGAAGAAAGTATCCTTCTAGACAATGAAGCAGGACTGGAGGACGCTCTTGTTTTTGAGACTGAGGTGGTGGTTACAGACCTTGAAGTAGAGGATGACCTGACAACTGGAACTCTTCTAGCCTTTGAGGAACTATCTTTTACAGACGAACCTCTAACCATTGAGAATAGTTCAAGTTTGGATGACCTGCTGGGAGATGGAGACCTTTTCACTGAAACATCAGATGAGTTAGACGATCTGTTTGGTGAAAATAGTTTTTCGATGGAGCCAGATCCTGGCAGCGAATTGAATGATTGGTCAGGAGATGAGCTTTCGTTTGAAGATAGCCAAGGTGAAGATGACCTTGCCGATCTTTTAGGCACTGGGCAGGGGCTAGAAGATTTCAGTTCGGATGAATTAAATTTCCCGCCCAACGAATTCTTAGATCTAGAAAGCCTGACGACGGATGAATTACTTCAAGATAATTTAGCCTTAGCAACTGACCCTTTCTCTGATTTGGGTGACCTTTTAAGTGACAATGACTTGTCCAGTGGGGAGGTTCCCAATGATCAGATCTTGTCCCTAACGTCGGATGATTTCACTAATTCGGATGATTTCTCTGATTTAGATACTCTTCTAGATAGCGATGATCTGTTGGGCGATGAGTTGCTGAATAATGCTTCATCTAATGACGTGGCAGCGATCGCGTCATTGGATGAATTCTCTGATTTAGATAGTCTGCTTGAGAATGAAGCATCCCCTTCTGAGACTGACGAATTTGATGGATTAGAAGCGTTGTTGGGGGGCGGCGCTGTTCTCGGTGCGGCTAGCGCAATGTTTGTCACTGGAGAACTTGCCACCCGTGACGATCGCCTGCCCGCATTAGATGAATTCTCTGATTTAGAGTCTTTGTTGGGGGATGAGAGTGAACTGAATGCTGATGCAGGACCAGCCATCGGTGAATTCGCGGGAAGTAGCTCTGATTTTGATGATCTTGATGATTTGCTGAAAGACACTGAGGAGAGGTTGGGCGGAGTTCCATCTGTCAAAGTTGTGCGGGGTAGCGCCCCTCAGTCTCGCCGAACCAACCGACCCACCCGTGGGTTTAGTGAACAAACGATGCGGGTGCCAGTCAAGCATTTAGACAACCTCAGCAACCTAGTCGGGGAACTGGTGGTCAACCGAAATAGTTTGGAGCAAGATCAAGAGCGCTTACGGCAATCATTGGACAATTTGCTGTATCAGGTGCAGCAGTTGAGCGATGTGGGACAGCGGATGCAGGATTTATATGAGCGATCGCTGCTTGAGAGTTCTCTGCTTGCGAGTCGCCAAGGCTATCGCTCTGAATCGTTTTCATCCAGCTTTCGGCGAAACGAAATGGTTGAAAATGCCTCCATTCGTTCCAACGAAGTAGAATACGATCCGCTCGAAATGGATCGGTTTACTGGCTTTCACTCTCTTTCCCAGGAAATGATTGAGTTGATTGTGCGAGTCCGAGAATCGTCTTCCGACATTGAGTTCATCGTTGATGAAACGGAACAGGTAACGCGCATGTTCCGTCAGGTCACGACGCAGCTTCAGGAAGGGCTAACCCGATCGCGCATGGTGCCTTTTGCCCAAACCGCAGATCGCCTGCCTCGCGCAGTTCGCGATATTTCAATGAAGGTTGGCAAACAAGCTGAGTTGGTGATTGAAGGACGAGAAACCTTGATCGACAAGATGATCTTGGAGCAGCTTTATGATCCCATGACTCATCTGGTTAACAATGCAATTACCCACGGCATCGAGTCTCCAGAGGTTCGTAAGGCGGCTGGAAAACCCGCTTCTGGACGCATCATTATTCGGGCGTTTCACCAAGGAAACCAGACTATTCTGTCGGTGTCGGATGATGGTGCAGGAATTGATGTGGAACGGGTAAAAGCCAAAGCAGTTGAAAAGCGGCTGATTAGCCAAACCGAAGCCAGAAGCATTTCTCGATTAGACGTTTACGACATTCTCTTTCACCCTGGGTTTAGCACTAAAGATCAGGCGGATGATTACTCCGGTCGGGGCGTGGGTATGGATGTAGTGCGGACTAGCCTAAGTGAGATTCGAGGGGTGATTAATACCGATTCTACACCCGGAAAAGGCACCACTTTCACGATTCGGTTGCCGCTGACGTTGAGTATTTCTAAAGCGCTGTGTTGCATTAGCGATCGCGCTCGGATTGCCTTCCCCATGGATGGGGTGGAAGATATGTTGGATCTACCCAAAGAGCGCCTTCAAACCAATGCGGAGGGGCAGTCCTCCATCGCTTGGCGAGATTCGGTTCTCCCCGTGCGCCCTCTTGCTGAACTGCTTGGCTACAATCGCCATCTTGGACGCGGCAACGTGTATGGAGGAAACCAAGAGGACGATATCGTTTCCGTTGTGGTGCTTCGCAGTGCTGGCAACTTTTTGGCGCTGCAAGTTGATCAAGTTTTAGGCGAACAGGAGATTGTAATTAAACAGCTTGAAGGTCCGGTTCCTAAGCCAATTGGGGTTGCAGGGGCAACTGTTTTGGGGGATGGGCGCATCATGCCGATCGCCGACGTGTTGGAACTGATTGATCTTTCCATGGGCAGAATTCGCCGCGATGCAGGCGGTTCGCTATGGGAGCAAAACGACGATGACATCGTTGTGGAAGCTCCTGTTGCGAAGGCTGAACCCATGGTGCTGATCGTGGATGACTCCATTACGGTTCGTGAATTGCTCTCCATGACTTTCAACAAGATTGGTTATCGAGTTGAGCAAGCGCGTGATGGTCAAGAAGCTTGGGAAAAGCTGCGCTCAGGGTTACCTTGCGATATTGTCTTCTGCGATATTGAAATGCCTCGCATGGATGGGCTGGAGTTGCTGTCTCGCATTCAAAAAGATCCAAACTTGAAACACTTGCCGATCGCGATGTTAACCTCGCGGGGCGCTGATCGCCACCGTCAAATGGCAGCCACCTTAGGAGCCAGTGGCTATTTTACCAAGCCATACTTAGAAGAAGCTTTGCTGGATGCGGCACAGCGAATGCTAAAGGGCGAACGGCTGCTGAATAACGGCTAAGTCTTTACTGTCAGTCACTATGTCACATGATTTACGCTGGATTGCTCCCACTCCGCCAGAACCAGAGTTTGCAGTGCTGGAAGTGCATCAGCTTACCCACGAGTTTCATGAAGAAGTTCAGCATCGTCATGAATTCGATCGCTATTGCCAGTGGTACTACGCGACTGCCCACAAACACCGTTGCGAAGTGCAAAAAATGCGGAACGATCTCAACCTATTGGGTTGGTTTGGTCGAGGGCGGCGGCGATGATACCGATCACCACCGCTGAAACTCCTAGACTTAGGCTTAGGCTTTTTCTAGTTCAAACGCTTGCAGATGCACTTTAAATTTTGCTCCAAGCTTGACTAAGTAAGGGAAATTTGCGCTGACAGGTCGCCCCTTATATTCTTTGACGATTTGAACAACCTCTCCTTCTTGCCCTTGCAGATTAAACTCTTGGTTGCGATGGTCTGGATGGTGGTAAACAACAATGGGCTGAGCAACTCGAACGCGATCGCCCACTGAAAAAGACTCTGTATCAATTAGCATAATTCAACAATTCCTGCACAACTGCGATTCTCGTAGGGAGTCCTGTGGAAAGCTTCGCGAACGTTTCACGAATCGCCGCTGCTCATAGCGGTCTCCACTGCCGCCTAACAACAACTTTTTTATCTTTGCATAAGAGCGTACCACCTTAACAGCCTCCCAAGGCAAGCGGAGAGCGTTTTCATGCTCATCCCATCTAGATCTCATCCCATCTAGATCGTTATGACTTGGGGGTAAGTTGTTCTCGGTTTGGTTGATTGCCGGGATTCATCTGTGCCCAAATTGCAATACCGCTACCGAGCAACAGCATTGCCAAGATCAGTCCAATCCATAGCAACTTATTGGGACTGTTGTCCTTCCCTGCTGGGTTACCCACTCTTTCATCACCCGTGCCGACCCCTTCTAAAAGCCCGCGTGAAGATTCTGCCCAGTCTGAATTCGATGAGGCGCGAACACCGGGAAATGACACGTCTGACAAAGGCGTAGAAACGTGACAATCCAATAACACAACCGACACATTGTCATGCCCATTATTTTGATTCGCTAAATCAACCCAAGCCTGAGCTGCCTCACTCAAAAGTTTCTTGCCCCGGAAAACCTCACCCATAATGTCCAGCCAAGAAGATTCGACCCAGCCGTTATCACTCAGCCCATCTGAACAAAGCAATAAAACGCCATCTTCTTCTAGCAAGAGGCGTTGAATGCTGGGGCGCAAAAATTCTGAATCGCGGGTGCCAAGAGCCTGAATCAATGAGCCTGAATCAGGACGCTTTAAGGCTTCTCGATAGAGCGATCGCCCCATCCGCACTTCTCTTGCGGCAACATCATCATCCACCGTCAACTGATGGCAGTAGCGTGGAGTCAGCCAGTAGGCGCGGCTATCTCCCACATTCACCAGGTAGAGTTCGTGACTATTCTCTGCGACCTGCCCGGTAGACAGCAAAACTTTCTGAGGTAACTGGAGCGCCATGACTAACGTGGTGCCCATGCGTCGCTTTGCCTCGCGCCCCTGCATATCGTTTTGGGCGGCAATCATGTCATTAATCACCCGAATGCTGGCTTCAAGTTGTTCGGTGACAATCTCAGGCGGCACGATGCTTTCTGCCGTCCCTATTTCTGCCAACAATGCCTGAACTTGCAACTTAAGCGATTGAACCGCAAGCTGGCTGGCAACCTCACCGCCTTCATGTCCCCCGATGCCATCACACACGGTCACCAAGCGAGGAAAAACTTCATCGTTGGGTTGGGTGCGACCTGACGGAGTGAAATCGGGGTAACAGGTATCTTCATTGTGCCCATGTTGGGGTCCTGGATCGGTGGCGCTGGCAATTTGCAACCGCAAAGGGAGTTGAGCCGTCTGTTCGAGCAGTAATTGGTTAAGCTGTGCCGCGATCGCTCCCAGTTCAACCCCCTCTTCATGCATTTCTCGGCAGAGTTTTTGTAGAGGCTCGGCAACCTCTGGTTTTGCCTGGTCTAGCCACCCCAACCAGACATTTGCTAGATCGGCTAACCCTAACATTGGAACTTCTAATGCCGTTTCATCTTCTGTGGCAAATAGCGCCTCATCCATAAAAAGCTGGCATAGACGTACCCGCCAGCCTTCTACCCGAATATTATCAATAGCAAGCAAGCTGGCACTGACTCCCTGCTCGGCTAAGGGAGTCCACAATTGCAATAACTGCCATAACCAATAAACTTGACGGGCTGCGGTTGCCTGTGCCCACGATTGAGCGATCGCTGGCAATAGATTTCCCTGCTTATCTAAGGGCACATTTTCTAACAAAAATATTTCTTCAGTGGCGCAATCGCCCCCCTCAGAACACAGACCGTGCACTTCAGGAATATGGAGCCGATAAGGATAGAGATACAAATATGGCAGTAAAGCATCTGGCAACTCTACGGCTGGAAAATCAGGCTGTAAACCGGGCTGCGTATCTAGCCAGATTTGTGGAGCTTTGACTACATATCGCCCCGCCACCTGGCTATCGGCAGGTCGCTGTATGACCGCTTTTCCCACCGCCCAAAGATAGCGATAAACCAAAGGAGTTTGACAACTTTTACAGAGGCTACTGCCAAAATCATTTAGAGGCGCTGCACAGTTGAGATTAGGACAGTAAAGTTGGGGTTGGGAAGAACTCATATCGCAACTGAGGGAGAGGCTTAAAAAGAAAGATACCGACCTAAGGATAGGGCTTAACGAGGCTTTCTATCCTACTTATTATTTAACTTTTTAGCTGAATACAAGCACGTTTATTGCCCACCCCATAGGGATTGACTTCACAAGGTGGACTAATCATAACAGCCATTCTATCAATGCCTTCCTCATCCCCGACCCTTGGTATTTTTTAGTATTTTACAGAATGGATCAAAGGTCTTCTGCCGCTCTGGAAGAGGGCTTTGAGGAAAGGGCAGTGGGGCGAAATCTCGCCCCATCAGGCAGGAGGCATAGAGGCGTTATTTTCACCCTAGGCTGGCAAGGTGCCTTCTCAAAACCGTGTGGGAGACTCCTCCCAATCCTTTGTCGAGATGGGCTACAGTAGAAAAAACAGAGCCGTCTTTAAACTAGGAGACTAATGGCATCTTCTTCCTCGATCGCGGTTCGAGAACTGCCCCTTTTCCCATTGCCCGAAGTTGTGTTATTTCCAGGGAGACCCCTTCCCCTACACGTTTTCGAGTTTCGCTATCGGATCATGATGAATACGATCTTGGAGAGCGATCGCCGTTTTGGTGTATTGATGTGGGATCAAGTCCAAGGCAAACCCGTTTGCGTGGGTTGCTGTGCTGAAATTATTCAATTCGAGCGACTACCAGACGATCGCATGAAAATCCGCACGCTCGGACAACAACGTTTTCGCGTCCTAGAATATGTGAGAGAAAAACCCTACAGAGTTGGGTTGGTCGAATGGATTGAGGACAATCCTCCTAGCCAAAACCTAAACCCCTTAGCAGGGGACGTTTCACAGCTTTTACAAGATGTTGTTCGCCTATCTGCAAAGCTAACGGGTGAACCGATTGAATTGCCCGATACTCTGCCGCAGTCGCCATTGGAATTGTCTTATTGGATTGCGAGTAATTTGTATGGGGTTGCAGAGGAGCAGCAAGCCCTTTTAGAAATTCAAGATACGGCTTTGCGCCTTGAGCGAGAGGTAGAAATTTTAACCTCTACTCGTAATCATTTGGCGGCTCGCACCGTATTAAAGGACACTTTGGATGACACTCGTCAATGAAATCTTAAAACACCCTTGTTTGTTGGATAAAGCGCTCTCGGTGGAATAGTGCAGTCTAGAAGCCTAGCTGTTACTTTGAAAGGTGCTTCAAGGTGGCGCTTCAGGATATTCTGCATTCATTTTGCAGTGCAAGAGTCACGGCTCTTGCACTGCTTCAATTTTTTGCTAAGCGGTCGTTCAGTATACTGAATCTACTACTGTTATTCGCGTGTTGCGAAAGGGTTGTTGCTTGTGGCGATCGCAGTCGAACCGTTGCTGACTCCAGATATTCTTCGACCCGCGCGCTATCTGGGCAATGAGCTAGGTGCAGTTCATAAATCGTGGAATCAAACGGTTGTTCGCTGGGCGTTGACCTATCCGGAAGTCTACGAAGTGGGTGCCTCCAACCTGGGGCACATTATTTTGTATAGCATTTTGAATGCTCAGCCGCGTCAGTTATGCGATCGCGCTTATCTGCCTGCCGTCGATTTTGTCACCAAACTCCGCACCACGAACACGCCATTATTTGCCGTCGAATCGCGTCAGCCATTAACCCAGTTTGATATTTTGGGGTTTAGCCTCAGCTATGAGTTAGGCGCGACCAACATTCTGGAAATGCTGGATTTAGCGGGTATTCCCCTGACTGCCAAAGAGCGCAATGCATCGGGCGTGTGGAATGTTGAAACAGGCAGCTATCCGCTGATCTTTGCGGGAGGGCAAACCGCCACCTCAAACCCGGAACCCTATGCAGATTTCTTTGACTTTATTGCCCTGGGCGATGGCGAAGAACTCTTACCCGAAATTGGCTTAGTGATTGAAGAAGGCAAACTCGCTCAACTCAGCCGAGAAGCGTTGCTGCTGGATCTTGCCCAAGTGCCGGGAGTGTATGTGCCGCAGTTTTATGACTTGGCAGCAGATGGATCTGTGCAGCCCAATCGGGCGGAGGTGCCTACCCGAATTTTGCGACGAGTGGCGACACCGATGCCTGCTTATTCCATTGGGCTGGTGCCTTATGTGGAAACCGTTCACGATCGCCTTGTGATTGAAATTCGGCGAGGCTGCACGCGGGGATGTCGCTTTTGTCAGCCCGGAATGCTTACCCGTCCCGCGAGAGATGTGGAACCGGAAGCGGTGATTGACGCGATCGAGCAAGGAATGCGGGCAACCGGATACAACGAATTTTCGCTGCTGTCTCTCAGTTGTTCTGATTATTTAGCCTTGCCAGCCGTGGGCGTAGAAATCAAAAATCGACTGAAAGATGAAAATATTTCCCTTGCGTTGCCCAGCCAGCGGGTCGATCGCTTTGACGAAAATATTGCCAACATCTTGGGGGGCACTCGCCAAGGCGGCTTAACCTTTGCCCCAGAAGCAGGCACTCAACGACTGCGAGACATTGTAAATAAAGGGCTGACCAACGAAGAATTGCTGCGGGGCATCAAAACGGCTCACGAGCAAGGATGGGATCGGGTCAAACTATATTTCATGATTGGGCTACCCGGCGAAACGGATGTCGATGTAGTGGGAATTGCGGAAACGGTGCGCTGGCTTCAGCAAGAGTGCCGATCTCAAGGCAGGAAGTCGCTGAATTTCAACATCACGATTTCTAACTTCACGCCCAAGCCCCATACGCCCTTTCAGTGGCACTCGGTTTCTGCTGCGGAATTTGGGCGGAAGCAGGCACTCCTAAAAGCCGAATTTCGCCACAATCGGGGATTGAAAGTTAATTTTACCGATGTTCGCATCTCGGCAATGGAGGATTTTGTGGGCAGGGGCGATCGCCGTTTAGCCCCGGTCATTCTCCGGGCGTGGCAACTGGGCGCGGGCATGGATGCCTGGTGGGAAAGCTTGGAGCGTGCCTATGGCGCTTGGTCACAGGCGATCGCCGAAGCCGACCTCACGTGGAAATATCGCCAAGTCGAAAACGGCGAATGGAACATTTTTGATCAACCCGAAAATCAGCCTATTTCCACACCCCGCACCCCAGATCCTTCTTTTTACAACGCGCCTCTACCCTGGGATCACCTCGACACAGGCATCGACAAACAATGGTTGATCGATGATTTGCAACGAGCATTAGCCGCCGCCACCGTGCCGGACTGCTCCTTTGAAGGCTGTTCGCACTGCGGGGTATGCAGCGTCGATTTTGGACACAACGTGGTTGTGCCACCTCCCGCCATTCCCGAATTTGTCGGGCAGTTTGTGCCCAATCAGCAGCGGGTTCAACGAGTGCGAGTGTGGCTAGGAAAACAGGGCGACATGGCATTAGTCAGCCATTTGGATTTAATGCGGCTCTACGATCGCGCCGCCCGACGCGCCTCTTTGCCCATCACGTTTACGGGTGGGTTTCATCCCGGTCCACGCATTATTCCGGCGAGTGCTCTGCCGTTAGGCGTAACAAGCTCTGGTGAAATTGTAGATTTTGAATTAACTCAAGTCATGGATCTTGAGGTGTTTGAAGCCAAGTTAGCGGCTCAACTTCCAGCAAACATGCCTGTTTATCGCGTGGAGCAAATTAGCCTGAGTGCGCCTGCTGCAACGCAGTTACTTGAGCAGGCAGAGTATGAAATTACGATTGGTATCGCTGATGAAGAGGAAGGAACCTCCTTCGATCTCCAGCAGTGGCAAACTTGGATTGAAGCAGTGCTGGATAGCAAAGAAATTTGGATCGAACAGACGACTAAATCTGGGAAAACTCGTGCGGTGAATTTGCGCGATCGCTTGTTTCACCTAGAACTGATTCCCTCCGATTGCGCCTCGCTTCTCACTGCTCACCTCTGCCTGAAATACGTCGGTAGCTGCCGCAATGACGGTACTTTATTGCGCCCCGATGCGCTGCTTCGGATGTTGGAACAAGTGACAAATCAAAAGTTACACCTATTCAAAACTCATCGCACCCGCTTGATTTTAAAAGCTGCCTAAACTTCTACGATTTGCAGCTACGATTTGCAGCAATACCATCTACCCTGAGATGCTTTCAATTTAAGCCAAAAGCGAGTATCCCTTCGTCTTGACCTTTTGATTGGCATCCTTCCACGGGATGACCCATTTAATAGAACGCTGAAATCCATTAAAATTAATATCTCAGTAGTCTCGGCGCGCTATAATGCTTGTCAATAGAGGCTGTTGCGGACTGGGAACTCCTGGGGAACCGCTTCATACGCCAGTGCTAATACTGGGAGCAGCTTGCTTCACTAAGCTTTCCACTAATGAACAAGATCTTGAGACCCTAATGAATATGGGCTTTCCAGGCTTGGATATGGTTGTTTGGCTCAGTTATTCTGCGTTGGGGCTGGCTGTTTTTAGGCTCTTCACCTAGCTTGGATGAGAGTTTTTTTGCTGCATCTGCAAGCCCTGTAGCTTCTATCGCTTTCAAAAATTGTTTTAACCCCATGAGTGGTTCATAAGCAGGACGCTTGCCACCCAGTGCGATCGCTGAATCTTGAGGAAACTGAATGCCGAAACAAATTATTATCGCGGAACAGCACCGCATTGCTGCTGTTTTTTCAGAAGATCAAATTCAAGAATTAATTGTTGCCACCGGAACTCATCAAGTTAGTGATGTTTATCTAGGGGTTGTTGAAAATGTGCTGCCAGGGATTGATGCCGCATTTGTCAACATTGGAGACTCTGACCGTAATGGCTTTATTCATGTTACGGATTTGGGTCCTTTAAAGCTGCAACGAGCCGCCGGATCGATTACCGAACTGCTGCGCCCCCAGCAAAAGGTGCTAGTGCAGGTGATGAAAGAGCCGACGGGCAACAAAGGACCGCGCTTAACTGGCAATATTTCTTTCCCTGGTCGGTATCTGGTTTTGATGCCCCATGGAAAGGGGGTTAATCTTTCTCGGCGGATTCGCAATGAGAACGAACGCAATCGCTTAAGAGCGTTAGCAATTTTGATTAAACCCGCTGGTATGGGTTTGGTGGTGCGAACTGAAGCGGAGGGGGTGCCCGAAGAAGCCATCATTGAAGATTTGGAAGCACTACAAGAGCAATGGGAGACCATTTGCCGAGAAGCCGCTTCTACCCGTGCCCCGGCGCTGCTAAATCGGGATGATGACTTTATTCAGCGCGTGTTGCGTGATGTATACAGTGGCGATGTGAATCGGATTGTGGCAGATTCACACACTGGATTGAGACGAATAAAACAGCATCTAACGACGTGGGGCGGTGGTAAGTTGCCTCAAGGCGTTTTAATTGACCATCACCGCGATCGCGTCTCGGTTTTAGAATACTTCCGCATCAATGCCGCCATCCGAGAGGCACTTAAACCTAGAGTTGATTTGCCTTCTGGTGGCTATGTCATCATTGAGCGCACCGAAGCTTTAACCGTTGTTGATGTAAACTCTGGCTCCTTCACCCGCTCTGCCACGGCACGAGAAACAGTCCTGTGGACAAACTGTGAAGCGGCGACCGAAATTGCCCGTCAACTTCGGCTCCGGAACATTGCTGGAGTCATCATCGTAGATTTCATTGATATGGAATCCCGCCGCGACCAACTGCAAGTGCTGGAACATTTCAATAAAGCGCTGCGATCGGATAAAGCCCGTCCTCAGATTGCTCAACTGACCGAATTGGGGTTGATTGAGCTAACCAGAAAGCGGCAAGGTAAAAACATTTACGAACTATTTGGACGGGCTTGCCCCATCTGTAGTGGCACTGGACAAATCGTCCATCTGCCGGGCGACCTCGATCATGCCGATGAAGAGGTGGCTGAGAATTCTGCCGTCACTCCCATTCGGGAGTATCGTTCAGACCGGGGAGCGCCCCGTGGACGAGAGCTACCGAGTCGTGAGTTACCTGATATTTCTCTACCTGCCGAATTTCCTTGGGAAGAGCGGGAAGATGAAGAAACAGACGATTTGCAAGAAATGCTGAGCCATCCTAATTACCAAGAAGTGGGGGGCAACAATCGCCGCCGCCGTCGTCGCCGCACGGGTGAGGAAGCACCCCCTACTAGTCGCGATCGCGGTCGGGGTGCTGCCTGGACCGAAAGCCGGGTGCCCAGCAGACTCCCTAATCCGGGGTTAGACGATCGGAATGCGCCGGATGGAGATATGGCAGGAGACGAGGGCGTTGAAAGTAAGCCTAGGGAGCGGGAAGCCCCTCGTGGGCGGCGAGATTCCCGTGAGGCATCCGCTTTGCGAAATCGCATTCGCCCAGACGGCATTCGTCCTGATGGCATTCGTCCTGATGGCATTCGTCCAGAAAATGGATTAGAGCCGGGAGACATCGCAGAAGAGAAAGAAGCCGTTGCTTCGGTTGAGGTAGAGGAAAAACGGGGACGTTCTCGGCGTGAAAGTAAGCCGATGGAACCCCCAGAAATGGTGGTGGTTGAAATGACTCCTGAAGAACAAGAGGTTTATGCTTGGATGGGTGTTTCTCCGTTGGTGTTGTCTCCGCAAGATGTGAAAAATCCTAAATCGGCAGTGATTTCGGTTGTTTTGCCCGGACAAGCGCCCCTAGTTCAATTGGCTGTCAATGCCTTAGAAGCATCGACAGCAACGGTGAACACCTTGAAGCCAGTGGTAGAGCCAGAAGAAGCGAACTACAGATCACCGGTGGAGGCGAAGGATGTGGCGATCGCGGCTCCCATCAAAATTACTCTCAAGGTGCCGGAAGTCACGCTTGAGGCTATGGAATCTAAACCAGAACCAAAACCGGAAATAGAACCAGAACCAGAACCAGAACCAGAACCAGAACCAGAACCAGAACCGGATAACGGAATTGTTCGTCGTCGTCGTCGTCGGTCTTCCGCCAGCACGACTGATTAAACAAGCATTCCGTATGGTACGCAAGAAAGCACTCATGGCTGATCCGCTTGAATTCTCGGAGCTAAACCCCTCCTGGAATTCCAGCCTGATTATTGCCGGAGTAGATGAGGTGGGGCGTGGAGCGCTATTTGGTCCGGTGGTTGCAGCAGCAGTGATCTTGCCCAATAGCGTTCTAGCTGATTTAGCGATCGCCGGAGTGACCGACAGCAAACTTTTATCTGCACCCCAACGCCAACGGCTGGCGGCGCAAATTCGCTCTATGGCGATTGCCTATCAGATTGGCTATGCTTCAGTGCGAGAAATTGATCGGCTCAACATCTTGCAAGCATCGCTCTTGGCAATGAAGCGGGCGATCTTAAAACTATCCGTTCAGCCAAATTTTTGCTTGATTGACGGGAATCAACCCATCCCTGGATTACCGATTCCGCAAAAAACATTGGTCAAAGGCGATCAAAAATCCACCGCCATTGCGGCTGCAAGCATTCTTGCTAAAGTGTGGCGAGATGAACTGCTGACTCGGCTATCACTGCGCTATCCGCAGTATGATTTTGCAATGAATAAGGGCTATGGCACCTCCAGCCATCGCCAAGCCATTCAAAAATATGGCATCACGCCGTATCACCGTAAATCGTTTAGTCCTTGCCAATTAACACGTTTGGAATGCAGCCCTAATGAGTTAAGTCAGAATTGAAAATCACCCTAAAAACTACTAGCCGGTAGCGTTCTAGGCTGATTTGAAATTTCGTCCTCAAGCTGCGCGATCGCCCAAGTTCGATAGTCCGACAACAGTTGATAAACTAACCGCTGTTTGATAGTCAGCAAAACACTCTTCAAAAGCCCATTGCCTGTTGTTTCTAAAATAGATTTTGGGGTAAACCAAAGTGGCGGCGGCAACTCTACCAATACTTCCAAATCAGCTTTTCCTTTGAGGCGAGTGACTGGTTGGTCATCATTAACTTGATTGATAACCTGCAAGTAACCCGTCAAATTTAACGAAAATCTCTGGTTAATATATTCAACCCCCCGAATTTCACAGCGAACTGACTGCAACCGCACAACGCCCTCCGATTCTGCCCAAACCCGCATGTCTACCGTAGGTTGCAAACTCAACAGCATGAATTTGAGTGGGCGCATCTTCAACCGAAAAAGATCATTGCCCAAAAGCTCAATCTGGCTAGAGCCTGCTAAAGCATTAATCAGTCGTTGAGGTTGACGCAAATAGTGCTGAATCGGCACAGGCTGTTCAACTACAGGAATATCCACCGATTGAGAAGCTGAGAATTGAATATCCATTTAATGCACAACTGAGAACAGAAGAACAAAGTTTAACGAATTATTACTAATTATAAATAATTAAAAAGTAGATACACTAAATCTTTCTAGGTAAAACCACTATACAACTCAACGGTATTCCTGATTGCAGTTTAAGATAAAAGCTCTTCTGACTTAATTTCAACAGTGCATCAGTCATTGAAAGCAGTCATCGAAAGAATTTTTTGGAGCAATAGCCTAAAATTTTAGACATTGTTTAGCTGAGAGTTTAGCTGAGAAATCTATGAACCGTTGCAAGTGTAAAGCCCAATCAAGATGAAGCATTGTAACAACACTGAGAATCTATGCTCCTAATGAGAGAAGTAAGGTTTATGTTGAAAGGCAATGGTCAACGCTGGGTTAGGTGTAGGAGAGATTAGACAGAATGGCAGAATCGATCGCGCATTTAGGACCCTCTGGCACCTATGCTGAAGCCGCTGCTTTAGTTTATTCCAACTGGCTAATTCAGAATTTTCATCAAGAATCGTTGCTGTGTCCTTATCCCAGTATTGCTCAAACGCTAAACGCTGTTGCCTCCAAGCAGGCAGATTTGGCGGTAGTTCCAGTCGAAAACTCGATTGAGGGCAGTGTAACAATGACGCTCGACACTCTATGGATGTTGGATAACCTGCAAATTCAGCGGGCGCTCATACTGCCGATTTCTCATGCTTTGATGTCCCATGCTAATGAAATTGAGTCGATCGCAACGATCTATTCTCATCCCCAAGCGCTTGCCCAATGTCAGGCTTGGCTAGAGCGCCATCGTCCTCAGGCTCAGTTGATTCCTACCAACTCTACAACGGAAGCTCTTCAACAGCTTGAAGACGATAGGAGGGCTGGCGCGATTTCCTCTCAAAGAGCCGCTCTGCTCTACAAAGTGCCAATTTTGGCTCATCCCATTAATGACCACCCTGATAACTGCACTCGCTTTTGGGTGTTAGGCTTGCAACCCTCTTTAGGGGGAAACCATACCTCGCTTGCTTTTAGTGTGCATGATATGCCGGGAGCGCTAGTAAAGCCACTGGATATTTTTGCCCAACAAGGAATTAACTTGAGTCGGATTGAATCTCGCCCGACTAAGCGATCGCTGGGGGACTATCTTTTTTTTGTTGACCTAGAAGCGGATGCTCGCCAAGATACGGTTCAATCCGCTTTAGCCGAATTGAGGCATCACACAGACACCCTAAAAGTGTTGGGCAGTTATGATATCTTGCCCAAGAGCGCAGTAAATTTAGCTGATTTGTGACGTTGAAGGGTGAGCCACTGGACGGTCGAGCTTCAGGAAATCGGCTAGGTGGTGCAGGTAGGTGGGTTCATCCTCCAGCATCGGAAAGTGAGCCGTGTCAGGCATTACGACGAACTGAATGTAATTAGGATTGAGAGCCGCCGCTTTTTGTCCTAGTTCAGCAGCAATAATAATGTCGCGATCGCCCGAAATCATCAAAGTCGGAACTTTTAGTTGAGAAAATTCCCCAGGCATTTCTTCTGCCGCTTTCTTGCTAACGCAGGTAAAAATTGTGCCGACTGCCGCTTCATAATCTGCCATCAAAAAATCATTTAAAAAATCACGACTGATGGTTCCCGATAGGGGGCGGTGCAAAAAGCGTTGCATAAACAGGCGATCCATCCAGGGCAGTTGGTAGAGCCAGCGGGGGCGAAACTTTACAACATAGCCACCAAAGGTATAAAACGCCTCAAAAGCTTTTTTGTCATACTCAAAAATGCCGCTGCACGTCAAGATTGCTTGTTCAACTCGCTCTGGATAAAGGTTTAGAAAAAAAACTGCGATCGAAGCGCCCATGGAGTGAGCATTTAGGTAAATCTTCTCCAATCCAAGCGTGTTTAGCAACTCAACGAGATCGTCAGCATAGGTTTCTAATTCATAGCTAGGAGATGCGTGCGTGGAAGTCCTGTCGGCTGCCAAAGGGGCTGAATTGGAAAAGGTCGATCGCCCAAAGCCCCGCATATCATAGAGGAGGCAGTCAAAAGTGGTGGAAATTGCCTGGGCAGTACTTTGCCAATATCGAGCAGAACCACCCCAGCCATGGATAAAAACCATCACCGGCTTGCCGGAAGGCGTAGCATCTCCTGACGACGTGAGCCACTCATAATAGTGATTAATCCCATTAACCAAACAGTGGGGCATGAATTTAAATATAGGTAAAACCAGGACATAAAACCAGGATAAAGGCGCAGTGTTGCACCTTTATGGCAGTCAGATATGGCAGTTAGACATGAACCCTTCTAAGCCGATTCTGGCTTGGGCAATGACGAAGGATGCAGTAGCAACTCGGCAGTTGAGCGCTTTTCAACCATGTCGCGAGTGATGGTGCAACAGGTGACATCCTTACGAGATGGCAGTTCATACATGACATCTAGCATTAGCTCTTCAACAATGCTGCGAAGTGCCCGCGCCCCTGTTTTGCGGCGATAACCTTCTTGCGCGATCGCCCGAATTGCGTCCTGCTTAAATTCAAGAATCACATTGTCCATCTTCAGCAACTTTTGATATTGCTTCACTAAAGCGTTTCGCGGCTCGGTCAAAATGGCAGTCAGAGTATCTTCATCCAACGGATCGACTACTGCCATCGCTGGAATGCGCCCAATGAACTCTGGAATCATCCCAAATTTCACGAGATCATCCGGCTCAAGATGCTTCAACATATCCGCCGTGCGTTTATCTTTTGATTGGCTATCTCCAGGTTGAATGAAGCCAATCGACTTTCTGCCGATGCGCTGCTCGATCGCTTTATCTAAGCCCACAAAAGCCCCGCCGCAGATAAACAAAATATTGCTGGTGTCAATCTGAATGCAGTCTTGATAGGGGTGCTTACGTCCACCTTGCGGCGGAACATTCGCGATCGTTCCTTCAAGCATCTTGAGCAAGGCTTGCTGAACCCCCTCTCCCGAAACATCTCGCGTAATCGAAGGGTTTTCGCTCTTCCGGGCAATCTTATCGATTTCATCAATGTAGATGATGCCGCGTTGGGCTTCTTCCACATCCAAATCCGCAACTTGCAGCAAACGCAGGAGTATATTTTCCACATCCTCACCGACGTACCCTGCTTCAGTTAAGGTGGTGGCATCTGCTACCGCAAACGGAACTTCCAAAATTTCAGCTAACGTTTGGGCAAGCAGAGTTTTGCCGCACCCAGTAGGTCCAATTAATAAAATATTGGACTTTTGCAATTCTACAGAATCTTCTGGCGCAATCTTGCCGCTGCCTTTTGCTTGCAAAAAGCTCAGCCGCTTGTAATGGTTGTAGACCGCCACTGACAGCACTTTTTTGGCATCGTCTTGACCGATGACATGATCATCCAAATACTTTTTGATTTCCCGTGGCTTAGGAAGCTGCCCCAGAGAAATGTTAGACGATCGCACTTTCCGCTTTTCAGGAGAGGCTTCTCGCCGGGGAACCGGTTGAGGAGCCGTTGCACTAGAGTCAAACAACTCTTCATCCAAAATCTCGTTGCACAAATCTACACATTCGTCACAAATGTAGACTCCGGGTCCAGCAATCAATTTGCGAACCTGCTCCTGAGACTTGCCACAAAAAGAACACTTCAGATGAGAGTCGTACTTAGACATATGTTCCTCTTAACCTATACCGCAGCAACAGATTCTCCCGGTTGTGGAAGATTTTGCCTAAAAATCACCTGATCAATCAGACCATAGTTCTTCGCTTCCTCAGCAGACATGAAAAAATCTCTCTCTGTGTCTGCTTCTAATTTTTCAAATGGCTGCTTTGTGTGATATGAGAGTAGCTCATTCAGCTTCCGCTTATGATAAAGAATTTCTTTAGCCTGAATCTCAATGTCTACTGCTTGCCCTTGAGCGCCGCCAAGGGGTTGGTGAATCATAATCCGAGAACTAGGAAGCGACATTCGTTTGCCAAACGCACCTGCTGTTAACAGAAAAGCGCCCATGCTTGCAGCCAATCCGAAGCAAATTGTAGCAACATCACAGCGAACCTGCTGCATTGTGTCATAAATCGCCATGCCAGCCGTGACAGACCCACCCGGAGAATTGATGTAAAACTGAATGTCTTTTTCAGGATCTTCCGCTTCTAGAAAAAGCATTTGAGCCACGATGGAATCTGCTACTGCATCATCCACAGGGGTGCCCAAGAATACAATACGTTCTCTCAAAAGCCGTGAATAAATATCAAAGGCTCGCTCTCCTCGCCCCGCCTGTTCAACCACCATTGGAATCACATTGTTGGGGCTTAAAGAGGAAACGTCCAGAGTATTAAAGCTGGTTACTAAGTAGTTAGCAGAGCTAGATGTAAGCATGGTCGCCATTTTGCCTAAATTATTCAAACTTAGATCGGCTAGTGGTGTCTCTCGCGATCGCCACCAGCCTATCTCAACATTATGCCTCAACTCATTCAGGACTTGGGGAAGACTAATCTTCTGTGACCCCTTTAGGCTTCTTGGTTGTTTTGCGCACTTTTTCAGCAGTTTCAGATTCGGCTGGCTCGTCTACATCGGAGATCGCTGCCACTTCCACTTTTGAATCAACAGTAGATTGGGTTGACTGTTGAGTTGTCGGCGTAAGCTCGGCTTCTTCCACCGCAGCCGTTTCCACTGAACTCTCTTGAGAGATTTCAGTGACTTCAATATTTTCTTCAGCTAATTCTTTAACGTCTGCCGCCGCGTCTGCCGCCGCATCAGTCAACGTGCCTGCTGGAACAAGCTCGAATGTAGAATGCTCAATCAGCCAATCCACAATCTTTTCTTTTAATAGATCTTCCGAAACAACCTCTTGGATACGCTCTGGGTCAATCGGCTGATCGTATTTTTGATCCGCCAATTCTGTCAAAAGCTCAGTAACCTTGGCGCTTAGTTCATCCGGCTGAACTTGAATAGACTCTTGTTTCGCGACTTCGCCCATGGCTAGCGTGCGCTTGATTCGCTGAGCTGCATCAGGTCGCGACTGTTCACGCAGCCGAGCAACCATATCTTGGCTGAAGAGTTGGCGAACATCAATCCCTTGATTTTGAAGTTGCATCGCAGTTTGGTTGATCATGAAGGTCACTTCTCGCTCAATCAATGTCTCTGGAATATCGACTTCGACATGATTCAGCAATTCATCCAAAACCGCTTGCTCTTTATTGGATTTTGTTTTGTCTTCAGCTTCTTGATTAAACCTGTTCTCCAAAGACGTTTGTAGCTCTGCTAGAGTTTGAAACTCGCCATCACTAGCATCTTGAGCAAATTCATCATTTAGCTCAGGAAATTCTTTTTCCTTCAGTTCTTTTAATGTGATCGTGAAAACTGCATCACGCCCAGCTACATCCGGCTGAGGGTAGGTCTCAGGAAAAGTTGCCTGAACATCCTTCGTCTCACCAGAATTCATGCCGACAATGCCATCAATAAATCCTGGAATAAACTGACCTTCCGTAAGTTCAAGCTGAAACCCTTGAGCCTCCCCACCCGGAATGGGTTCAGGTTCTTGCTCCGGATCGTCGCTGCGCAACACGCCTTTAAAGTCCACTACGGCAACATCTGTCATTTGAGCCGCGCGCCCTTCTACAGGAACCAGTGTTGCCATTTGCTCGCGGTATTGTTGCAGCGCTGCCTCAACCTGCTGAGGATCTGGCTTTATTTCTTCTGCCTGAAGCTGTAAACCTGAGTACTGCTTCAATACAACATTCGGCTGTACATCAACCGATGCAGAGAAGGTTAGAGGTTGGGTTGGGTCAAATTGGCTGACCAACTCTTCAAAGGACGATCGCAATTGGAAGTTGCCCAACGCCTCAATATTTTCTTGCTTAACTGCCTCTTTAACACTGTTTTCCACTAGCTCTTCAATCGTCGCAGCTTTAAGTCGACTTGACCCAATTTGCTGAATTAATACTTGGCGTGGAACTTTACCTTTGCGAAATCCAGGAACGTTGACTGACCGGGTAAACTCCTGCACTACTCGTTCGTAGGCTTTCTTGGATACTTCTGATGGAATTTCAATTTGCAAGCCGATTTGGCTGGCTGGGAGTTTTTCCTGGATGACTTTCATTGATTTCTAAAGAGATTGCGGTGATTTTAGCGGGAGCGTTAAGATGGAAAATGTGAGCGAAATTCTCAAACGGCACTTCTTGAAAGGCTCAGAATCTAGTTTTACCTAAACTTCCTAAATCGCATGGGTGTGCTGAAGAAGGGGATAGTTTTAGCTTTTACTCTATAAAAATTATTGAGCTAATAGTGATTAAGCTAATAGAGAGCGATTCAGCTTGCAGTGCTGCAATTAGATATATTAACGGATTCTGATCGTCTATGGGCGATGCCTCATCATTAGAATCTCAATTCACACCGATTGGCTCTAAAATTGGCTCTAAAACTGAGGGATGTCAATTATGATGATTATTACAAAATTTATTTTAGAAAAGTTGTTCGTTAAATAATCTTTGGGGGCTATGTAGTTTGGCTGAATCTTATCGGGTTGCCATATTGGGTGCAACAGGAGCCGTGGGCACTGAGTTGATGACGTTGTTGGAAGAGCGTAATTTTCCAGTCTCTAAGTTGACCCTATTGGCTTCTTCGCGATCCGCAGGACAAACGCTTCAATTTCGGGGGAACCCCTTGATTGTTGAGGCAGTTGGCGATCGCTCCTTTGATGGCATTGATTTAGTGCTGGCTTCAGCGGGCGCATCTATTTCTAAAGCGTGGGCACCCAAAGCGATCGCGGCAGGAGCCGTGGTCGTGGATAACTCCAGTGCGTTTCGGATGGATTCAACCGTGCCGCTGATCGTGCCCGAAGTCAATCCTCAAGCCGCTGCACACCACCAGGGAATTATTGCGAATCCCAACTGCACAACTATTTTGATGGCGGTGGCAATTTATCCATTGCACCAGGTTCAGCCGATTCAACGAATTGTTGCCGCTACCTATCAATCTGCGAGTGGGGCAGGCGCACGGGCAATGGAAGAAATGAAGACCCAAGCGCAGGCAATCCTGAATGGGCAGGAGCCGGTGGCTGAAATATTTCCTTATCCCTTAGCCTTTAATCTTTTTCCGCACAACTCTAAGCTGAATGAGCAGGGTTACTGTGAAGAAGAGATGAAAATGGTTAACGAAACGCGCAAAATTTTTGGAGTTGCCGATCTGCAAATCACTCCAACCTGCATACGGGTTCCCGTAATGCGCGCTCACTCAGAAGCGATTAATCTAGAGTTTAAGCAACCTTTTAGCGTGGCTGAGGCAAGAGAAATTCTGAGTCACGCATCTGGAGTACGCTTAGTAGAAGATTGGTCGGCGAACTATTTTCCGATGCCAATCGATGCAAGTGGAGAAGATAATGTCTTGGTGGGTCGAATTCGTCAAGATATTTCTCACCCTTGTGGTTTAGAGCTTTGGTTGTGTGGCGACCAAATTCGCAAAGGGGCTGCTCTCAATGCAATTCAAATTGCTGAGTTGCTAGTGCAAAAACAGTGGCTTAAGCCTATAGTGGCAATGACTTAGTTCGCATAACCTTAGTTCGTATAATAAAGGTACTTGCAAATCAAATTAAGTAGCATCTCCGTGTAGTAACCTTCTAGATATCAATACAGTGTGGTGAATTTTGGACGAGTTTTAACCGCGATGATCACGCCATTTACCGAAGATGGCGCTGTAGATTATGCGATCGCAGAGAAGCTAGCTGACTACCTGGTCAACAATGGTAGTGATGCTTTGGTGGTGTGCGGAACCACGGGTGAATCGCCCACCTTGACTTGGAGCGAAGAATATGAACTGTTTCGCGTCGTCCAGCAGGCTGTGGCAGGAAGAGCGAAGGTGATCGCAGGAACCGGGTCAAATTCGACCCAAGAAGCCATCGAAGCCACCCAAAAAGCGGCTAAACTGGGGGTAGATGGCTCATTGCAGGTTGTTCCCTACTACAACAAACCGCCCCAAGCGGGTATGTATCAACATTTTAAGGCGATCGCCGAATCAACTCCCGATTTGCCAATGGTGTTGTACAACATTCCAGGGAGAACAGGACAAAACCTTTTGCCTGAAACAGTCATTCGTCTTTCAGAAATTGCTAATGTGGTAGCAATCAAAGAAGCAAGCGGTAATCTAGATCAAGTCAGTCAAATTCGCCGCTCTACTCCTGATGATTTTGCCATCTACGCTGGAGATGACTCACTGACCTTACCTCTACTGGCAGTGGGGGGGCATGGAGTTATTAGCGTTGCAAGTCATCTTGTCGGAACAAAAATTCAATCGATGATTCAAGCCTTTTTTGCGGGCAATATTCAAGCAGCTATTCAAACTCACCTTGCTCTGTTTCCTTTATTTAAGGCATTGTTTTTGACCACTAACCCAATTCCAGTGAAAGCTGCACTGCACCTTCAAGGCTGGCAAGTCGGCTCTACTCGTTCTCCGCTCGCGGATGCTCCCCCTGAGGTCATCCAAACTTTGAAATCAGTCCTAGCGGAATTAGCGCTTCTCTAGCACTGTCGATTTAAGCTTTCTACAACTGAATAACGCCTGCTTAACACTGTAGAAACATGAAGATAGACATTCTTAAGGTCTGTCTCCCCCTTCTTCAAATCCGTTCATATTTCATTTTCACTATTCAAAGCTTCCACAATCTGTAGCGCTCAACTTAGCCCTACGGTTTCCAATCAAAAGTCTCTCGTCAACTCAAATTTTCTTTCACTCAAACCCTTTCTATCTAAATTGATCCAAATGACTCAAACAAATTCTGCAACTGCTCTCAAAATTATTCCGCTGGGTGGTCTCCATGAGATTGGCAAAAACACCTGTGTGTTTGAATTTAACGATGAAATTATTCTGTTAGATGCGGGTCTTGCCTTTCCAACAGACGGAATGCACGGGGTGAACATTGTTCTCCCTGACATGACTTATCTGCGGGACAATCGCCACAAAATTAAAGGCATGATTGTCACCCATGGGCACGAAGACCACATTGGCGGCATCGCGTTTCATCTAAAGCAGTTTGATATTCCCGTTATTTATGGTCCTCGGTTAGCAATGGCATTGCTGCAAGATAAGCTTGAAGAAGCGGGAGTCAGCGATCGCACCGAACTTCGCACCGTGGGTCCACGCGATATTGTGCGGCTTGGCTCTGCATTTTTTGTAGAATTCATCCGCAATACTCACTCCATGGCAGATAGCTTTACCGTTGCCATTCGCACCCCCGTTGGAGTTGTGATTCACACCGGTGACTTCAAAGTTGACCATACGCCTGTAGACGGCGAATTTTTCGACTTTCAGCGGTTAGCTGATTATGGTGAAAAAGGCGTTCAGTGTTTAATCAGCGACTCCACTAATTCGGAGCTTCCTGGTTTTACGCCCTCAGAGCGCGCCGTGTACCCCAATCTCGATCGCGTATTTGGGCAGGCTCAAGGACGGATACTGGTCACGACCTTTGCCTCTTCAGTCCATCGCATCAACATGATCTTGGATCTGGCTAAAAAGCACGGCAGAGTTGTGGGCATCTTAGGGCGCTCTATGTTAAACGTGATTGCCCATGCGCGGAATCTAGGCTACGTCAAGTGTGAAGACGATCTCCTCCAGCCGTTGCACCTGATTCAAAAAGTGCCCGATGAGAATGTGCTGATTCTGACTACAGGCTCCCAGGGTGAATCGCTCTCGGCAATGACGCGGATCGCAAATGGTGATCATCGACAAATTAAAGTGCGTCCCGGCGATACGGTAGTCTTTTCAGCAAATCCTATTCCTGGAAACACGATCGCGGTTGTGAACACGATCGATAAGCTGATGATGCTGGGCGCTAAGGTGATTTATGGCAAAGAACAGGGCATTCATGTTTCTGGGCATGGTTCTCAAGAAGACCAAAAGCTGATGCTCGGTCTAACGCGACCCAAGTTTTTCTTGCCAGTGCATGGTGAACATCGGATGTTGGTAAAACACTCCCAAACTGCTCAAAGCGTGGGAGTTCCAGCCGAAAATATGATCATTATTGATAATGGTGATGTGGTGGAGCTAACCGAAAATTCTATCCGGGTTGCAGGTAAAGTGCCCTCTGGCATTGAACTGGTTGATGCGTCTCGCTCTGGGGTTGTGAATGCCCAAGTGCTGAAAGAGCGGCAGCGACTCGCTGGGGAAGGGATTGTTACGGTTGCTGCCACAATTAATAACCGGGGTGAATTGGTTGCCCAGCCCGAAGTGCATTTCCGAGGCGTGGTCACTTCCGTTGAGCGATCGCGCTTTCAAGATAAAACTCGCGAAACGATTGAGATTGTTTTACGAAACTACTGGAAAGAGTTAGCCCCGTCCTATGCCGATGTGGCAAACAGCATTGATTGGGTTGGAGTGAAAACTCAAATCGAGCGAGAATTAGTAAAAATGCTCAAGCGCGAAATGCAGAGTGCTCCGTTGCTTGTGTTCTTGATGCAAACCACAGAGGCGACGACGACTCGCAAAGTGAGTAAGGAACCCACTCGGAAAGTTGCAGCGGCGATCGCTTCCTAGTTCGCAGCAAATGGGGAATTTATCTATTGAAGAGAAATTCCCCGGCTAGACATTCATGTTGAAAGAGTTAATAGGTATGAAGCTAAGATGCGATCGCTAATGATTTTTGGCTCGTTGCAAGTTCACGAGATTCTTGACGAATAGAGCCAGACATCACCGCGTGCTGAAGCAACATAAAAGCTCTAAAGTCTTTTACATCATATTTAGTCTTTAACAGTTGCCGCAATTGCTCCTCGGTTTCAACTGTCAAACATCCGATCGTAAACGCTTCCTTAACAATTTCGCGAATTGAAAGCATGGCGTGCCCCTGCCCTGGTTTTCTAATCAAAATAACAATCTATTGAATCTACAGCTTATTGACATAAGCTTCCGAACGCTTCTTCACTGTGCTTTGCAGATTAATACTTTCTGATGCGGGTTTGTTGTAGAACAGAGAACACTGTAGATAATCTACGTGGTTCTATTTAATGCTGTCAATAGTTTATACATTTATCAATACAGTGGGTCACACTCAAATATTCATGCCCCAATAAAACTGTGCCAGTCATTTTGTGAGGTGTATTTTCAGTAGTTCGAGCTGAGGACCTGCAAAATCCTCTGGGTAGTCAAGAGACCCATGGATTATTTTTAAGAGGAAATTTATAGTTTTTGTATGAAGTCTTAAAGTCGTAGCTGCGTGATGGCAATATGCCCTGCAAAACAGGTTTCCACATCTCCCCCCACATCATGGGCACGCTTTGCATATTCACCCCTGTAATGAAAGCAGTCGTTTTCTACCCGAAAAGTATTGGGTAACGGCTGAGTGCAAGGAGTGCAAAATATGAGCTTAGGCTCTGAGGATTGAGCAGAATAGTGCGGTAGATTTACGTTCCAATACGTTCCTGGTTCTATTGATTCAGACAGCAGTTTATCAAGCACTCGGATTGCTCGGTTCGTTGCAATTGCCCAATCAATTTCGCAGTTTCCCTGCCGATAATTGGAGAGTGCAATGCCAGGAATACGATGCATGGCAGCTTCTCGAACAGCGGCTACCGTCCCGGATATGTAAACATCTGTTCCCAAATTTCCGCCTGCATTAATGCCCGACAGTACGCCTTCAGCGTGAGGGCAAAGATGGCTGAGGGCAATGCGAACACAGTCCACCGGGGTGCCCGCGATCGCATATTCAGATTCAGATCGCTGCTCTACTCGAATCGGCTGAGTTGTTGTAACCTGATGACCACAGCCTGAAAACTGTGACTGTGGCGCAACCACGATCGCCTCTAAATTCATTTGATGAACTGCATTGAGCAGCGATCGAATTCCGGGCGCATCGATTCCATCATCATTTGTAATTACAAACACCATGACACCTAAAGACGAGAGCTTTGACAACAATTTAATAGAGAGTTTTATAGAGGACCGATTAGGGGGGACTGGTTTGATTCCAGCCGCTCCATTAGAATTCAAATCTGGATTTGTGGGCATTGTCGGTCGCCCTAATGTCGGCAAGTCTACCTTAATGAATCAGCTAGTGGGGCAGAAAATTGCGATTACCTCACCGATCGCCCAAACAACTCGCAATCGACTACGGGGCATTTTAACGACTCCGGCGGCTCAGCTTATTTTTGTAGATACTCCAGGAATTCATAAACCGCAGCACCAATTGGGAGAGGTTTTAGTCAAAAATGCCCAGATTGCCATGCATTCTGTTGATCTGTTGCTGTTTGTGGTGGATGGCTCGGTGGAGGTCGGCAAAGGCGATCGCTTCATTGCAGAACTGGCAAAACATTGCCCGATTCCAGTAATTTTAGGGATTAACAAGATTGACCAGCAGTCGTCCAATGCGGAGGCGATTGTAGCAAGCTACACCCAGTTAGCGGCTGAATATGGCTGGGCGATCGCGCTGTTTTCGGCAGTCACCGGGGATGGCACGGGAGCCTTGCTAGAGCAGCTTATTCAGCGCCTTGAATCAGGACCTTATTACTATCCGCCGGATCTAGTTACAGACCAACCAGAGCGGTTTATTATGGGCGAACTCATTCGAGAACAAGTTCTCAGGCTGACTCGCGAAGAAGTGCCCCACTCCACCGCGATCGCGATTGATCGAGTGGATGAAGAAACCACGCTGACCCGTGTTTTAGCAACCATTCATGTAGAGCGCCCCTCCCAAAAAGGGATTTTGATTGGCAAAGGCGGCAGTATGCTCAAAGAAATTGGCACGGCTGCCCGCCAACAGATTCAAAAGTTAATCGCAGGTAAGGTCTATCTTGAACTATTCGTGAAGGTGCAGCCCAAATGGCGATATTCCCGTACTGATTTAGCAGACTTAGGCTACAAAATTGAGAATTCCTAGGGAACATCGGCTCAAGGGTTGAAATTACGCCAAACGAACCAAGTCAGCTTTTCGACAAGTTCTATCCCATTCTCATTACTAACTCTGACAAATATCTGGCTACACCAATTTAAATGAAGGATGTGATAGATCTTAGGTTGAAACCATGACTGAGTAAAGCTCCTACAATTCAAAACTCAAAATATCTCCTACGGAGACGCTACGCGAACAAAACTCAAAACGGTATTACACCTAAGCCATTGACATCTGCTTAAGGACAGAGTTAATCACTGCGGTTGATACCTGATCAGTCACGATCGCGGCTCCAATTTGGGTGGGCAACACGAATCGGACTCGCCCTGCCTCCACTTTTTTATCCGTTTGGAGCGCCTGGACGATCGCCTCAATCTCGATACCGGTGGGTAGTTGGGTGGGTAGTCCAGCTTTTTTGATCAGGGCAGTTTGCCGTTCTGGTGCAGCCGATTCCCATAAATCTAGCCTGCTGGCAATTTCGGCGGCGGCAGCCATGCCGATCGCAACCCCTTCGCCATGATTGATCACTCGATAGCCAGTCAGGCTTTCCACCGCATGACCAATCGTGTGCCCGTAGTTCAAAATAGCGCGGAGTCCGGCTTCTTTTTCATCCTTGCTGACGACCTCAGCCTTTGCCTCACACGATCGCGTTAAAATCTCCTGCAATTGGTCTTCACTCAGGGCAGCTAGCCGATCCAATCGCGGCGCTTGTTCTAGCGAAGAAAATAAATCCGCATCCCAAATCACCCCATACTTAATTACTTCTGCCATCCCAGCCCGAAACTCCCTAGGCGGCAGGGTTTTTAGCACGACCGGGTCAATCAGCACAAGGAGGGGTTGATGAAAAGCGCCGATCAAGTTTTTGCCGTGGGGATGGTTTACCCCGGTCTTGCCGCCGATCGCCGCATCCACCATTGCGAGCAGCGAGGTGGGCACCTGCACCACTGACACTCCTCGGAGCCAGGTTGCCGCTGCAAAGCCCGTCATATCGCCAATCACGCCGCCGCCCAGGGCAACAAAGGTAGAGGAACGCTCGACGCGATGTGCCAGCGCCGCATCATAGATTTTTTGGAGAGTGGCAGGGGTTTTATACCGTTCTCCGGCAGGCAGCAGGCAGGTTTCAACCGCAAATCCGGCGGCGGATAAGGAGGCGATCGCCGATTCGCCATAGTGTCGAAAAATCGCAGGGTTGGACACCAGTAATACTTTTTGCCCAACCTGTAAGGAGCGAAGCCGTGAACCCAACTGGCTCAACCCATTAGGCTCAATCACAATCTCGTAAGAGCGTTGTGGAAGAGAAACTGAAATAACTGACTGCTTTGACACCATTAATAATGACGGGGTAACGAAAAACGTCCGTGCGCTGATTCTACTGCACTACCGGGGGCAATTCTTTTGTATAGTTTGTTTAGATGAATTGTGTTCGATCAATGTGGAGCCGGGTTTAACAATGACTGCTGTAATTTCCTACGTTGCAATTTTGGGCGGTGCATTTGCTTTGGCAATGGGTCTTTTCCTTGGATTTAGAGCGCTAAAACTTATTTAAGTTTGGTAGCGCTTTCCGTGTTGAGGTTTTATTGAACTGAAGTAGATTTTTCATCTGAGCGCGTTAGGAGTCCTAACGTGCTTATCTTATTGGGTTAGTGTATGAAACCTGCTTTGGCTCGGCTTAAACCGCTGATACGCTGGGTTGTTTTGGGTGCCAGCATATTTTTCTTGGTAGGAGTTTTAAGGCGAAACTGGCAAGATGTGACCTCGTTTCGCTTAGAGGGTGCAGGCTGGGCATGTTTAGCGATCGCCCTAGGAATCACATTATCGGCTCACATTTGCGCGGGTTGGGTTTGGAGCCAAACGCTCCGCCGGGATTTTCAGCAACCGGTGGACAGCGGACAGATGATGCAGGCATACCTCCAGACCAATCTTGCAAAATATCTTCCCGGCAATGTCTGGCACTATTATGGTCGGATTAATGCTGCGACTACGGCAGGTGCTTCTTTAGAAGCTGCCACGGTAACGGTGTTGCTAGAACCACTGCTGATGGCGGCGGCAGCTTTGCTCGTAGCTCTGTTAGCAAGCCCGACTGTTATTTCTCGCTACGGGGCTGTGGGGTTGTGGCTGCAATGGCTCGGCTTATTCGGTGTCCTACTGGCGATTCATCCACGGGTTCTCAATCCTGCGATCGCCTATTTGAGTCGCCTCAAGCAAAAAACGGCAAGTTCTCAAGACCATCCCCCTTCAGTGAAGCTAGTACGCTATCCAGTCTTACCTTTGCTAGGCGGATTAGGCTTCGTTTTGTTAAGAGGCATGGGTTTTTTAATCACATTTTGGGCGATCGCGCCTTTTAAATGGGATCAAATTCCGCTCTTGCTCAGTGGCTTTAGCCTATCTTGGCTAGTCGGGTTCTTGGTTCCGGGTGCGCCCGGTGGAGTCGGAGTATTTGAAGCAACCGCGATCGCATTACTGGGTCGTGATTTTCCAGCAGGGTTGCTTTTAGGCAGCGTAGCCCTGTATCGATTAGTCAGTGTCACATCGGAAGCAATGGGTGCAGGGCTTGCCTGGTTAGATCAACATAACTAACGATTGATCAATTGATCGGGCTATTAATCAATCGTTTCGTCCTCCAGATCGAGTTCTTCAACAGGCAGTGCCCCTGAAAAAAACTCTACTTTATCACTATGCTTCAACTGAGAAAATATCCGATAAGTATCTGGATCAAAAACAGTTCCATGAGTTTTAACTGCTTCTTTATCCTGCATTTTAATTAAGTTGTACTGAACATTTTCAGCATAAATTGCAAACGTGACATTGAAAACTTCTAAAAAGCTTACAACCCATTCACAATCTGCTTCAGGATATTCTTGATAGTGACGAATCAACTCAGCAACTCGAGATTCCAAGTGAGTTCTTGAGTGTTTGCAAATCAGAATGATTTTTAAGAAAACAATGACTAATGTGACTGGATTGCCTTGAGATAGTAGTTGAATGAAAAGTGAAGAAGGCTCAGTTTTATTGTCAGTTGTTAGGACATCAATTATCCGGTTGCAGGTTCTTAAAATTAGTGCAGTTGAGACAATCTCTTCATCATGCCTAGAATAAAGATCTTCTAGTTTTTCACCCAGGTTGGCGGTGATTGTCTCTGCAAAACTCTTGTTTTCTACAGAAAAAGTCAGATATTTTTGAAAGCTTTGTTTAAACTCCCTAAATGTTAATTGATCAATTTGACTAAGAAAAATGTTGGCTATATTAGCATGACTAAATTGTCCTCTTCTTGCCACTATTGTTTTGATCAGTCGTAGTGCTTCATCCCCCAAAGCTGTTGGGTTTTTTGGGGAAGGATTACCGTCGGTGGAACGAGTTTGCGATCGCGCAATAAACATTGCCAAATCAAATTTAAAGCGATCCTTCAACTGTTTAGACAGTGCCCTTGCCGCTTCGCGTTGCTCAATTGGATTTTTAAGATCAATATACTGTGGCACCAACAAGTAAGAAGTGTAGCGAGAAGACCACGGTCCATTACTTTGATCTTCATACCGAGACGTGAAGAGTTTTAGCTCTTCAAAATCTTGACTTGTGACAAATTCGTTGATCCAAAATCTTAATCGCTTTAAGGTTGGAGAAGCGGTATGCCGATTAAAAGACGGGTCACAAAAAAGTTGAATCAGTTCTCGGATTGGTTTGTAATTTCTATTTGCATCCCAGTTATTAATTAGGATGTAACAAGACCGTTTAAGAGTATTTCTGAAATCCTCTTGATTATTAGAAAAAACAATATCATAAACCGCTTGTATTGCCCCTGAACTAATAGAATCGACATGATAAATAAACAGACGCTTGAACTCTAGCAGCACTTCCTCAGGAGGCCACTTCTTGACAATCTCTAACAAGAAAGCGTAGATAGTTTCTTGAGATTGCTGAATGTTTACTCCCTGTCTTGATCGATAGGGATGTTCATTCTCTTGGATATCTTTGGGCTTCCCAATCGTCATAAATACTTAAAATGCTTAAACGCAGCGTTTGTAAATATTCGATTCTTTTAACTATTGGCTTTTGAAGGGTATCTAAACTAGCTGTGAATGAACACTCACATTTACTATGAATTAGAAATGAGCTAGTAAAAGGCTTAATCATAACCAAAGATTAAGCTAAATAGCGGAGCTTGATTAACCGTAGGCTCAGTCGAGCAAAGAGAACGCTGCGCAGAAGTTAGGTTCCACAACTCAACTTACGTCATCTTTAATTTAGTTGCACCTACCCACGTGAGCCTTCTGAAGTAAGTAGAGTTTGTAATTTCATCATAGGAAAGCCACTAGAAAGGGTGAGGGATGAGATTAATGTAAGCAGGCAATAAACTTTCAGCGAGCAAAAGCGATCAAAATCGTGCAACAAAAAAACTGGTGTAAGACACTACTTTGAGTTACTCAGTAGCGACACCTGTTCCTTCTAGCAAGATAGTGACATATCGCCCTTTAAGGATTGCCTCAAGACATACTGCACTTATACTTTAGTTATTTTCTCCACCAATATTAAAGTCAATGTTGCGATGCACCCCTACCGAAGCGTCTAACCCTCAAGAATCTATCCATCGCTCTAGGCAAAGCCCTAGCTGATTCCATAGAGTTAACCTGTCAGCAATCATACGCGAGGAAAGCCCAGATTGTCTCACCTCTTTGGGTAAGCTAATTTATTCGTTACTTAGAAGGGTTATCCGGAGAAGCTGACACTATTTTTTGAAACTGCAAAAAATAGTTTGAACAAACACCTTCGGACGCGATGGGCGACTTTCCTAAAACAATGCAAAAATCGCCCGTGGCTCGGATGGCTTCATCCCAGGATTCAGCAATGCCGAGTGATGTACTTACAGTGAGTGAATGGGGGCAGAGGGACTTGAACCCTCACGACCTTGCAGTCAACGGATTTTCATCCTCTTGCAGTTTTCACTGCTGCTCAACCTATCGTGAATGAGCTTTGAGGATTGGACTCTCCCTTTACCCACGCTTTACAGAGATAATCTGTCTATAAAAGCGATAGTGTAGCTCCCTACGAGTCTCTGCACCTTCCGCAAAGATTTTAGATTCTAGGTTTCAGATTTTTGGATTGAAGTCCATTTAAATCTGTTTTTACAATCTATTAGCTTGTTTGGCTTGGCTCAGGATTGCCATATCTGAAGTGAGCAAAAAGGCTGAAATACTAAAGATGATGTATTTCCCTAGCATTTAGCGCCTAATCAACCACTCAAGACGCAGGTTTCCCTGAATTTGAGAGCTGTCACTTACTGAGTTTCTCCAGTAAGGCCCAGTTTTCTAAGTCCGTAGCGTCTACCATTCCGCCATGCCCCCATGGCTTAGGAGTCAGTCAAAAACTAACCCCGTACCATTCCACCATTAATTAGGGGGTTATGCAATGGTTAAAAGAAGTTTTTGCGAACTGACAAGTCTCCGCTTACGCGATCGCTCAATCCTTTTGCCTGGGTTTTTCAATGCGTGAATCGCTTGCCTTGCGGGCGACAAAGGGTAGAATGATGCCATCCTACAAAAAGTTTGATTGCGTTTAAAAGTTTTCCTGAATTCCAGTCTGCATTTTTTTTGAAGCTACTACCCTTAAAACCATGGTTGTTGCATTTCTCTATTTGGCGATCGCTGGGGCGTTTTTAGTTGTGATTCCGGGCGCTCTGTATTTTTATCTCCAAGCCCGTTGGTATGTTGCAAGTTCCTTTGAGCGGGCATTTATGTACTTTCTAGTATTTTTCTTTTTTCCTGGATTGTTGCTGCTCTCGCCCTTTCTAAACTTTCGTCCTAAACGCCGTCCGGTTGAGGGCTAAATGCGACGGATTGATGTTTTTGGCATTGGGTTAGGAGTTTGTGTCGCAACGGGTCTGATTTATGTTGCATTTCAGGTTGCGGGGCTGGATGCGACGAATGCAGGAATCTGGACTCAGGTTTTATTGTTTGGTGGGCTGGTGGGTTGGTTAGCAACCTATGTGTTGCGTGCCGTCACCGGGTCTATGACTTACCATCAGCAGCGGCGGGACTATGAAGATGCCGTTTTGCAAAAACGGTTGGATGAGCTTACTCCCGACGAGTTGGCAATGCTGCAAGCCGAAATTGATCAGGAGAAGAAATCTGCTTCTAAGCCTATTCAGTGAAGCCTATTCAGTGAAAGAATGATGAATAATTGGCTTGATTGATGATTGGCTAAATTGAACATGACTTCTGTATATCAGTGCTTTGAGCATCTTCGGAGCCACGCCCGTTGCGCTCTGATTCCATTTGTGACGGCGGGTGACCCCAGTTTAGAAGTGACGGCGAAGGCGTTGGAGCGGCTGGATCAAAGTGGCGCTGACTTAATTGAGTTGGGGGTGCCCTACTCCGATCCGTTGGCGGATGGACCGGTGATTCAAGCGGCGGCGACGAGAGCGCTTCAGCGGGGAACTAGGTTTGAGCAGGTGCTGGAGGTGGTGCAGCAGGTGAGTCCTCGGCTGAGATCGCCCATCATCTTGTTTACTTACTACAATCCGATTTTGAATCGGGGAATTGACTCGTTTTTACAGCAGATTGCTACGGCTGGCGTGAAAGGGTTAGTGGTGCCCGATTTGCCGCTGGAAGAGGCAGAGGTGTTGCTGAAGCCTGCGGCAGCTCATGGAATTGAGTTGACGCTGCTGGTGGCTCCCACAACCCCCAAGGAGCGGCTATTGGCGATCGCCCAGCAATCCCAAGGATTTATCTACCTGGTTAGCACGACGGGAGTCACCGGAATGCGTGCCCAGATGGAATCTCGCGTGAAAGATATGATCCTAGAATTGCGCGGCGTGACGGATAAGCCAATTGGCGTTGGGTTTGGCATTTCTCAGCCGGAACATGCGCGGCAAGCGATGGAATGGGGCGCAGATGGGGTGATTGTGGGCAGCGCGTTTGTCAAACGCTTAGCCGATGCCTCGCCTGAAAAAGGCTTGCAGGATATTGCTGATTTTTGCGGGACGTTGAAAGCCGCGATCGCGCCCAGTTAGTTTTTTAGATTTGATCATTCGATCCAGCGAGAGTCCGCGATCTCGCTGAATCTATTTTCCTCTGATGGGGTTGACTTAAGTGTTACTGAAGCGGTAACTTCTAACGCATGAGCATTCTCACACTAAATACGTAGGAATACTGATTCATTTTTTATTAAATGATCGATCTCTTTGTATTTCAGTAAAGTATGATTCAAACGCTTGACTTCAACAATCGGTTCGCTGATTTGATTTGAGATTCATTGTTCTAACGCAAGTTATTGGATCGCTGGTTCTGACTCCAAAGTTCTCCTCCACACACTTCCTCCACACACTGTAGACATTTGTAATAAGGTCCGAGCTTTTTGGATGACTATCCCAACATCGTCGCTGGGGTCTAGATGTTTGCGGACATTATTTTTTACACTGTTCGCAAGCGGTCTAAGCCCCCAAGGATTTCCTGCATTTGCCCAAACTAATTTAATCCCCAACACTGCAACGGCAGGGTTTCAAAGTACTCCAGGAGGTCCCACCCGCACAGTTCGCTCAAATACGGTGACGGTTCCTTTGCTCAGTGAGCGGCTGGAAATTATCAAGGTTGCCGATCGCGGTGCGGCAGAGCCGGGTGATTCGGTCTCCTATCGGCTGCTCGTCAAAAATTCTGGCAGTAGCACGCTGACGAATGTCGTGGTGACGGATACTTTGCCTCTAGGGTTCAAGTTTTTGGATAATTCTGCTAGGGCAGCGATCAGTAATGCTGGCAGCCCCGAAACCCCAGTGGCGCTATCTAGCGTCACGACGAGTGGTCAAACAATTACCTTCACCTATCCATCTTTAGCGCCACAGCAGACCTTGGTTATTGTCTATGCGGCGTTGCTTTCACCGGATGCGATCCGTGGCTCAGGACGAAACGTGGTCGTCGCCGCTGGTAGAAATGGGGCTGGGGGAGAGGTGCGAAGTAATGAGGCTAGCGCCCAACTCCGGATTCGTCCCGGCATTTTGTCGGATTGCGGCACGGTTGTGGGTCGGGTATTTGCAGACAAAAACTTTGATGGTGAACAACAGTCTGGAGAGCCGGGAATCCCCAATGCGGTCATTTTTATGGATGACGGAAACCGCGTTACCACGGATGCGAATGGGTTGTTTTCTCTGCCGTTTGCGATCGCGGGTTATCGCTCAGGAACGCTGGATTTGACCAGTCTGCCGGGATATACGCTTGCCCCAAACCTGTATCGAATTGAAGCCAACAGCCCATCTCGACTTGTTAAGTTATCGCCGGGAGGCATGGTGCGGATGAACTTTGCGGTAACGCCAACCTTTAGGGAGGGGCAGCGATAATGCGAATTTACTCAATCGCCTTGCTCGGTTTGAATCTTTTAACGACGCTGTTGGGTGCGATCGGAGCCGTGGCAGTCCACGCCGCTGAGCCAGTGAGTCAGCCTGCCCCAGATGCGGTGGAAAAGAGTCAGCCGTTGGAATCGGTTCAGGCTGAAATAGAGAATCAGACTGAAATAGAGAAATTTTCACCAGCCAAAGCCGATGATCTTAAGCAGCCAACCTTAGCGGCACCATTAAAATCGGCTGAGGTGAAATCGGCTGAGGAAAAGCAATCCCAGGCGCAAAGTCCGGCGATCGCCCCATCGCCGTCACCCATTCAAATTCTTAGCCCAACCAATCTAGTCAGTGGCGCGAAGTTTACCGACCTCGTGGTGCAGTATCCGACTGGAACCAAGGTTCAAATCACGGTCAACCAGCAGCCGCTTGATTCAGCCACGCCCACCCAAACTCAGGAAAATTCGGCAACCAATCAGGTAACCCAGGTTTGGTATCGAGTGCCGCTGATATCTGGAGAGAACGCGATCGCGGCACAGGCGGAAGGTGTCGTGCCCGTCAGCATCACCATTACCGTCAAGGAAACCTCTGCCCGGATCGAGTTTCTGCCCACGCAGCAGTCCAGAATTCCTGCCGATGGGCGATCGGTGTTGCCCGTCGAGGGGCGCATTTTGGATGAAGCAGGACAACCGATCAGCCAAAATGCCGTAGTCACTTTGACTGCTGCTAGCGGCAAATTTGTCGGGGCGGATTACGACAAAGATCGCGCTGGCTTTCAAGTATTGGCGCGGGATGGCGTGTTTCGAGCAAGGCTACAGTCGGGTCTAGAAGCACAGATGGTGCGGATTCGAGCCGCCGTCGATCGCTATGAAGTGGTGACGCGATCGGACGCGAAAAAACCCGTTGTGCCCTTTCCCGATCTGAACAAGCCTCCTTACTTGCTGGCTCCTAATCCAGCAGACAAAACCCTAGAAGCGTACACCCAAGCCGAATTTATTACCAATCTCCGCCCATTTATTTTGTCGGGTGCGGTCAATCTGCGGCTAGGGCAAGGCGGCTTGGATTATTTCGGCAGTTTTGAAGATTATTTGCGTCCGAGCCTACTCAACGATGGCTATCGGGTTGATTTCAGCACGGCGGCTTTTGCCCAAGGGCGGATTGGGGAATGGTTGTTTACCGGAGCCTTCAACAATCAGCGCGCCTTGAATAAAGACTGCTCTGGGGCAACGCGGCTGTTCCGTGATCCGCAGTTTTGCGATCAGGTCTATCCCGTTTATGGCGATAGTTCCACGGTTGATTACCTGACCCCTTCGATCGACAGCGTGTACTTCAAACTGGAGCGCACGTCGCCCACAATCGGCGCGGGGTCAGACTTTGCCATGTGGGGCGACTACACCACGTCAGAGTTTGCCAGAGCCTCTCAGTTTTACACTGCCACTACGCGCCAACTGCACGGATTTAAGCTCAATTACAACTTGGGCGATCTGCAACTGACGGGCATGTATGCCAATAATGTCAGCGGGTTTCAACGAGACGCGATCGCCCCCAATGGCACCAGCGGCTATTACTATCTATCGCGGCGATTGCTGACGAGGGGCAGCGAAAATATCTTCCTGGAAACCGAGGAATTTAACCGTCCCGGCACTGTGGTTGAGCGCAAACCGCTGTATCGCGGCACGGACTACGACATTGATTACGATCGCGGCGCAATTATCTTCCGGCGGGTCGTCAACGCCCTAGAATTTGATCCCTTCGGTCGCACCCTGGTTCGCCGAATTGTGGCAACCTACCAGTTTGAAGACCTGAAAGATGGCGGCAAACTGTATGCCGGACGCGCCCAGTACAACTTTTCGCGAGAATTGGGCAAAGAAATTTGGGCAGGGGTGACTTACCTGCAAGAAAACCAGGGCGATCAGCGCTTCCAGCTTTATGGCGGCGATATGTTGGTCTCTCTCGGCAAAGATGCTCAATTCACCGGAGAAGTGGCGCGGTCTGACTTCGACTCGATTTTTCGAGGCGACATTGGCGGCTATGCCTATCGGTTTGAATTGCTGGGCACCCTGACTCCGGGAGTCGTGGGCAAGGCGTTTTATCGCTCGGTCGAATCTGGATTTGTCAACAACGCCTCCGCCAGCTTTACCCCAGGGCAAACCCGCTATGGAGCCGAGATTGCCGCCAAAGTTACCCCAACGACGCAGGCAACGGTGCAGTTTGACCGCGAAGTCAACTTCGGGATTGCCCCAGCGGTACGAGGGCTTACTGCCGTGACACGGGCAGGCTTTGGGGATTTGTTTAATCCCACCACGGAGCCAATTCCCGGTAGTCGGGTGGATAACAGCCAGAGTACCTTTCGGGCTGGTGTGCTGCAAAAGCTGGGACCGATTGAACTAGGGTTAGATTTTGTCCGGCGATCGCGCCAAGATCGCATCTTCCCGCAATTGCTCGAAGCCGATACCAACCAGTTCATCTCTCGGCTTAACTATCCCATTCTCAAAACCCTCACCTTCCGGGTTCAAGATGAACGCAACCTAGGCAGCAGCCCCGATCCGCTTTATCCCAACCGCACGACGATTGGTTTAGATTGGGCAGCAGATAAGGATGTCACCGTCCGTTTAGCGCAGCAATTTATTGGTAGCACCGCTCAACTCAGAGACAACTCCTTCACCAGTCTGGATATTTTGTCTGACAAGCGACTGTCCGACGACACCACCTTCACCAACCGCTATTCCTTAATCAATGGGATCAACGGCTGGTCGAGTCAGGCGGCAATGGGGATGAGTCATCGCATTCTAATTGCCCCTGGCTTACGGGCAAGCCTCGGCTTAGAGCGAATTTCAGGAGATGTCGTTCCCTACGCTGCCGCTGGACAGCAGTTTCTCCAACCGATCGCGGCAGGACAAAGCGCGTCTTCTTTAGGACTTTCCGCCTATACCAGCTATAGCGTTGGGCTGGATTACATTGACAATCCCAACTTCAAAGCCAACGGTCGATTTGAATATCGCGACGGGGAAGGTCGCAATGACACGATGGTAATTTCGGCGGGAGCAGCCGGAAAGCTATCTCCTGCGTTTACCGTGCTAGGGCGCTACCAGCAGGGTAATTTTGCCAACCAACTGCTCACTGATTCGGGGTTGGAAGACACCGTCAACTTAAAGCTGGGCATGGCATACCGCAACCCCAACGATGATAAATTCAACGCCCTGCTGCGCTATGAATATCGTCAAAACCCTTCTCTAACTCCCGATACAATTTTGTTTGGTGCGGGGTCGGGGTCTAATGTCCATCTTGTGGCGCTGGAAACGATTTATGCGCCCAACTGGCGCTGGGAGTTTTACGGCAAGTTTGCGATGCGAAGCACCAAGTCTTTTCTGGCAAGAGATTTGCTAGGCACCAATGCCATCACCTTGGGGCAGCTTCGGGCGGCGTATCGGTTGGGCTATCGGGTCGATGTGGCGGGTGAGGTGCGCTGGATCAGCCAGTCGGTGATTGGCTTTGATGAAGTCGGTCTGGCAATAGAAGCGGGCTATTACCTGAATCCTAACCTGCGGGTGGCGCTGGGCTACAACTTTGGGCAGGCAAACGATCGCGACCTCAGCCGCAACAAAGACGGGGTGTATGTCACCCTCAGCCTGAAGCTGGATCAACTGCTGAGCGGCTTTGGCGTGAGTTTGCCCGGTCGCAAAGTTGCCCCACCGCAACAGCAAGAATCTTTGGTGAAGCCGATCGCAACTCAGCCGGGCGCGTCTCCACCAACTTCCAGCTTGCCATCCTCTAATTCTGTTCAACCCAATTCGGTGCAAACCCCTGTGGCAGCCCAGTCTGCTGAGGAGGTGGCGCAATGACAACAAGAGGAGTGAATCATTTGCACAGTAGCGTTCAGTCAGGAGCATCCCGCCTTTTTCTCTGGCTTAACTCCCTTGGGGATAGTTTTGTGAAACGCCCTACTCGACTGGGAATCTATATGACTACCGCGTTTCTGGCGATCGCCGCCGCCCCAGCATTCGCCCAATCCGATCGCCTAGTGCGGGTGATTGTGAATAGTGCCAAAGACGGAGTTCAGCCCGACTCCGAACTGACGCTGCGGGAAGCGATTTTGCTGGTGAATGGCACGTTGGCAATGGATAAGCTCAGCGATGCTGAAAAAATGCAGGTTAGCCCCAGCACCGAGCGATCGCGAATTGAATTCAACTTAACGGGTGACACGACCATTCGCTTGACGGAGGAATTACCACCGCTTGCTACCAGTTTGATCATCGATGGGGGAACTCAGCCTGGATACAAGGGCGATCGCTCAGTGATTACCGAACTGTCCTTGCCAGCGCCGATTGTGGCAATTACCCCAGTCGAGGGCGCATTCATCTTTCGCGGTTTGACCGTCGCCGCCGATAACGTGACCATTCGGGGCTTAAGCCTGTATGGGTTCACTTCCAATCACGAGGAACCCTCGCTCAACACGCCCAACACGCCCACAACGCCGCCAGCCGATATTTTTATTGCCCATCGCTTGCCACCCGCTGATATTCGCAAACAGCGGATTCCCGCCAACTTTGCGCCTTTCTACCCCGATGATCTGCCGCCCAAAGGCTCTCTGATCGAAAATAACTGGCTAGGCATTCCGCCGTCTGCCGATGGGTTAGGGCGCACTGCGGGTGTCCGCTCTGCCTTTGGGGTGTCGGTTTTTAACGGCACAGGCACGATTGTTCGGCGCAACTGGATTGCCGATCACGAAGGCAGTGCCGTGATCACCTCGGTGAAAGCCACGGATTTGCAAGTCACCGAAAACGCGATTTTGGCGAACGGTGTAGCGGGAATGCCCGATGCGATTCGGCTAGAAGGCAACGTTGACCAGGCTCAAATTACGGGCAACGTGATTTGTGGCAACGATGGCAGCGGGGTGTATTTGTTTAAGCCCGATGGTGCGGTGCAAATTCGCGACAACCAAATTACCTATAATGGTCGCCGTCTGCGACGGGCGGCGGTGTACCTGATGGGCGACAACCACCAGGTGACGAACAACCAAGTGAGCTATCAAGCGGGTCCCGGTGTGGTCGTGGCGGCAGTGCCCCACAGCCAACGGGCAATGATCACCGGAAATCGCTTTACGGGGTTGGAAGGGCTAAGCATCGACTTAATTACCCAGCAAAATACCAATGTGCTGGATTATCAGGTGGGTGATGGCTTGAATCCACCGCGCAACAATTTCTTCCGCCGCTTGGAAACAGGCAATGCCGCGATCGCGTCTCCCCAGTTCATCACCCGCAACTTTATCGCCCTTGCCAGCGCCGATGGATCGGTTCAGACAGCGCCCATCCAAATTTTCGGCAAAGCCGATCCCGGCTCAGCCATTGAAATTTATCGGGTGACCAGCGCTAGCGGCGAAAGTTCCTTAACCGAGCCGATCGCCAAAGCGGAAACCGACAGCAAAGGCGAATTTACTGCTGCTCTCAGCGGCTTAAAACTAGGCGAACAGATTAGCGCGATCGCCACCGACCCGCGTTATGGCACCTCCGAACCTGCCGTACCCGCTCAGATTCAAGCGATTGCCGCCATCACCGATTCTCCCATCGCCACGCCCCCATCCTCTGCGCCAAGCTGCGTTACCCTTTCCCCGCCGCCGCCAGAACCGCCTCCCGTAGTGCCCACGCCGATCGTGCTGAAGGTGCCCCGCAACATTCACTTTGCCTTGGATAAAGACTTTATTAGTCCTGCCAGCGCTAGAGTCCTGGATCGCATTGCCCAAGTGCTGCAAGAGAACCCCATGGTATTGGTCAGCATTGTCGGGCACACTGACCCCCGTGCCACCGATGCTTACAACCTAGCATTGGGTGCGCGCCGTGCCCAAAACACCCGCAACTACTTACTCAAAAAAGGGATTGCGGCAGAGCGCATGACCATCCGATCTGCGGGAGAACGCCAACCGATAACCCCTGGCAGAAACAAGCTCGATTTTGCCCGCGATCGCCGTTCCGAATTCATTTACAAAGACGTTCGCGACATCGAAATCATTGTTCAAGAAGACGACCTGCAAATTGAACGCTGATGTAGGTATCGCTTGTGGCACCCCAACCCCTGAACTAACGCCAACGATCCACCGCCCCGCCTAATCGCCCACCTGTGAGGAGAATTGATGAAACGCCCCTTGAGGACACTGGCAAGCCTAGCCGCCCTTAGCACTCTGCTGGTTTCCCAGCCCCTCTTCTTGCCCGAACCCGCCCGCAGCCAAACCTTTGTGGGCAACATCTGCCCCCCCGGCACTGCTCGCCGTCAAGGTCAAAATTTCATTCGTAATGGCACCTTCACGACGACTCCCGGTGTGTTAGGCACAATCCCGCCCGGTAACCCATCGCAATTCACTAGCGACCTGCCCTATCGGGGCGATGGTGTTTACCCAGATGACACAGGACCTCCTAGAGGAGGGCTGTCGATCCAAACGGGTGCCGTCAACTATGCCGGTGGAATTGTCAATGGTGTTCCGTTTCCTGGGGATGGTGCGAACAATGTTGATCCATCTAACACCTATCTTTACTCCAATCCATTCGATGATATTAATGGAACCCAAGTCGCTTTTTCGCCCCCACTCCCTAATCCATTGCCCGCCCCACCTGCCGTTATTTGGCGACAAACCATCACTGGACTGTCTCCCAACACCACCTATAACTTCTTTGCTTACTTTTTTGATCTTCTAGTGAGAGATCAAGTTCTGGGTGCCGCTACGCCCCAAATTCTATTGCGAACCATTCCCCCGATCGCAGGTGCCCCTGGCACTGTTACTCCGGTTGCGCCAACTCCCGCCGACCGTCAACAATGGGTGCCAATTCAGTATGTTTTTACCACTGGACCTGCCCAGACGACAGGCACTCTAGAAATTGTAGATACGAGCCAGAACATCTTTGGGGATGACTTTGGAATGACGGCGATCGGGTTGCGCGAGTGTACTCCTAATATTGGTGTGGCAAAAAGTGCAGGCACTCCGATTGATAATGGGAATGGCACCTTTACTATTCCTTACACCGTTCGTGTCCGTAACTTGGCTCCGGTGCCCCTGCCAACTCAGCCTCAAAATACCTACGATCTCAGGAATGTGCAGTTGACCGATCCGCTCACCGATCTAGCGGCAAAAGCAACCATCAACTCCATTACGGGGATTCAAAGCCCAACCCTGGCAGTCAACCCAGCCTACTCTGGTTCAGCTAACCCAACCCTCTTGTTGGGCACCGATACGTTAACGCCCCAAACAACGGCGGTGGTCAGCTTCAACGTCATCCTCACTCCGGGCACGGGTGCCGAAGGCTTTGGACCTTACAAAAACACGGTGGTAGGGGATGCCATTACTCAGGGTGGTTCGCGCGTTTCTAACCGATCCAACGATGGGGTTAACCCCGACCCAAGCGGAAATCAGACGGGTGAGGGCGACACTCCAACGGTTGTGCAGCTTCCGCCGCTCAGTGGTGGTGGACAAGCCAATCTACTTTTGGTCAAGCGGATTACGAACGTGACGCGCAATGGATCGACGCTAGGCGGAGTGAATTTTGGCGGATTTGTGGATGATCCAGGAACGACGGATGACACCAATGTGGGCTGGACACAGCTACAGCCGACGGCGGCTCCGGTCGGCATTCCGGCTCTAGATATTAACAATCCAGTAAGACCGGGTGACGAAGTGGAGTATACGGTCTATTTCCTTTCTAATGGGTCGGTTCCAGCGCTGGCAACGACTGTATGCGACTTGATCCCGGCTGGCACAACGCTGGTTTCGGGGACTTCCCAGATTCGTACTAACAATACGCCTGCGGTATCGGGTGGAACCGTGTTTACGCCCTTGGCACCTTTGCCCCCGAATAATTCTTGCTTGAATCAATCCAATCCCAATGGAGCGGTCATTTTTAACTTGAGCGATTTGCCCAATACACCCGCAGGCAATGTCGGCTTTGTCCGCTTTCGAGTTCGGGTCAATTAGCGCCACAAAATCTTGAAACTTAGCCTCTAAAACCTGACCTCTGAAACCGATCGCCTGATACACTACTAGATTCTGAATTTAATTTTTTGCTCTAGCGATCGCATGAAGTCGGCGTTAGAGCTTCTACGTTTGGAGGTGCCTCATCCGCACCTTTAGCCTGACAGGGCGCATCTACACCTAAGCCGCTCATGTTTTGCTGAAGGGTGAAAAAATGTTTTTCGTTATTCCCGCGATCGCAGTCAGGGCGATCGCGTTGTCTACCGCAGCCAGTGGTTTTCTAGTGCCACTGGTTTTTCTGCTGTCTGCTCAACCGATTCATGCTCAAGTCTTTGAAGGCACCAATGGCTGCCCCATTGGCACGCAAGAAGGCAGCCGAAATTTTGTACTGAATGGCACCTTCAGCCGCAATGCCGGGACGGGCGACGGAGTGGCAACGGCACCTGCCGCCGTACCCGCTAACCTTGGGTTTTCCAGCGAATTGCCCTATCGCGGCGACAGCGTTTATCCTGATGATCCAATTGGTGGATTATCTATCCAAGGGGGACCTTACCCGATTGTCTATGCCGGGGGAGTCGTGAGGGCAGATCCATTTCCGGGCGATCCGATCAATCGAGTCCTCCCTTCTAGTACGTTTCTGTACTCCAACCCGTCTCAAAATCTGACAGGCGGATCTGCCTTCCCTGACCCGCTGATTTGGCAGCAAGTGGTCAACGGATTGGTGCCCAATGTTGCCTATAACTTCAGTGCCTACTTCTACAATTTGCTCAGCGTCGCCACATTGGGCAATCCGCCTGTAATTCGGTATTTAGCAGGTCCACCGGGGGGAGCCGATGCGGCATTTGTGCCCAATTTAGCGGGCATCACCGTCAGCACTCCTCAACAGTGGACACGGGTGCAAGGGCTGTTTAGAACGGTGCCCGGTCAAGTGGCTTTAGAACTGCGAATTGAGGATGAAGCGAATACCGTTAGTGGAGACGACTTTGGCTTTACAGCGGCGGCGCTGCGGGAATGTGTCCCCAATTTGGGAGCCGCAAAACAGGCTGGAACTCCACAGGAAAACCCTGATGGCACGTTCATTATTCCTTACACGCTTGTAGTCCAAAACTTTGCACCGGCGACGGCATCCAACCAATATGCCCTTCGGAATCTCCAGCTTCAAGATAATTTGGCAGTTACCTTTACTGGAGCAACGGTGAATGGGGTCAGAAATTTGCGAAGCCCGACCCTTACGGTGAATCCCGGATTCAATGGCACAACGGATCAAAATTTGTTGGCAGGCACGGATTCTTTGGCGGGAGAAACCAGTGCGACGGTGAACTTTGAGGTGATTATTACGCTGGGTAGCGGAGCCGAGAACTTGGGACCGTTTCAAAACACCGCGATCGCCACGGGGCTGAGTCCGGGTGGGGAACCCGTCAGCGATCGCTCCACCGATGGCAGCAATCCTGATCCAAACGGCGATCGCAACCCCAGCGGCACGGGAGAAGCCAGTCCGACTTCCGTTTCTTTGCTGCCTGCCCGGTTGCGCTTGGCAAAACGAATTACCAACGTGCTGCGGGGTGGCATATCCCTCAGTAGCGCAAATCTGGGGGGCGTAAATTTTGGGGCACTGGTCGTCACCAGTTCCGACGACACCGCACCGGGCTGGAGCCAACTAGTTCCCCAAGGCGCACCCATTGGCGCAGCCAGTTTGAGCAACAGCACCCCGCTTCAATCGGGCGACGAAGTGGAATACACTATTTATTTCTTGTCAGACGGGCGCACGAGCATCAATTCAGTCACCCTCTGCGACCAAATTCCTTCCGGTATGCGCTTCATCCTGGGTAGTAATCGGGTGCGGATTGGCAGTCAACCTCTGGCGATCGCTGGAACCTTCTTCACCCCCCTGGCTCCCCTCCCTGCCAACAATCCCTGTAGCAACCAGAACAATCCCAATGGTTCCCTGATTTTCAACCTAGGCGACTTGCCCAATTTGCCGAACAACAACGTCGGGTATGCTCAATTTCGGGTCAAAATCGAGTAGGAACCGCAGCGGAAACCGTAAGTTATGGAGCAAAAACCAGCTACATGGGCAAATCCCACCAATCAGGCAGCGCCGCTTCATCGCTATGTGCTGTTCTACAAGCCCTACAACGTTCTTTGCCAGTTCACTGACTCAGAGGGCAGTCGCCCCACGCTCAAGCCCTATATTCCAATTCCAGATATCTATGCCGTGGGTCGGCTCGATTATGACAGTGAAGGGCTGCTCTTGTTGACCAACCACGGGCAGCTTCAGCATCGCCTAAGTGACCCCAAGTTTCGGCATCCCCGGACTTATTGGGTGCAAGTAGAGCGGGTGCCCGATGACTCTGCCCTCCAGCCGCTTCGACAAGGCATTGCCCTTCAGGATTACCAGACTCGTCCTGCCGCGATCGCCGTGTTGCCCAATGAACCACCCTTACCGCCCCGTGATCCGCCGATTCGCTTTCGCAAAAGCATTCCCACCGCCTGGTTAGAAATGACCCTAACCGAAGGACGGAATCGGCAAGTCCGACGGATGACTGCCGCGATCGGCTTTCCGACCCTGCGGCTAGTGCGTGCCGCGATCGCCCACCTCAGCATCGCGGGCTTAGAGCCAGGACAATGGCGTGAATTAACTGGCGCAGAAGTCGCCGCGTTGAAAGAATTGTGTCGAATTCATTGAATTTAAAAGTTTCCCGTAAAAAATCCCTGAAATAGCGCGAATGCACGAGTATCTGTTAATAGTAAATGACGCAGATAATAGTAAATGACGCAGCGCATCACTTTAAGGAGCGATCGCCCCTTGGAATCCATTGCTTAACGCCTCATAATCTGCAAATAACCTGTAAGTCAAAGATTTTTTTGGCGAATACTGTTTAAATAGATTAAACTCGCGTTTTCAGGTTTATTTGCTAGAGGAACCGTCTCAAAAATTTCTGCACTGGACATTAGGCAAGCTATTACAGTTTGTTGAGGAGAGATTAAAGTTTTCCTTAAAAGTGTTCCTTAAAAAGAAAGGCAAAAGACACCGTTGAAGCCGTTCCTGTGTGTGACATTAATCATCTGATCTGCCGGGAATTGAGGAAGAGTTCATCATGCTGGTCTGTCCCCATTGTCAGTTTGAAAATCCCACGGCAAACAAGTTTTGTCAGAAGTGTGGAACTTCTCTCGTGCAAAACACTTGCCCTGAGTGCGGCAGTCTCGTGCCATTCGACCAAATGAATTGCCACGTCTGTGGCACCATCTCCGGGGTTACATGGTGGGCGATTTTATCGGCTCAACCTCCCGCTGCCAAGTCAACGTCTGCATCAGATAACGCAATATCAGATGGCGCAACAGTAGATAACGCACCGTTGGCAACCGGGTGTAATGGATACCTCGACCTCCAGCAACGCTACAAGCTCATCAGCGCACTTCCAACAACTGATGCATTCGGAGAACGCCAACTGCAAGTGCTAGATTGCCAGCCCTTTCAGTTGTCTTTGCTAGAAGCCCTAGTGTTGCAACAGGACTCGAACGACCCAGACTCGCAGAACCCAGCTTTAGAATTTGCCACTCCCGGTGCAGAAGGCTGGACCGATTCAATGAATGCGCTGGCGATCCCAGAAGTTGCCCAGCCCTATGTTGCCCTCAATCCAGATCTTTATCCGGTCTTGCCAGCGATTCACAATGCCTGGAAATGGAATGATCAAGATGTATTGCTGTTAGAAGACCGTTCTCACTTCCCTCTTTTAATGGATATGTGGTGTGATCAAGAGCGGTTTCCACCGCTGCTGCAAGTGCTGCAATGGCTCTATGAAATGACGGAGCTTTGGCACGCGCTAGAACCCTGGCAGTGTCAGCAGAGTGTCTTAATTGCCAGCAATTTGAGAGCCGATGCCGAGGATGATACGTTACTGCTGCAACGGCTGTATTCCAATCCTCCGGGGCAACTGTTGACGCTCCACCATTTAGGCAAGCAATGGCAGGCAATGTTTGCAGAATCTCAGCGGACTCAGGTAGAGCCTGTTTCTCAACTACTGACGGATGTGGAAGATGGCACGTTGAAAACGGTGAATGCGGTGCGATCGCGGATTGAAGCGATCGCCGACTCCTTGCAGCCCGATCCTTCTCCAATCACTCAACCACTAGAGCCATTCATGAGGGCTGTAGCGATTAACCCACCGCTAGATAATCTCAGCGGAACCGCAGATCGTCCGCCCGTCGAAGCAGCATCGGATGGCATGGCAGTTACGCTTCCTCCCGAAAATGACGACGACGATGAGCTAGATAACGACGACATGCCCACCATCGTCTTACCCATGCAGCTTTTCAATTTAGAAGAAGTGGGGCGCACCGATGTTGGACGACAACGAGATCATAACGAAGACTACTTTGGACTCGATATTCAAGTCAGCAAGCTAGAAAGCCCATCGGGCAAAACAGTTCATGCCCGCAATCTTTATATTTTGTGTGATGGTATGGGTGGACATGCCAGCGGTGAAGTTGCTAGTGCCCTCGCCGTAGACACCATTCGCAAATACTTTAAAGAGAAGTGGCAGGAATCTCCTTTCCCTAGCGCTGGCATGAATGATTTGCCTAATGTGGCGATGATGGCGGAAGCCGTCCAGGCTGCCAACAAAGCGATTTATGACGTGAACCAGCAAAACGCTCGCTCTGGCAGTGGGCGCATGGGCACAACGCTGGTGATGGTGCTGATTCAAGATACAGAAGTGGCAGTTGCCCATGTGGGGGATAGCCGACTATATCGCTACACCCGCAAGCGAGGCTTGGAGCAAGTCACCATAGACCATGAGGTGGGTCAGCGAGAAATCCAACGAGGCGTTGATCCCGATGCTGCCTATAGTCGCCCGGATGCCTACCAGTTAACTCAGGCACTTGGACCACGGGATGAACACTTTGTGAAACCAGACGTTCAGTTTTTTGAACTGAATGAGGATATGGTCTTGCTGCTCTGTTCCGATGGCTTATCGGACAATGACTTGCTGGAAAATCATTGGAAAACCCATGTACAGCCGTTGCTGAGTTCTCAAACAAACTTGGATAAGGGTGTAGATCAATTGATTGACCTGGCGAATAGTTACAATGGTCATGACAATATTTCCGCGATCGCCATTCGGGCGAAAGTGCGCCCCAGCCTAGAACATTTGCGATAAGCCAGCTTTTTCAATTCACTTTTTATTCACGGTGTTTTACCTCACGGTGTTTTACCTCAATTCATGGTAGCCAGTCCGCTAAGGGTTGTTTTAACCCTATTGCATCCTCAAAACCGCGCTCCTCTGCGGCAATGGCAGTTCGACCATGAAACAATCATTTGGATTGGGCGCGCCCCCACTAACCAGGTGGTATTGGCTGAGGCGGTCGTCTCACGGCAGCATTTGGAGCTGCGCTACGTTGAGGCTCAACCCGGATCAGAACTCGGTCAAGTGGGGGCGAGTTGGCAGTTGATTAACCACAGCAACAACGGCACTTTTATTGAAGGAGACGCGATCGCCCAAAAAATCCTTGGCAACGATACGCTGATTCAGCTTTCCCAAAATGGACCGATCCTGTGGTTTCAAACCTCAGCCATTCCAATATCACCCATTGCCGCTTCAACGGTAGCAACGCTTTTTACAGGATTGCCGACCGGGAGCGCGGCTGCATTTTCGGGTTCATTGACGGGAGGGCAGTCTGCTCCGACTCGCTGCACCCACACGGGAAACCCCTCTGACAATTTATTTTGTATTCACTGTGGGCAGCCGATTCGAGTAGACAAGACCGTCCGCCAGTACCAAGTTTTGCGGGTTTTGGGTCGTGGCGGCATGGGCACCACTTATTTAGTGTGGAACCCGACTGGTTTATCAAAATCGAGTGGAATGCCGGAGGGCAAGCTGCAAGTGCTCAAGGAAATGAATGCCGATGTGGCGCGCATCCCTAAGGCGCAAGAACTGTTTGAGCGGGAAGCCAGCACGCTAAAAGCGCTGAGTCATCCCGGCATCCCGCGCTATTACGACTTTTTTATGGAAGGGAACAAAAAATATCTGGTCATGGAGTTGATCCATGGGCAAGATTTGGAGAAGCGAGTTCGCAAACAAGGAGCCGTTTCGACCCAAGAAGCGATCGCTTGGATGGTGCAAGTCTGCGAGGTGTTGACCTATCTGCATACTCGTTCTACGCCTATTATCCACCGGGATATTAAACCGGGCAATCTGCTGGTTCGCAATCTGGATAGCCAAATTGTGGTGCTAGATTTTGGTGCCGTGAAAGCACTGGCGATCGCGCCGGGAACTCGCATTGGGGCAGAAGGCTATAGCGCCCCAGAACAAGTGCAGGGGCGACCTGTGCCTCAGTCTGATTTATATGCGATCGCGCCCACTCTGGTGTTTTTGCTGACTAGCATTAGCCCCCAGCGATTTTATAAAAAACAGGGAAAGGCAATGCGATTACAGCTAGAGGATGAAGCCCGAATTCCCGAAAATTTGAAGGCGGTGATCGAACAAGCTACCGCAATTGACATTAGCGATCGCTATCAAACCGCCCAGGAACTCAGTCAGGCACTAAAAGCTTGCTTATAAATGCCCATACTGCGATCAACTACGGCGATCAACTACTCTTCATCATCCCATCGTTCCACTAGCATCAGTTCGCTAACTGGATCTTGCATAGTGAATTCGTAGTCGAGCAATTCTTGTTTTAAGAATGCCCAATCATTACCGTAGAGTAATGCGATTTTCCAAATGCTGTCGGATGGTTTGAGCAACTTACGTTCAACCAGCGATCGCACTTGGCGCTGCAACTTAGCCAGCGGGTGAATAACCTGCTGATTCATATCGTCTGTAATCATGGATTAATTGTGTGAATTTCTAACAACAAGCTTTCTAAAAGCTTTTCCGAAAATTTATTGAATGGGCTGCAAAATTACAGATTTCAAAGTCTTTCAGTCAGCTTTGGCTACGTTTGAACCATCGTCCCTCGACAAACCAGATGTCCTTGTAGCGCCATAAAAGCATCGATTTCAGGTATTGATATTAGCACACCCCGATACTAGCGCAAGTGTTTTTAAGAAATGCCTTTCTCAGGAGAGAGATAACCGCCATTAGGGCATTACGGGTCAGAGCCGTAGTGTTTATGACGGGCAAATGTGACGGGCAAATGTGACGGGCGGACTTTCTCAAGATGAGTACCAAACAGATTCGATTTGGTGGGCGATCGCGCTTTGGGCGATGGAGTTGTTCGGGATCTCGCGATCGGGCAACGCGGGGTCTGCCGAATCTAAAAGCACCGTCACATGTCCTAACTTGCGCCCCGGACGGGATTCTGTTTTGCCATACCAATGAACGTGCGCTTGAGGAATCATTGCCAATGCTTGTCGCTGGGTCTCATAATCACTGACTGATTGCTCATAGCCCAACAAATTCACCATGACGGCGGCGGCGGTGGTCATCGCGGTACTACCCAAGGGCAATCCACAAATTGCTCTTAATTGTTGCTCAAACTGCGAAGTTTCGCAGGCATCCAGGGTGTAGTGTCCAGAGTTATGGGTGCGCGGGGCAATTTCGTTGATTAGCACCGTGCCGTCTTTCGCCAAGAAAAACTCAATGCCAAAAATGCCCACGACTTGGAGGTGGTTCAGCAAGGTGTGAACGATGGTTTCGATCTGTGTCGTGATGGATGGATGGATTTTCGCAGGCGCAATCACCCGACGGCAGACCTGGTTTTCCTGCTGGGTTTCGACGATGGGGTAGATGGCGATTTCTCCATTCAGCGATCGCGCTGCCATCACCGCAAGCTCTCGATCAAAAGGCACAAAATTTTCTAAAAGGACGGGCACTGAGGCTAACTGAGCGAGCGTTTCTTCTAATTCGGCGGCGCTATGGACAATGAAGGTTCCCTGCCCATCGTAGCCATGCCGCCGAGTTTTAAGCACCACTGGAAAAGCAGGTGGAAAAGAGCCTGCCTCAGCAAGTGACTCTGGCAGGGTGAAAGCAGGCGTGGGCAATCCCAGGCTTGCCATCAAAGTTCGCTGATCGTATTTGTCGAGCAAGGGGCGCAGGGCATCCAGGCTGGGACGAAAGCAGGTGCCTTGCTGGGCGAGTTGTGTCAATGCAGGGAGATCAACAAACTCATTTTCAAAGGTGATCACGTCGCACTGGGCGGCAAGTTGAGCGGTGGCGATCGCATCATCTATAGGGGCGAGAATAGTGTGGGCGGCGATCGCCACTGCTGGATCGGTTGCACTCGGCGTTTGTATCCAGAGTTCAACCCCCAGTTTTTCAGCGGCTTCTGCCATCATCCAGGCAAGTTGCCCGCCGCCAATTACTCCCACCCGTTGCACGGAGTTTGGCGAAGAGGGGACAGAATTTTGAAAAACCGTTGAAATTGACATATCTCTGGGTCAAAAAAATCTAAGCTTAGGACGAGCAACCGAGAGATTCGCGGGTGGAGATTCCAGTTTTAGAGTTGACTCCTTCAGCTAACTTGCACAACTGGCGAATTTGGGCACCATCCAAAATGGCATCCGTAAAATCTGCCCCAGTAATCTCTGGATGATCAAAGCTGGTGCGAAGCAAAATGGCATTGACCAAGATGGCATCTTGCAAATTAGTTCGAGTCATTCTGATTTGATCCATCATGGATTGGGTCAGGTCTGCGCCTTGCAGGTTCGTTTCAACCATGGTGGAGGCACTCAGCACCGCCCCCGTCAAATCTGCGTTGGAAAAATTTGCCCCATTCAGATTGGCGTTGGAAAATTCTGCAACGCGCAGGCTTTGTCCAGAAAAATCCTGGTTTTTCAATTCGCTGTTGCTGTAGGAAGGCGGCGGGGAGTATTGCTGGGTGTATTTTGCCCCAACGGGAGCGGCATCGGCGGGCACAGCATAGAAGAGAACGGCGATCGCGCATAATGCGCCAACAAGCCACCGAATAGGATGCAGGGAGGAAACCGGGGGATGATTTGGCATGGGCAGAGATCGCAGGGGGACATCTTGCAGCGGAGTAATTCTGCCGCACTAAATTATAAAACGCTTCCAGCCCCTAGAACTGGATCGGTGTATTCTTGCTCCGCTTGGGCGATCGCGATCGTCACGGCTCCGGGGTGATCGGGCAGGCGGAAGACTTTTTTTGAGACTAGAAGAGGTTGGGGAGTGCGGAGTGCGGAGTGCGGAGATAAACACTCTAGAGCCGCGAGAATGGCGGCGGCTTCGGCGACGCTGGGAGTTCCGGTTTTGGAGTTAACGTGGGCGGAAGGATTGGGGACGGCGATCGCCCTGAGCATTTCGGCTGAAAAGCATTTGAGCGGCAAGGTGCAATTGCGGCAATAGTCTATAAGTCCAACTTCATCAGATTTGTGGTCAATGGTGGCAAGTCCGGCGATCGCGCCTTCTGCCAAGTGATGCGATCGCAATGCCTGTTGGATGGCATGGGCAATCACAATTTCGGGCGCACCCCGTTCACAGCCGATGCCAACCCACAGCACCCGTGGATGCCACTGCACTTTTGGCAACTCTACACTATGCCCAAAGCGCCGCTGAATCGGGCTAATCCAGACTCTTGCTTTGGGGTTTGGTCGTTCTTCTCGCACCTCAGCCGTAAATTCTGGAAACCCAAACTGAAACGGATGCTGGGCTGGCAAAGCGGCTTGCCATAACGTTGACCCGGCTTCTTGAATCACTTGCACCGAATCGCCACAGGCGATCGCGGCACTAACACCCGCCCAATCCCCGGTTCCCTGCCGCCAACCAAAAGGATTTCCCAGTTCAGTAATTTCCGGTAATAGTGAAGCGGCTTTGCTCATACAGCAGTTTTCGCCCCCCTAGCCCTCCAATTCTGGGGGGAACTAGAGCCAAAGTCCCCCAGAATTGGGGGACTTAGGGGGCTTCTAGAGTTTGCAAGCGTGGCGCATTCATCTAAAAACGGCTGTAAGTTCGTCAAGATCATTCGTTCCTAAACCTTGCAAAAAGCCCCTCCTAGTGGAAGGGCTGACTTTCAGAAAATTGGAAAATTGGTCAGGTTATGCAGCTAGATTAGCAGCCGCAAAATCCCAGTTCACCAAATTATCCAAGTAGTTTTTGATGAACGCGGGTCGAGCGTTGCGGAAATCAATGTAGTAGGCATGTTCCCACACATCCAACGTCAGCAAAGCCTTTTGACCCTCTGCCACTGGATTAACCGCATTAGCAGTCTTGGTCACTTTTAAGGTGCCGTTATCATCCACTAACCAAGCCCAACCGCTGCCAAACTGAGTGGTGGCGGCAGTCGTAAACTCTTCCTTAAACTTGTCAAAGCTGCCAAAATCTTTGTCGATTCGAGCGGCAAGATCGCCTGTGGGAGTACTGCCACCGCCGGGTTTGAGGCTGTTCCAGAAGAAGGTGTGGTTCCACACTTGAGCAGCGTTGTTAAACACACCCTGCTTGCTGTCATCCTTGTAAGTCACTTTGATGACTTCTTCTAAAGGCTTGCTTGCTAATTCGGTGTCAGCAGTGAGCTTATTTAGGTTATCCACATAGGTTTTGTGGTGTTTGCCATAGTGGTATTCAAAGGTTTCGGCTTTCATGCCATATGGCTCTAGCGCGTTAAAGTCGTAGGGGAGCGGTGCCTGTTCAAATGCCATGAGTTCTTCTCTCTACTAAATCTAGGATCAGGATCTAAAGCCTTTCTGCAAGGTAGTTTACCTGGACGGATTACACGTTCCGCAATGGGAACCTCTCATCTAGCAGAAACAGAACTTTACAACTAGATTCTAATGCGAAACGACCATTTCAGGAAACGTCCGCAGGGTTGATTTAGGCGCGATTTATTGGGTGGAATATAAGGTGTGGGGAAGTAGGGGTAGCAATTGTGAAGCAGAAATTTAAGAGTAGCGGGATGAAGCGGCAGGTGCTTGGCTGGGTGGCAATGGGTTGGGCGCTGCTATCGCTGAGTAGCTGCACAACCAATGGCGAATTGGTGAGTGAAACGGACTGCACTGAGGCGATCGCCCGTGCAACTCAAGCATGGCGGGTGAATTACTATAGCGATCGCACCCGCCTAAATCCTAATAATCAGCGTCTTGTGGAATTTGGTAGCGCAAAATTAGTCACTCGCAATGGCAAAGTCGAACTGCCCAAGTCGTCAGCTAAACCCGTAGAAGCTGGCGCTCAACAAAATGGCGTGTGGTATCCAATTGTGCCACCCCAACCTACCGCTACCGAACTGGCAGAAAGTCGCCAAAGGGGAGAACGGATTGGCTCACCAGAGCTTTATCGAGCCGTGAAATATACCTTAGTCTGTGATGCGGGAGAACTGGAAGCGGGCGCAGATACCTATCAAACGGCGCTGGCGCAAATCCAAGCGGAGCAGCCGATTAGGGTTAGCTACGCCATGGGGCGAGTGTTAGGCACAGTTTCACAAAATGATGCAGTGATTGGCAATAATCCAGAGCCGGAATGGACTCCCCCAGCGGACGATCCTAGCCCTAAATCTGAAACCACTCCATCCAAACCCGCCCCTTTGCCCACAATGTTGTATGTGGATGCGAATAATGGCAGCGATCGCAATCTGGGAAATACTCAATCGCCATTGAAGACCATTACTCAGGCGATCGCCCAAGTGCGCCCCGGCATGACGATTCAACTGAGTCCTGGCATTTACAACACGGGCACGGGCGAAGTATTTCCGCTGAAGCTCCCCCAAGGCGTAACCCTGCGCGGCGAACCAGAATCTCAGGGGAAGGGCATTCAAATCACGGGCGGCGGCAAGTTTCTCAGCCCCACTTGGGCAGGGCAAAGCGTCACAATCGTGGCGACCGATGGCAGTCAGATTGTGGGGGTAAGCCTGACCAATCCGAATACTCGCGGCACGGCAATTTGGATTGAAACGGGTGCGCCCTTGATTGAAGCCAATCGCTTTGTCGGCAGCGATCGCGAAGGGGTGTTTGCTTCGGGCACCGCCACGCCCACAATTCGCAATAACCTGTTTGAGCAAAACGGCGGCAATGGCATTTCCTTTACTCGCGACAGTGGCGGCACCATGGAAGGCAATACACTACGCTATAACGGCTTTGGTGTATCGGTGAGCGATCGCGCCATGCCCACACTGATCCGCAATCAGATTACTCAAAACAAAGACGGCATGGTGATCAACGGCGACTCTCGCCCCCGCCTGACCTCCAACCGGATCACCGACAACGGACGCGATGGCATTGTCGTCACCAATAACGCCAGCCCCACCCTCAAGCAAAATTCCTTCAGCGACAACGAACAATACGATCTACACAACACCAGCAAACAGCCCCTCAATGTTGAACCAAGCGCGATCGCGGGGCTAAAAGTGGAAGGTAAAGTCAATTAGATGAGTGAATGGCAGGGCTATTTCATTCTAATTGAGTACCTGATAGGGTAGTTAGGTTATCTCCCCAAATCCTGAGACCCGATGCCTCAACTTGCCATTGTCGAAGCCTTCGCAGACCTTTCTGATACTCGTCGCACAGCCGGACAACGCC
>JBGTAZ010000251.1:0-1925 GCA_041749615.1 Leptolyngbyaceae cyanobacterium | reverse complement strand
TAGGGTGACACGTCGCCTGCCATCACATCAGCCACCCGATAGCAAGCGATCGCCCCGGCGTAGCGTTTAATCAATGATTCAAGCCACCACTGCGAGTCGATCTGTGCTGCACGATTGAGCAGCCCTAGTGCGACATCACCCGATACCGCACCAGCCCTGACCGCAGTTTGCAAGCGAGTGGCAAGTTGTCCACACATAGAAGCGATCGCGCTGTTTGGGTCGTGAGGGCACAGGTTAATCACCCCATCGGATGGCAGGCAGAATGCATGAGTCATCTTGGGTAGGAAGTCAGGAATGCCAGAGATTAACTGCACTTGAATGTTTGAAAGGTCAACGCCATCGGACACACACCGGGCGATCGCGTCTCTGACCAACACCCGATCTAAAACTGGTGCCGATGTGGTGACAAGTTTAGTGCCGTTCAGATGAGTTGTACTAGATAGGGTAGTACGGCTAGCCTTTGCTGATTTATTCAGATCGCCTGCTTCTCCCATCTCAGCATCCAAAATTAACGCATCCGCTTCTTGGGTGAATTTGACGATACGGAATTGGGGCACCCCTTGAGGCACGGAACCCGATCCCGCAATCACACCCATTGGGGAGATGTATTGGGGTGAGCGGATCATAATTTGAGTAACTCTGTCGCCTTCGGTATGGGCGATCGCTCGAATGCCGCGAGACTCTAAAATCAAATCCAGATTGGATGCTAAATCGGTTTCAAGTTCGTAGAAGTCTTCATCGGTAATGAATTGCTCAGGATTGCATTCAACCCGCATCCGCAGCCGCAAATAGCCCGTAGGTTCAGACAGAACAGGGAAATAAACGCCGTCGCCAAACATGCCACTAGAGACGGGAAACTGAAACTTGCCAAACTGCATTTGGGGCAATTCTGGCAGTTCGCCGGTTACTTTTTTCCAGCGCTTGGATTTACCGTCAAACGTAAAGCGATCGCCATCCTTATCAACTTTGAGCGCACCAGGGAATGGCGATTTTTGCAGTTTATCGGTGTACGCTTCCCACGTTTGCGGCTCATCGCATGGGTCACCCAGGTCTTCAAGCCCAGCTTTTTCTAAAGCTTTCTTGCCAGCCTTGCGCCATAGTTCGGTCAGCTTCTTTTGGCGATCGCTCAGCATTGCGGAGAAATCACCCGTCACTGTAGCAGGCACCAACTCAGACGGCACAGCTTCCCCATCACCGACCCCTAGCGATTTTGCCAGCGTCGTAATTTGGGCTACCTCTTCCGGTGTCCAGTCGCCTTCGAGCGCTATTTGTCCCATTTATTCAGCGATCGTCCATTGGTTGTCGCCACTGGGTTCAATTAGGTGTTTTTGCAAAGCAGTGATCGCCTCAAGTGGCGTATTCCCAAAAGCGGCAACCCCTTCCATGATGTTGTCACCGACTAACGCGCACCAAGCATTGCCATCTGGATAAATCTGGATAGGGTTGTTTCTATTGATAATTTGCATGACTAAAAAGTGATGGTAATTCTCTTGTTGGCTGACTTGCCCATTGGGGCAGGAGGGGGAGCCGCAGGAGGCGCACCAGGAGGTTGACCACCACCGGGAGGGGCACCACCCCCACCCATTTGCTGCATTGCCTGTTGTTGCATTTGCTCAGGCGATTGTGGCGGTTGCCAGCCAGGAGGCGGAGCCGATGGCAAGCTACCCCAATCTACGGCTTTACGCCCACCAAACTGCGATCGATGTTCGTTAATCGTTTTGATGCCCTGCTGCACTTCCTGAAGCGATCGCGAATAATCCTGCTGATCTTGCGGGGTGTTGGATTGAGTGTAGGCAAACTCTAAATCTTCCCAGCCGCACGTAGCCCAGATAATATTTTGAGTATGAGTGGCTGCCAGTTTTCTTAGAAGTGGACCCACCGCTTTATTTTTGCATCAGGTCTTCTTGGGTTTCGGCAACCCCTGA
>JBGTAZ010000250.1:0-2607 GCA_041749615.1 Leptolyngbyaceae cyanobacterium | reverse complement strand
CTTGTAAGCTGGTTGAACCTTGGGTCAATCCGAGGTTTTGATGAGAAAAAAAGATCGATACGTGGTGACGAAATCTGATATTCGGCAAGGGGCGATCCGTCAAAGGCTCCGGCGATCGCGCGGTGGGTTAAAAAGATCCGACTTCCCGAAAGAGCGCTGCCCTCCCAGTCGATGCTGGGGTGTGTATAAGTTGGCTTATCGGGTGGAAAATGTGGAGGCTGCAAAATAATGCGATACGGTGCGGCGATGAGATTTGGTGGGCAGTTGGTTGAAGCGATCGCGTGCGACTATAACGACTATAAATACTTGGGTCTGCTGTGCCCTGAATGCAAAGATCCAATCTTCCTACGTGCTGAAAGCGTGAGAGTTGCAGGAGAGAAAGAGATTAAAATCTCGCCTCACTTTTCACATTTTCCAGTTAAAGATCCAACACTGGCTAAGGTATGTGAGCAGAGAATTGCTCAATATACTGAGGCAGAGTTACAGAAAAGAGTATCGCAAGCGAGGGGGCAGCGTCTCAAGTTCTTTCAGCGTTGGTTTTGGAAATGTATTACCAATTTTAGTATTGAGTTAGGACAGGGCGACCTAAAGAATCACATCCAAAGGGTGGAATCTTCTGGGTTGCGGCGATCGGCGTGTCTTGATTGCGTTAGGCTCTTGAAAAATAGAGGTAAGAGCAGGATGCAAACATCCTTCTTAGAGGATGTAAAAGAGGATATAGATAATGCTTTCACCCAGGTACTCAACGACATGGGAAGAAGCCCTTGTCGAAATGTTAAAGACAGGATTGATAGATTATCTGAACTTGATTCTAGTTTGCACTGTCAAATAGCGACGGAGGTCGTAGCTTTTCTGACTGCCAAAAGACAGCAAGAATTACTTGCAAAAACTATTATCGCTTCACTGGCTTTTGCAAACTTAGAAGCTTTCCCCACGGATGACAAACTGCTTTCTTATGTCATGGTTAATTGCTTTTTCATGTTGATTGTCTCTATCCCTTGGTCTGACGAGTTTGCCAGAATACAGAAACAGGAAAGCGATCGCGCTATCAAAGCTGCATGAAAACTCTAAAACAAAAGCTGCTGAGATTCTTCGCAAAACCGCCAAAAGTTGAGTCTGCCCAAGAAGGTTCTGACAAATTAGCAGAACCTCTTGAACTGTCTGGAAAAATGAGCGTAGAAACCCCTTTCTCTCAATCAAACATCGCGATCGCGGATCAATCTGATGTGGAGTCCTGAAGACCCTGAAAACTTTGACAGCTTTGTCCCCTCCGATTTCATGCCCTTCCTGGATTGGTGGGAAAGGGAGCAAGGGGACGCGATCGCGCTCCAAGTGATGGGCGCATTTGTTGAGGGGATTGGTCAGCCGTATCTAGAACTGTTGGCAACAGATCCGGCGATGTTGCCTGAATGGGTGCAAACGGTCATGCGATCGCGTTTGGCGGCTCAATGGGCATATCAGCAGGGCATCCCACTACTGAATCGATTGGAGCGGGGTCTGCCGGGATTGGTCGGGGTCAACTATCCGGCACAATTTTGGATCACTCCAGCACAGTTTGCAGAAGTTCCACCCCAAATTAGGCAAGCCTTTTTAGAGGGCAATAAGTTCTCATTAGGCTGGATCAAGAAGCTGTCGAGTGATGCCCGTGAATTGATGGGCGATCTGATGAGTGCCAACACGTTGCAGAACCGTAACCCGAAAGATGCGGTGGCGATTCTAGAGCGGGTGTTACGGCGTGATTTGGCGGGTAAAGAGCTAGGGCTAGACCCGTCTCAGATGACTCCTGAAATGGTGCAAGAGTGGATGGATCAAGCAACGTTCTCGACGCTGGAGCAGATTGCGCGGCGGGCGGATCTGATTGCGGTCACTGAATCGGCACGAATGCAAAACTTGGGCATTCTCAGCAGTATGGAAGCTCAAAGTGAAACCCTTTGCTATGTGATGCCTCATGCGGGTAGTTGCCCACTGTGCCAAAACCTGATCGATGGCAAAGTGTTTAAGATTCAAACGATTAAGAAGAACCTGTTTGAAAATTTTGGCAAGAAAACCAGTCAATGGGTTCCGGCGCTGCCTCAACATCCCCGTTGCCGTCATTCGCCGTTAGGGGTGCCGTGGCGATTCCGTAAAGTGCTATCGGCTATGAGTGGTTCTATTGGTGAGGATGGGGTGTTGCTGGAATACTATGGGCTTCCCGGTGGTGAAGCAGCATTTGAGGCGTTGGGACTGAAGCGATCGCCTTGGTTGACGGCTGCGGGTAAGGTAGAGTAGTCAAAAAGTATTGACGAGATTTCGCATAACGCCTAACCTAGTGGTTAGATGGATTTTTTATATTAATTTCTTGAGGGAGATGTACGGCGCATCTCCCTTTTTGCATTGAAAACATTTCAGCTTCCTGCTTCCTTAAAAAAAGATGCCAGTTCCGATGGTTGGGTAGTGGGCGGCGTTGCTAGCTCGTTTCATCGTGATTTAGATGGTGAAGCGATCGCCCCTCAAGCGATAGCTGATGCTATTCCTGAATTCATGGCACAACGGGGCGCGGACGGAATCATTGGTGGACCTATTCGACTGCATCACGATTTCTGGACACGATTCTTACAGCAAGCGATT
>JBGTAZ010000249.1:0-11310 GCA_041749615.1 Leptolyngbyaceae cyanobacterium | reverse complement strand
TATTACTATGTCTAGGTTCTAGCGGTCTCCCTCAAAAGTCGCTTTCGCTCCCCGTTTCGACCGCTTTACTAAGATAACCTCCCCCCACTATCCCTGTCAACCCCCGCAGTCGGAAATCTTCTGGGTCAAGTGGGGAAGCTCCCACAGCTATCTTTTTTTTGCTTTTACGATTTCTTCCGAAATTAAGCGGGGTGATAGTAGAAGGCGACGCTGAGGATGATGTAAGCGGCGAGGAGAAGGGTTCCGTCAAGCCAGTTGGAGCGCCCACCGGAGGTGATGACGTTGGTGATGGCGACCGCGATCGCTAATGAAACCACTTGAAATGGGTTGAAGTTGAGATCGATCGGCTGGTTGAAAATAAACTGCCCCACAAACACCAGTACCGGAGCGACAAACAGAGCAACCAGTAAGCTATCGCCTGTTGCAGTGGCGACCGTGAGATCCATTTTGTTTTTAATTGCCATGCGGATAACAGTCACAAATGCCGCTACATCACTGATCAATGGCAGCAAAATCACCCCAGTAAATAGTGGTGTGAGTCCTAACCGTTCGGTTTCTGTATCTACCACGCCCACAAATAGTTCCGATTCAAACGCTACGGCGATCGTGGAGGCTAGCAGCACAACGATCCAGCCAATCAGTTTTGAGCGCTGTTCAGTGGGCGAGGTTTCTTCCAAAACCGGATCTTCGTCCGCAACGCCCACGTCATACAAAAATCTGTGGGTGCCTAAGGAAAACAGCAGCGTCAGCCCATACACAATAATCAACACCGTGGCAGTAATCAGCGAAAGATTGCGAATGGCGACTTCATCCACCACGTTAGAGGTGTAGATCACTAAGGTCGGCAGGGCGATCGCGGCGACTGCCAGAGTCATCGACGACCCATTTACCCGCGTCAAAATCGGCTGAAACGTTTGTTCTTTATAACGAATTCCTCCCATTAACATAGCAAGCCCCATCAACAGCAGCAAATCGCTGAGCAAGGTGCCAGTAATGCTGGCTTTGACGATATCGACCAGCCCTTCTTTTAGGGCAACTAGGGCAATGATTAACTCTGTGGCGTTGCCAAAAAAGGCATTGACCAATCCGCCAAGGGTGGGTCCAGTGACCACCGCCACCTTTTCAGTTGCCGTACTTAGCCAAATAGAAAGGGGAATAATGGCAAAAGCGGAGGTAAAAAAAACAGCGGTTTCGCCCCACTCCAACCAGTCTGCTGCGATCGAAATTGGAACGAAGACCAGGAGAATCAGCGGAATCAGATTTTTAATTAGCATTGCGATCTGGCAGGGAATAGGAGCTAATGCGATGTGCGACTTTCCTGAAACAACGCAAAGACTGCCCTCTCCCTAGCCCTCTCCCGGTGGGAGAGGGAACCGGAAATGTCCGAAAGCCCTTCTCCTTGGGGAGAAGGGTTGGGATGAGGGCAAATTAGTTGCACATCAGGTGAGCTAGTCTGTTGCTATAACAATACTTCTCATCGTCACTTGTCATTCGCCATATCTCCTAGGTCAACGCCGCGCGATCGCCACTCGCCATTCTCAAGGACTGGCTGGAATTTGGTAAAAGCTTGGATCTTGTGAGGATGGGCTGTTGTTGGGCGGTAGTTCTTGAGAATATTGGCGATCGTAGAGTTGACGCACTTGCGCTGACCATTGATTAATGTTGGCTTGCGCTTCGCGGTAGAGGGCACGCCCAAAGTAAATACTGTTGGCTTCAGTGATGGCGGCTTCGAGGGAGGGAATATCACCTTTGCCGGCTAGGGCGGCGGCTCGATTAAGCGCAGGACGGTCTTCAACAGTTTCAATTTGATTGCTCCAGTCTTTAATTAACTGCTGGGCTTCAGGGTATTGAACACTGCCCGATAGAACCATTTGGGCTGCCGCGATCGCATCTCGGAGCCGATTCACTTCACCCGTTGCGGCAAGCGATCGCGCTTTTTGCAACTGAATGACGGCTTCTTGATCTTGTTCTTTTTGCCAGCGAGACATTAATTCATCAGTGGTCAGAGGACGCATTTTTTCAAAATCGGTGCTGGTGATTTTCTTTTTACGATCGGCGGCGGCTTGGGCACTTTTGTTTTCTTTAGCGGTTTGAATTTGGTTCACAACGTCTTGAAATCGCGTAGTACGCCAGTATTGATTATTGATTTTCAAAAGATTTCTGGCTTGGGCAAAGGCGATCAATAAATTATCAGATGCGATCGCATCTTGTACTTTTTGGAAAATATCCTCAGCGGCTTTCCACGTTTCCCGCCACTCCTCTATTTTTTGAGTCACAGAATTATGCACTGTCGTACTCTCTGGAACCGATTCAAGGATGGTGATGGCATCTTCCAACTTGCCGTCTTGAAACGCCGTGTCGCCTAGTTCCAGCAATCGATTCGACCACTGTTGAATCAAGCGATCGCCATCTTGCCGCAGGGGATGAGCGAGAGAAATTGAGTCTGCCAGTTTAATCGCTTCTGCTAAGTCGGTTGCAGTCCGGCGATCGGCAGTCACTTGGGCGCAGTATAGCCGTGTTGATTCCGTTGTCAAGGGCGACAACCAAACGGTTTGGCATTCCACATCATCCATTTTGCCCAGAAGCCAAAACCCAAGCAGCCCAGTTCCGAGAGGCAACAACACGATCAGCCCAAGCCAAAGCTGTAGCGGCAGTTTCCGCACTTGGGTAAAGAGATGATCAATCCAGAGAGAAAATTGCATGATGGATGGGCAGTGGCGATCGCAAGCGTCTGAGGACTCTGGTGGAAAACGGCTTGATTCTCTTGATTCTATTGAAACAGCGTATCAGATTGGTTGGCGGGGGTGCGATGGCAGCAACCAGATGGCAGCAACCAGATAACAGCAACCAACAGTGAAATAGCATTCTGTAGAGGGAATAGGGGAAACTATAGGGATGCCCCTTCAACAGCGCCCTATGAATCAGGAATTGCGTACACAGGCAACCACAGTGCCCGGTACCGATGGCAATCAAACTTCAGACTTAATTAAAATTGCTGTGATTGGCGATGTTCATGATCAGTGGGAAGTGGCTGATGGGTTGGCGCTGCAACAGCTTGGGATTGATTTAGCCTTGTTTGTGGGCGACTTTGGCAATGAATCCGTTGAGGTCGTCCGGGCGATCGCGGCGTTAGACATCCCTAAAGCGGTGATTTTAGGGAACCATGATGCCTGGTACAGCGCGTCGCATTGGGGCAAGCAAAAATGCCCCTACGATCGCGCCCTAGAAGATCGCGTTCAGCAACAGCTTGATTTATTGGGCGATTTACACGTCGGCTATGGCAAACGAGATTTTTCTGATTTGAACCTAACCGTTGTGGGGGCGCGTCCCTTTAGCTGGGGCGGTTCGGAGTGGAAAAACCCCGAATTTTATCAGGCGCGCTACGGCATTCATGATTTTGCTGAATCCACTGCCCAAATTGTCAACTCAGCCGCTCAAGCCGCCCACGATACCATCATTTTTTTGGGACATTGTGGACCGTTAGGATTGGGAGATCGCCCGAATGATCCTTGTGGTAAAGATTGGCAACCGATTGGCGGCGATCATGGCGATCCTGATTTTGCAGCGGCGATCGCCCAAGTCCGTCAACAGGGCAAAACCATTCCCCTGGTTGCCTTTGGTCACATGCATCACCACCTGCGCCATACCAAACAAGTCCTCCGCACACCGCTCTTAGTGAGCGCCGAGACCACCGTTCACCTCAACGCCGCATCCGTTCCCCGGATTATGCAGATTGATGATATCCGTCAACGCAATTTTTCGCTTGTTTACCTACTCAATGGCATTGTGTTGCAAGCGTCCCTGATTTGGGTAAACTCAAGCTTCACTATCACTACTGAGCAAATTCTTTATAGCCAACCTGCTTAAGCGATCGATAGGCTACTAACCTAACAATCTACTAACCTAACAATATTTATTTGTACATGATCTTGGCAGGAAGGCGCGTAGAATGAGTTTTGTGCTAACTAGATTCAGGAGCGTTGAATGCCACTTGCTGTGGGCGTGATTCAAACAGATGGGTTTCCTCCAGCGCTTGCCGCTGCGGATGCACTGGTAAAGTCTGCGGGCGTAACATTGGTCTACTTTGGTTTAGCAGAACGGGCGGAATTTTTGGTTGCTGTACGCGGAAAAACAGCAGAAGTGCATCGGGCAATGGAGGCGGGTATCGCAGCGGCAGACACTACCCCGCCGGGTGGCAAGCTGGTATCTCACTACATTATTCCAAATCCACCTGAAAATGTGGAGTCAGTGCTGCCAATTGATTTCACTGCCCAAGTGGAGCGGTTCCGCATGTGACAGCCCATCTAATACTCAGAATGGTGCTGAAATGTAAAAGATGAGTCGGTGGATAGCCAGTTTTCAGTTCTTACACGTTGTTGAATTTGCATTAGGAGATTTGGAATGCCGCAAGCGGTTGGATCGATTGAGACAAAGGGATTTCCGGCTGTATTGGCTGCTGCCGATGCCATGGTTAAAGCTGGACGGATTACATTAGTGGGCTATCTCCGGGCGGGAAGTGCGCGGTTTACAGTGAATATTCGGGGCGACGTGTCAGAAGTGAAACGAGCGGTGGAAGCAGGCTTAGAAGCTGCAAGCAAAGTCCAAGGCGGCACGGTAGAAACCTGGGTGATTATTCCAAACCCTCATGAAAATGTGGAAACGGTGCTGCCGATCGGCTTTAGTGATGAAGTTGAACGATTCCGCATGGCGGTAGAAGGACGACCGCTTTTAGGTTCTTAGGGCACTTTTTTAGGTTCTTAGGGCACTTTGGGATGACTTCCATCTTGCACTGCTCGCAACAACCGTCCTGGAATGAATTCCGGGCGGATATCTCAAGTCCATTTTAATGGACTAAAACCTTTACCCCGTCTTCTTTAGAAGAATTTTGCTATGAGCCAGGAAATTAATTTCCTGGCGGGGAAAAGGTGGCAATTGAGAGCGATGCAAAATCTGAGACGATTCTAGTTTTTCAAACGGCTGGGGCAAGGATGACTGGATTCATGATGTTGACTCAGACCCAGTTAGATAGCTGGATAGCTGAGGCACAAGCGATCGCGCACACAGGACAGATTCCTGACTACATTCCCCGGTTAGCAGAGGTGAATCGCGATCGCCTTGCAGTATGGGTTCAAACAACCCAGGAGCAATGTTTCTCGGCGGGTGATCCATCGCACCGTTTTGCTTTAATGAGTGTGATTAAACCTTTTGTGCTGCTGTTTTTACTCCAACAGCTTGGGCAAAAGGCAGTTTTTCATCATGTTGGTCAGATCCCATCGGATCAGGCGTTTCATTCATTAGTACAGCTAACTGAAGATGGCGGCTTTCCACGCAACCCGATGATTAATAGTGGCGCGATCGCCCTTGCCGATTTGCTGCCTGGAATCGATGGCAGTGTTCGTTGTGAAGCGTTGCGACACTGGCTGAATCATACCTCAGGGGCGCAATTGACACTGGATGAGGCAATGCTGGCATCGGTGCGGTCGGTGGGCAATGAAACCAATCGGGCGATCGCCCAGTTGCTCAAACAGTCGGGCTACTTAAACTCAATTGAAACCGCCCTGGACACTTATAATCACATTTGCTGTTTATCCGGCACAGTCGTCGATTTGGCGCGTCTTGGTTTATTGCTAGCGGCATCCGACCCATCCATGGCGGCTGATCAGCGCACAGGTGAGCATCAGCGAACAGTCAATGCGTTGATGCTCACCTGTGGACTATACGAAGCATCGGGAGAGTTTGCAGTGCGGGTTGGAGTGCCGACCAAATCGGGGGTGAGTGGGGCGTTGCTAGCGGTCATCCCCAGGCAGGGTGCGATCGCCTGCTATGGTCCCGCTTTGGATAACACCGGAAATTCTGTTGCAGGGCTGTGGCTGCTCGAAAAACTAGTGCGATCGCTCAACTTGAGCCTATTTGGTTAATCCTATGCCTCTAAGGGTATGCTGAATAAACTGCAATAGCGTGAGCTTGCCGCTCTAGCCCGCCGAAACGATTCCCATTTGCAAAACTAAAACTCTGTTTAAATCTAGAGCGGTTGGTAGATGTGAAGCCGAGGGCAAGTAGAGTATCAATGATGTGCTGTACCTGTTTTAACACCCCAATGATTGATTACAACAGCTTGCTCCACTTTTCTCATACTTACTGTGTTGCGATTTGCGCCGCATTAGTTCCATTAAATTTAATCGCCACTATCCTGACGATTATTTTGACTGGGCTGCACCGTCCAATAAACGAAGTTCTGAAGGTTTCAGGTGTGGCGATCGCCTTTGCTGGCATGATGGTGCTGCATGTGCTGACTTGGTTTGCGATTGGGGTTGTGATGGTGCCAACCTATGTGTTGCTGACTTTGGGAACCGTTTGCTTTGGGGTGAATGCCTGGGCAATTTTGCACCCCTCCAGCCTACAGCGCTTATTAAATCGCTTGACTGAAGCCGCTAAACAGTCGTTTCCAGTGCTGGGTTAGGAGAGTTTTGCATGAATGAATTCCCCAAGAGCACTGAGCAGGGCAACTCTTCGTCGGCTGATTTGCCGATGGATGCATCCGAGGGAATCGAGGTAACGTGGGATGATGTCGAAAAAGAACTGGCAATGCCCAATCCCTCGGTTGTAGGGGATCAAGCAGTGTTTTCAGACGGTTCATCTTCAGAAAATTCATCGACGCGCTTCCCGCAGGAAGTCCTACGGGAAACTTCGCAACCGTTTCCCGAATCGATCCCGTCCTCTAGTCCATTAATGCTGGTCGAAACCGCGTTTTTAGCCAGCACCGCTAGCCTAATTTGGCTCGTGAATTTTTACTTTCCCATGGGACCGATTCTGCGGCTATTCTTTTCGGTGCCGATCGCCCTAATCTACCTGCGCTGGGGCAATCGTGCCGCCTGGATGGGAACATTGGTTTCTGGCTTGTTGCTCAGCGTATTAATGGGACCTCCCCGCAGCTTGCTCTACATCATGCCCTTTGGCTTGATGGGTGTGCTGCTGGGGCTGCTGTGGCGGCGAAAAGCCAGTTGGGCAGTCTCAATTAGCATTGGCGCACTGTTGGGCGCGATCGGTTTTTTCTTCCGCATTTGGCTGATTTCACTGCTGCTGGGGGATGACCTGTGGCAATACACTACCGTTCAAATTACGGATTTGATTGACTGGATTTGCATTCGCCTCAATCTTGCATTTCAACCCAGTTTGCCCTTAATTCAATCACTCATGCTAGTGGTGATATTTGTCAACAACTTGATTTATCTATTTGTGGTGCATTTAGTGTGCTGGTTTCTGTTCGATCGCCTCCACAACCCGATTCCTCGACCGCCTAAATGGGTGCAAGTAATCATGGAATATGAAGAAAAATAGGAGTCAGGAATCGCTAGGCAAGAACAAGAAAAAACTCCGAACTCAAAACTCAAAACTCAAAACTCAAAACTCAAAACTGTATGCCTCCCTCGTCTGCCATTCGAGTGTATACCCAAGTCTCTCAAGGGCAGGCTTGGTTGGAACGCCATCGGGGGAAGCGTCCAGTGGTGGCGTGTGTGTTGGGCTTTACAGAGACAGGGTTGATTCCGGGGATCTCTGCGGCAGGCGCAACCCCAGAGGATCGCCGCTATACCGCGATCGCCGATGCCGAATTTTTGGTGAATGGAGTGCAGCCCCACCCCAGATATCCATTGCCACCGCTGCATAGGGGCGCTTCTCCCGTATTGATTTCGCGGGCGGTAGTTGAAGGGCAGCAACTGCCTGTTTATTTATTTAATGCCGGATTGCCTCAACCTCCCGCTGTGCCTGCGATCGAGTTGCAGGGCACTCCTGCTCGGTGTCTCAGCACCGGGCAGGCAATGGAACAGGCAATGGTCGAGCATTTATTTGCCCAAGGATTGCTGTGGGGTGAAAAGTTGGCGATCGCAGCGGCAGACGGCTATGTGATCTTGGCGGAATGCGTCGTTGGGGGCACCACGACCGCGCTGGCAGTGTTGATGGGCTTGGGGATCGCCGCAGAGGGTAAGGTCAACAGCAGCCATCCAACCTGTAACCACGACCAAAAATGGGAATTAGTCAAAACTGGACTTGCGGATGCAGATCTGCGGCATCCCTGGTCACTGTTAGCGGCGGTGGGCGATCCGATGCAGGCGGTAGTGGCGGGGATGGCGATCGCGGCGAGTCGCACAGGGGGAGTATTGCTGGCAGGCGGCACCCAAATGTTAGCGGTGTATGCCTTGGCACGGGCGATCGCTCAACAGTCAGAAATTTCCTGGCAACCCCAAAATATTGTGGTGGGCACCACGCGCTGGGTTGCCGATGATCCCACGGGAGATACAGTGGGGTTGGCGAAGTTAGTCACCGTACCGCTGATGGCGACGCAGGTGAGTTTTGCCGATTCTCAATTTGCCCAACTGCGCGCCTATGAACAAGGCTATGTGAAAGAGGGCGTGGGCGCGGGAGGCTGTGCGATCGCCGCGCACTTATACCAAGGATGGACAAACTCAGATCTGTTCCAGGCAGTTGAATCCATTGCAGCGAGATATCAACAAAAAAAAGAGAAGACTCAATCTGAATATCCTCTCGCTTGAACCTTAATATTAAATTCTCGTTAACCAAAGCAGCGATCGCAAAACAACAAATATTTCTTAAAAATTTGTGATTAAAAGAAAGTTTCGACCTTAGAATCCAATCTAATCTGATCAAAAAATAGCTGATAAAAATCCACTGAAAGGAAAAGTGCGGGTTGAACTTAATGCACTCGTTTAGCGATCAATTGATCTTCTAGAGCAGCCATTCGGCTATATGCCGCAGTCAGTTGAGCCGTTAATCGTTGAATCTGAATTTCGGGAGAGACTTGACGTTCAGAGAGTTGGAAAGAAGCCTCCAAACTGTCATTATCAATCAGCACATCTTTATGTTCCATGGTCGATTCAAAATAGCTTTGAACTCGATAAGCGCGATGTCCTACAGTCATTTCAGAGTCAGCACGATTTGCCTGATCTGTTTTTTGACACTCTGACACCACATCGCCGATGCGATCGCTCAACTGTTCAATCAGTTGATACAATCCATCCACTTTATTACTCAAAATACTTAGCTGCTTTTGCAGAGTGTCCATGTCTGTCCCAAATTACCTGAATATTTCCTACAGGCATTCTAGGGAATGATGTTGACTTACCTTCGGTTATTCCTGAATCATTTAACGTTTAACAGACGATTGAATAGTTGAGTATAAAAAAACGTGAATGGTGAAGGTAGATAGATCATTTTCGATCGCAGAGAAGAAGATGTCAGAATAGTGAGAACGATAGGTGTCCAGGTTTAAAAGCAGACAGCATGGCAATGACGGAAGCACAATTCACAATCAGTCGGCGATCGCTGCTGATGGGGGCAGCGGTTAGCAGCCTAAGCGTAATTTTAGAAGGCTGTACCCCAGGGCAAGAGGCTTCATTGCAAATTCGCGCCTTGCAGGGGTCAATTCCACCGCAAATGCTAAACGAATTTCGCAAGCAGGCGGCAGGGGTGAAACTCGACTATGCCGCAGACCGTCAACTAGAGGAGCTTTTTACCCTGCTACAAACCTGGCAGCGATCGCAATCTTCCAATAATTCCCAAAAATCTAGTGGATTTGCCTTGCCCAGTTGGGTGCCCTTTCTCGGTCAATCTGACACTGCCAATCCAGTTGATCTAGTCACTTTGGGCGACCACTGGCTCTCTGGGGCGATCGCCCAAGGTCTATTGGCTCCTTTAGATGCCGCCACCGCGCAAGGCGGGTCAGCCCTATTAAAAAATCCTCAGTGGCAAGCGCTGGTCACTCGGAATGCAGAGGGAAAGCCCGATGCGAATGGCAAGGTGTGGGCAATGCCCTATCGGGTGGGCACTACGGTGATTGCCTATCGCCAAGATATTTTTAAGCAGCAGGGCTTGAAACCGCCGACAGATTGGGCAGACCTGTGGCGACCCGAATTGAAAGGACGGATTTCGTTATTAGATCAGCCGCGAGAAGTGATTGGGCTAACCCTGAAAAAGCTGGGCAAGTCCTACAACACAGAAGACCTCGCGACAGTGCCGACTCTAGCAGCGGAACTGCGATCGCTGAATCAACAGGCAAAATTGTATAGCTCTACCCACTATCTCCAGCCGCTCTTGCTGGAGGATACCTGGGTGGCGGTGGGTTGGTCGGAAGATGTGCTGCAAAGCGGGCAGCGATCTCGGAACGTAGTTGCCGTCGTGCCGACTTCTGGAACGGCACTGTGGGCGGATCTGTGGGTGCGTCCGGCAGCAAACCCAACCATCCCACCCGCCGTGGCAGAGTGGCTGATGTTTTGTCTCCAACCCGCGATCGCTCAGCAAATCTCTTTACTCACTTGGGGCGTATCTCCGCTGTTGTTTGGCAAATCCCTAGCTGATTTGCCCACCGAACTGCACCGTGCCCCAGCCTTATTTCCTGACCCTAAAGTGGTAAAAACCAGCGAGTTTTTGCAGCCCTTATCTAAAGCAACAACGGCGCAATATGAGCAGGCATGGAAAACTATGCGGCAGTTGTAGTTCGCCCCGACCTTAATGCAAGCTTAACTACAGCATTAGAACGCTCAAAAGCGGGAGCGATCCAACCACAGGCGATCGATGAACTATACGAAAAATGGGGCTTGAGGAAAACAACACCAATCTGTTAACACATGGATCTGATAGAGATGCTTCTGAAAACACCATTTCGTACGTGAGTAAATTAGATAGATTTTTATGAAGTACTGCTCATATCTTTACAAATGAGTGGTGCCATATCTCTAGTCTAAGCCCCACGCGGAGGAAGAAAGATAAGAACAAATGCAATTATGCCTAGCACAGTATTAATCACACCAAAAGCTTGGAGAATTATACTATTATTTCCTAATAAAAAATTGGCTATAAGAGCAAGTATCACAAAAATGAGTGTTGTAGAAATAGCAACTCTTACAGGGGTCGATCTTATAAGAATTGCCTTTAAATTTTCCTGGAAAATTGTTGTTTTTGTTATGGGAATATACTCAAAATCAACCTTTTCTGTTAAACCATGAATTAACATTTTCCAGGGTTCAATAAAATCATGTTCTTTTAAGAGATCAAATACATAAAGATCTTTAATATTTTTAAGTAAGCAACATGAAAGGATGTCCCCTATATAACTTTTGGAAACACAGCTAATATCAATAATTAGCTGCCCTTTCAGGCAGGGCTATTTCATTCTAATTGAGTACCTGATAGGGTAGTTAGGTTATCTCCCCAAATCCTGAGACCCGATGCCTCAACTTGCCATTGTCGAAGCCTTCGCAGACCTTTCTGATACTCGTCGCACAGCCGGACAACGCC
>JBGTAZ010000248.1:0-11208 GCA_041749615.1 Leptolyngbyaceae cyanobacterium | reverse complement strand
AGACGTGGGTGAGGCGAAGTTGCGCTTCGGTGAGGGCATCGGCGATCGCCTGAAGTTGGCGACCATCCAGCAGGCGATCGCGGACAATCAGATGAACCGACGTATCTGCCAGCCATAGCCGCTCTCCGGCATTCAACCGCTGTTTAAGCTGCTGCAACACCTCCGACCAGGTTAAAGAACTGGCAGGGTTCACCTCTTCCGATTCAATTTCTGGCGGCAGTATCAACAAGAGTTTGCCATCCTCACTTTTAAGCCGAACCTGGAGATCACGCTCCTGCCAGCCCTCGGCTGTAGCCTCAGAGGGTGTTTCTCTCGAAGTAGTGCCTTCTAAATCGGGAACAATTGGCGCGACCTCTAGAGCCACATCAGAAATCGTTGAAGCAGAGGAGGGAACTGAAGTATCAGAAGTCATAGATCAAGCATTTGTGTCAGCAGTTTGCTGTGATTTTAGCGACCCAGAGTGTGCCTTCGCACAAAAACCTGAGGCACTCATTATAGGCAGACGGGTAAAAGTTAGCGTAAATCTTGCTCATTCTGACTCATGGCTGCCGAAAAATTCCAAACACGGAGGTAAACCCATGCAAAAATGTGTTGCCGCCAACGGGACCAATTTCGCCATTGCAGAAAAAACCGCTCAGAGGAAGCAGGGGTAAGTAGCGATTGAACAAGCGAGAATCGAAGTCTGGCTCCCCATAAAGCCCCTCGCCCCTACCGGTGCAAGAAAACATCAAGGCTCCACTGCCCGATAACGTATGAGCCGGATGGCTGGAAGTATAGCGGAGCAGCAATGTTTCTAGATCTTCTGCCGAAGCTTTGGCATCCCGCAGATGAAACTGCACCCGTTGACCGGGGCGAATCCGATCGCCAATGGCGATCGCCCCCACTCTCGGATCAACTCCAATCAACTGCCGAATCAAAAAATCTCCCTGTTCTAGCGTTTGCTTAAACTCACTTTGGGCAACGCCAATAAACAATGAGTGCTGCGCCAGTTCGCGATCGTCCTCATCCAGCGTTTGGATCAAGTCTTGCAGAACCTCTAGCGGTGTGCCCTTCTGAGAAACCCTTGACCCACCCCCAGCAGCCGCGAAACTCATATCTGCTTGGTCTAGTGCCAACATAATATTTCGCTCACCCTCCGTCACTAGGTAGGGTTCACCGATGGGGCGACAACCCTGTGCCACGATCGCATCTAGCACAATGTTGCCGCTCAACGCCACACCCACCATCCCTTCTTGATGTAAGCAATCATCACAAAAAATTCCGCCAGATTGCGTGATGCTGCCGCTGATCAAACCGCCAATTGTGGTAGATCCCGCATAGGCAAAATCCAGCCCTTGCAGCAAGTCATTCAGTCGCCCAAAGGACGGGTCACCCAGCAGCACAAACTGCGGCTGCTCAGCCGGAGAAACTCCGATCGCGTCTACCCAAGCCGTGGGGGCACTATCTAAATCGGGTAAATCTTCGGGTAACAGATGAAACGTATGGACGTGAACCTCTGGTAACGATGCCAGCATTAAAGTCAGGGCAGGTTCTCCTTCCGCCTCATGAGGATTGCCCTGATCATCCATCCCTGTAATGCCAGCCGCGCCACAGCCAATCAGAGGCACGCCGGGTAGATGATTTTGCAGCAAGGGCATTAACCGAGAATATTCACTCGCAAAGGCAGATGAAATAAAAATCAATGCCAAGTCAGGGGGCGTTTGCAGCGCCGCTTGAGTCTGCTCTACCACTTCAGCGATCGCGGCTTCCAAAGAAGGACGGGTCGATAAAAAACTTGCCCACTTCATTTGTTTTCTTTGCGGTTCTGCCATTGCAGTTTCCCCCATTCGACTGACCTCATCAAACTAGTATGGATTGTCAAAGTGCCTCTTTACTAAGGAATTTTTATTATTACTACAGTATTCTTGCAAACAGAGTTGTAGGAGATATTCTTGCAAAGAATCGGGTGAAAAAACCGCCGCCGAATCGTCAATTCTGGCAAAGCCTTTATTCAAGGAAGGGTGACTTCGCGTTACACTGGCATTGGCGCTCACCTAAAGTGTTCACCTTCTGTATCCTATCGATACATGTAATTGGTACGTGAACCATTTATCTGTTCATCATTTCTGCTCATTATGAGGCAGATCTATCGCGGACGGTTGAGGTAGCTCACCACACTCTTAATCTCCTTAATTAAAGTTGTCTGGAAAGTATCCATCATGAGCGACATTAAGCAAAAAATTGAAGAAGAGCTACAAGAGGCTCGCGAAGTTTGCGATATCAAAGGGGGCACCTCACCAGAGTGTGCTGCTGCTTGGGATGCTGTTGAAGAACTGCAAGCGGAAGCTTCTCATCAGAAACAAGTGAAGCCTAAAAACTCCCTTGAGAAATATTGTGATGATAATCCCGAAGCGGCTGAATGCCGTATTTATGACGATTAAGGGAAGCCGTGTTTTTTTGATATTGGTTGATTTATAGTCTCCCAGATTTATAAAGTAGCTTGAATGCGGGTCTGCATTCAGGCTACTTTGTTTTTTGCGATCATTTTCTTGTTTCTCCTAATTTACGTTATGCAAAGCCCATCTTGGCTACCTTCCCTCGTTTGGACTGATTATCGACTGGCTGTTTTGTTTGTAGTTCTGTTCCCGCTGGCGTTACTTATTTGGGCGTTTGTCCAAAAATCAGAGTCAATTCAGCATTTGCTGATCATCTATTGGCGGGTTGCCAGTTTGCTCGCGATCACCGTAGGGTTACTCATCGCCGCCATTCCCCTAGGCTTTTTGACGGGTTGGATTGCCAAGATTCTCATACCGCTATCTTTGTGGTTCTGGGTCGATTTGAACTATGAGATTAATGAACAGCCCAAGAGTCAATTAAAGCTGGCATTTGGCTCATGGCGGTGGGGCGTGACGCTCTACAGTTTAGTGGGCGCGATCGCGGCAATTCCTGCCCTGCAATGTGCCTTTTTGCCTTCAAAGCAGATGATCGATCAGCCATTTTGTAGCATCTGGCTCCAGCCCCCTTGGATATTTAAACAATATTTTATTGGCGGTATGAAGCCCTACACGATTGGGCTACTCGCCACCATGGCATTAGTAATTTACATCTTATATTTGGGTTATTTTGTGTTTGTCCGGCTGGGTAAGCAGGGTCGTTCTGCAACCGGCATGTAAGGCGTATCAATAAACCGGCGTATCAATAAACCCCTGTAAACCCCCGTGAATAAACTCTTGCGGCTAGAGCAATATACCCTCAAGCGCCCTCAAGAAGTGCTGCTAGTCAGGGCAAGCATTGGCGATGAACTGGGCGATGAACTAGAGGAAGTGGCTATTTTTAAGGGCTTTTCCAGTTCTTTAACTCGCGCCACTGCTTTTGATCCAGATGTGGCTGTGCTGCCAGACACCGCTAACATTATTGCGATCGATCGCCTCCGCAGTCCGTATGATCCCGATGCACCGCAGTATATTCAGCAGGGGCTAACGTGGGAGGCGATCGCGCCGTTATTAACCCAGCTTGGAGTTTAGTCCGGAGCGAAATATTGCAGGTAGAAGATAGAAGGATGACTTGTGATCCCTAACCGGGGTCACATCTAGGGATTCGTATTTGTTTTAGATCCCTACATTTTTTTAGATCTGTACCATCTTTTAGGCGGCTTTTTCTAAAGAAAGTGTTATCTTCCACTGTGTGTAGTGTGCGGAGTTAATTTATGGTTTCGTCCCCTGTCAAATTGCAGGAAGTAAGCAATAGTGCCCTATCTGCCGATTCTCTTATCCATCAATTGTCCGGAGATCCAGTGCCCGGAGATCCAGCGGGTAGCGGGTTAGGGAATACTTTAGGCGCGGGCTTTGCGGCGGGAACGCTTCCGTTGCCTGAAAGTCGCCTGTTTGGAACGGATGGCATTCGGGGACGGGCGGGAGAACTGCTGAGTGCGCCGTTGGCGTTGCAGGTTGGGTTTTGGGCAGGGCGGGTTTTATTGGCGGATGCTGCAACTGTCGGTCCGGTGGTGATTGGGCAAGATTCTCGCAACTCCAGCAGCATGTTGGCGATGGCGCTGTCGGCAGGGTTGACGGCTGCGGGGCTGGAAGTGTGGGATTTGGGATTGTGCCCTACGCCGGGAGTGGCGCATGTGACCTATGCCAGTGAGGCGATCGGTGGCGTAATGATTTCTGCCAGCCACAATCCGCCGCCCGACAATGGCATCAAGTTTTTTGGCGGGAACGGCAGCAAGTTGGCGATCGCCCTCCAAAACCAAATCGAAGCTGCTTTACGGGGTGACTTGCGAGAATTCACTCAACCCGCTACTGGCAGTGGGAGCAGCAGGTGGGGAACTCATTACTCCCGTCCAGAGCTGACGAAAGCCTATTGCACCGCCATTCAGGAAACTCTGAAATCTGGCTCTGATGAATTGCCCTTAAGCGGAATGCGGATCGTGCTGGATTTGGCGTGGGGTGCCGCCGTGGAACTTGCCCCGATCGCCTTCCAATCGCTAGGGGCAGAAGTGATTTGTTTGCATGACCAACCGGACGGCGATCGCATTAATGTTCAATGTGGCTCTACCCATTTGGGCGCGCTTCAGGCAGCAGTCAAAACGCATCAGGCAGACTTGGGGGTTGGCTTTGATGGCGATGCTGATCGCGTTTTGGCAGTCGATAACCTGGGTCGTCCGGTAGATGGAGATTACATCTTGTATTTATGGGGCACGGCGCTAAACCAGAGTAACCAACTGCCTGGAAATACCATCGTTGCTACCGTCATGTCTAATCTGGGCTTTGAGCGTGCCTGGGAACAACAGGGCGGCAAGCTCGTTCGGGCAGCCGTGGGCGATCAACATGTTCATGCCGAAATGCTGCGCCATGGTGCCATGCTGGGCGGTGAACAGTCTGGGCATGTGCTTTGTCGTCATTATGGCGTGAGCGGCGATGGGCTGTTAACGGCTCTCCATTTGGCACAGTTAGTCAAGCGATCGGGCGCATCGTTTGCCGCTTTGGTGGATCAAAGCTTCCAAACGTTTCCTCAGAAATTAAAAAATGTGCGAGTTGAAGATCGCGCTCGGCGGGTGAACTGGCAAGAATGCGCCCCGTTGATGCAGGCGATCGCCCAAGCAGAAGTAGCAATGGGTGACCAAGGGCGCGTGCTGGTGCGTGCCTCTGGAACAGAGCCATTAATTCGGGTGATGGTCGAGGCCGCCAGCGAAGAACTAGTGCTCCATTGGACTGACACCTTGGCAACCGCCGCCCAACGACACCTAACCTAAACAGGTTCGTTGATGCTTCACTCCCAAAACTGAGTGCAGACTTGGGAGTGAGTTGTTCTTGCTTTTCGCGTTTTATTCACTGGGTTGCTCCTGTCTTGATCAATCTGGGCACTCTGAGCCTACTCAAGTAATTTGGGTCAGGGTTATCGGGAATGGTATCGAGGTATGTCACAATGCCTCAACATTCCTGATACCATTCAAAAAACTCAGTGCATCGCACTCAATTAGAGTGGGGAAATTGCCATGCGGCGTGGACACGATCAACTATTTGGACGAGACTATGAGCGGTGCCTGAAAAGCTTAGACTGGGCGATCGCTCAACTAGGCGGCACCCCAGATCCAGACCAGCTTGCCATTACGGCTGAACTGATCATTCAAACCATGTCAGGACCTTGGCGCTATTTTCACACTTCAGAACATATTTTTGAGGTGGGAGGATCAGGCGATGCGATCGAGATCTTAGCCGCTCTATTTCACGATCTTGTCTACGTTCAGGTAGACCAAGGGGTCAGCGTTAACATTAGCCGCCGGATTGCGCCCTTTGTCAAAGAGATCGATGGACAGTTGGTGATTTTGAGCCATTCCCAGCTTTTACCCGATCGCATGTTTGATATGGTTGCTCAAATCTTTAGCTTTGCTCCAGAGCAAATTTTACAGCCAACCGCAGGGCAAAATGAATTTCTCAGCGCCTTAATTGGGGCGAAATGCTTAGAACATGCTTTACCCATGAGCGAAATTGCTGAGGTGGTGGCTTGTATCGAAGCCACTATTCCGTTTCGGTCTAAATCTGAAAATGGGCAAACGGCTGGAGAACGCCTCCGCGATCGCCTTGCCATCACCAATGAACAATTTGGCTTTAGCTGGAGCGAAGAAAATTTGCACTCCATTGTGCGGCGATCAGTGCGACTGGCAAACCGAGATGTTGAAAATTTTGCTTACATTTCTTCAGCGGATTTCCTTGACAACACTTGGAACCTAATGCCCGAAACGAATCACGATTTGATTAGCGCCAATTCTTACACCGTGTCTGGGTACCGCCTTTCTCTCCAGAAAATGGAAGGCTTCATGTATTTCCTTAAACCAGAACTTATATTTCAGCGCTATTTGAATGAACCCGATCTGCCTGATTACACCACGGCGATTAGTCGTACTCAAAAAAATTTAGAAGTGGCGCGGCTCTATTTAGGCAGTAAATTGCTGTCCATTGCCGTGATTGAAGCGCTTTCTCAACGGTTAGGGCAAGATATTCCCCTAGCCACCATGATGGGTGAGTTGCCCGGTCGTGGTTTATCTATCGCGCGATTGGAGAATTTTTTGCCCACGGTTCCCCACCCTGTTTCGCCAACAACACCCCTAGAGCAAGAGGTTTTAAACCTGCTAGAAATGGGACGCAGCAAGGCTTCTAGCTACGATGTGAAAAACTCTCCCGTTGCCACTTACATGATTAAATCCTTGGGCTTTTCTGAATCACAGCGGCTACTGATGCAAGCGAAGGACTATTTTAAGCAAAGTCTGTCGGGGGAAGAGTTTTTGAACCAGTGCGATCGCACGGTCGTCAACAGCATTGTGCAAGCGGTTCTGAAAGTATTTGAACGGCGAATTGCGGCGATCGACACTTTCAATGCTAGCGTAAAAATTTAGCGTCTTAATCCATAGGTATGAACATGATTCGCCTGGGTCTTGGCTGCACAACTGCCTTGCTGCTTTTGGGTAGTCACGCGCCAATCAATTCTCCTGATTTGTCCGGCACGCTTGCTAACGCCAGCCCCATGGAATTGGCTTTTCAGCCTGTGCTGCCGATTGTTTCAGTGGGTCAGCTTCCACCGGAAGCACGCCAAACGATTACCCTAATCCAGCGCGGTGGTCCTTTTCCTTATCGGAAGGATGGCACCATTTTTGGTAATCGAGAAAAGCGGTTGCCCTTAGCGCCCGGTCGCTATTACCGAGAATATACGGTTCCTACGCCCGGTTCTCGCGATCGCGGCGCACGGCGAATTGTGACCGGGCAACAGACAGAGTATTACTACACCCCGGATCACTACCGCAGCTTTTCTAAGGTCAAATTTTAGAGACGGCAAAGGCAGATAGCATGGACGAACTGATTTCAGCATTGCAAGGCGATCGCGCTCCGGGGCTTTACCAAAGTGCCGCAGATATAGACCTAGAGGAACTGACTGCCATTTGTCAGGAACAAGATTTTCAACTGGGGCATCTCAACGGTGCCACGATTACCAACAAAGCGGAATTTCTCACGGCTTGCGCCACCGCTCTCCAATTGCCTAGCCATTTTGGGCACAACTGGGATGCTCTAGAAGAGTGCCTCATAGACTTAGAATGGCTACCGGCAAGTGGCTACTTACTGCTTTACAGCAACCCAAAACAGTTTGCCCAAACTCACCCCAAAGACTGGAAAACCCTGCTTGAGATTTTTCAATCTGCGATCGATGAATGGAACGAAACCGATATCCCGATGTACATTGTGTTCAACGGCTATCGCCCCTTGCTATCGGCGATCGAAACGCTCTAACGAGGGTGTGCGATCGCCGTTCGGATCATGTAGAAAGCGTTCAAGCATCCCCATGGCATGGTGGTGCCATGGCAAAGATCAGTCTGGGTACCAAAACATTCCTTTAATGCCCTCAGGATCAGACATAAAGCCCAGTCTGCGATAAAAATCTACGACCTGCGGATCGGCAAACAGCGTGATATTGCTAATGTCTTCACTGCGTAATTTTTTAATGATGTGCGCCATCAATGCTTTGCCCAACCCTCGACTCTGAAAATCGGGATGAACAACCACATCCCAAATCGTGGCATTAAAGGCATGATCAGACGTTGCCCGTGAAAAGCCAATCAGGCGACGTTGGTTGCCCCGTTGCTCCCACATCGTCACGACTAAAAAGCTGTGCTGAATCGCTTTCTTGACTTTTCGTAGAGGGCGACGAGACCACCCTACAGCGTTACAAAGCTCCTCTAACTCGTACAGATCAATCTCTCGATCTGTACTAAAGTAAACTTGAGAGCCGCGATCGCTCGCCCCTTCAACAGATTCCAGTCCAATCGACATCGATTTAGTAGCAGAAGGAGCATCAGCGCTACTGAATAGGCTTTTCCAAAAACCCATGTAAGCGTAGTTAAGATAATAGAAGTTTGGTCTCAGTACAGAATAGTATAGCCTTCATCCCCTTTTATCATTGATTCTTCAGCTCTTAAGTCATGAATAAACAAATCAACTTATAAACAGAGATGAAGTAAACAGAGATGAAGTGAAGGCGTAGCCAATGCTTCTGAATTAGTTTAGAGTGATAGATTCTCCACCAAAGCCCGTATCACGGCAGTTGCACCAGCTTTAAGGTTTTAACTTAACACTAAGCGAGATAGATTTTTAATTATGGCTTTAGGTTTAAAGTCATCCACCGTAGAACTTCTGAAACGCTTTAATCGGGCGTTTCCGCAGTTTTATGAGCAATTTGTTAGCAGTGAAATTCAACTGCAAAATCTACGACTGGCGTATCAGCTTTACAAGACGAAACAAGCCGTCATCGAACTCAAACCCGAAGGCAGCAAAAGCGCTCTGCATTTCGCCTATCGCAATCAATCTTTTTTGCTCAGCGATATTTTCGGCGTATTGGCTGCTTATGGCTTAACCATTCATAGTTTGAGTTTATATGGGCAGATTTATCCGCCGATGCTGGTGTTTGTGAAGCTGATTGTATCTCGGAGTGGCAAAGCTTTAACTGAAAAAACCGCCGAAAACGTTTGCAGAGCCGTTCGAGAAGCGCTGGCAGGTCGGTTTGAAGTGGAAGAAATGCTAGCGGTCGAATTTAACCTAGATGCAGGCTTAGAGCAAGTAGAGACAGAATTTTACGTCGATCCAGTATTTCATTTACCGGCTCTGCTGATTGAAGCGGATAACCAACCCGGATTGTTTTATAAGGTAATGTATGCGATTTGGCAAGAAGACTTGATGGTCGTGAATGCCAACTTGCTCGTTTGGCGCGGGAGAACTCGCTTGATTCTTTATTTGCTAGGACCGAACGAAAGCATTATTCCAGAGTATCTGGGGCAGAAAATTGCCGAAGGGGTAAGGCAGCGGCTTTTAGGCAGGCGCTTTTAGTCAGGCGATTCTAGCGAAACGAACTGAGCTAAGAATTGTAAAGCTGCATGACATCGGCGATCGGCATTCGAGAGAGAACGCCCAAGGTCAACGGCGATCGCGCTCCTTGGTTAAAATGTTCGGCAGCGGCACAGGCAATCATGGCGGCGTTGTCGGTGCAAAATTCTAGCGGTGGAAACAGGACGCGCAGATTGTGCTGAGCCGCCGCCGTTTGAAGATGCTGGCGTAAACCGCTGTTGGCTGCTACGCCCCCGCCAACGGCGATCGTGTCTAATCCATAATCAAGGGCGCAGGCGATCGCCCGCTTGGTCAGCGCTTTTGCCACTGTTTCCTGAAAGCTTGCCGCTAAATCTTCTACCGGGAGAACAGGCGATGATTGTTGCAGCTTTTGAGTCAGGCGCAGCACGGCGGTTTTTAAGCCACTAAAGCTGGAGTCGTAGCGATGGAAGCCCCCTTCTGGCAGAGAAATCTGACCTTCGGGCAAAGGAAACGCTTTGGGGTTTCCCTTTTTTGCGAGGCGATCGAGGATCGGACCACCGGGATAGCCGAGATTCATCAGCCGCGCCACTTTGTCAAACGCTTCTCCAGCCGCATCGTCACGAGTTTGCCCCAAGGTTTCGTAGTTTCCACAGGCTTTCACCAAAATTAAACTGGTGTGCCCACCAGAGACCAGCAGACAAACGAAAGGCGGCTCTAAATCGGAACTGCTGAGATAGGAGGCGTAGATATGTCCTTCTAGGTGATGGACTCCCAGAAAAGGCTTTTGATGCACGATCGCGAGGGTTTTTGCCGCAGTCACCCCTACCAACAGCGCACCGACTAATCCGGGTGTGCAAGTGGCGGCAACTGCATCAATGGCTGACCAAGTAAGCTGGGCAGATTCTAATGCTTGGGCGATCGCCGGATTCAACAACTCTACGTGTTGACGGGATGCAACTTCTGGCACCACGCCTCCATAGGGTTGATGAGTCGCAATCTGAGACGAAACGATACTACTTAAAATGTGGCGATCGGTTACTATCGCTACGGCTGTTTCGTCACAACTTGTTTCAATTGCCAAAATGGTCGCCATTTGCTGGTAATTTCTTGAAGAAATAGGCTGATTGTTGAGCTTAAACTTGGACAAGTATGCTCACGCGCTTGATGCTAAACAGTCTAGCGAAGATAGCCTGATAACCGTCCATTCTCATTTTGTTAAAACAACGTTCATTCTTGTAACGAAGGGAAACAATTCCATGCGCCGATTGTTTGCTCTCATTTTGGCGGTTACCCTCTGGTTCGGATTTACTCCGTCTCAGTCCGCCTATGCTTTTAATCTGACTCCTTGCAGCGAAAGTGCCGCCTTCGCCCAGCGTGCCAAAGACTCGGTTAGCCCCACAGCCGCTCGACGCTTCGATGCCTATGCGAAGTCTGGAGTAATGTGTGGTGAAGATGGTCTGCCTCACCTGATTGTGGATGGCAGCCTGGATCATGCCGGTGAATTTCTGATCCCTAGCATCCTGTTCCTGTATATTGCAGGCTGGATTGGTTGGGTTGGTCGGGGATACCTCCAAGCAGCGAAGAAAAGCGGTTCTCCTGAAGAGAAGGAAATCATTATTGATGTTCCTCTCGCAGTCAAGTTCGCGCTTTCTGGTTTTGCGTGGCCCCTCATGGCTTTGAAGGAATTGACCACCGGGGAATTGACCGCCAAGGACAATGAAATTACTGTTTCACCTCGCTAAAATCCCTCACCCTATCCATTTCTAGGAGAATCCTTCATGAAATATTTTTTGAAGTATCTGTCTACTGCTCCTGTGATTGCCACCGTTTGGATGGTCATTACTGCGGGCATTTTGATTGAATTCAATCGTTTCTTCCC
>JBGTAZ010000247.1:0-25949 GCA_041749615.1 Leptolyngbyaceae cyanobacterium | reverse complement strand
AATACGCGATTTTGCAAATGCAAGCGCACGGCTCTGGCTAGCACTACCCGTTCTAAATCTTTGCCTTTGCGGATTAGATCTTCCACGCTGTCTCGATGGCTCACCCGCACCACATCTTGCTCAATGATGGGACCTTCATCTAAATCGGCTGTGGCGTAATGAGCCGTTGCCCCGATGATTTTTACGCCGCGATCGTAAGCACGATGATAGGGGTTGGCTCCTGCAAAAGCAGGCAGAAAAGAATGGTGAATGTTAATAATAGTAGGAAATTGGGCGATAAATTCTAAGCTTAAAACTTGCATATATTTGGCTAGCACTACTAGGTCAATTTTGTGTTTTTTCAATAGTTCAAGCTGTGTCTTTTCCTGGTCTTGCTTAGTATCTTGCGTGATGGGACTGTAGTGATAATCGATGTTAAATTGCTCAGCGATCGCGCCTAAATTGGGATGATTACTAATAATCAATGGAATGTCTACATTCAGTTCTCGCGATCTCTGTCGCCAGAGTAAATCATACAAACAATGGTCTTGTTTACTCACCCAAATGGCAATGCGAGGCACCGTATCGGAAAAGTGCAACTGCCAGTTCGCCTGGAGGGGCTGGGCGATCGCATTAAATGCCGTGCCAATGATGTCACGCGGCAGGTTAAAGCCTTCTAGCTGCCACTCCAACCGGGTGAGAAACAACCCCGCCGCAAAATCGGTGTGCTGATCGGCATGAATAATATTGCCGCCATTGGCATAAATAAAGTTGGCAATTTTTGCGACTAATCCTTTTTGATCGGGGCAAGAAATCAATAACGTCGCAGTTGGAGTGGTCATGGTTTAGTTGCTTTGGGCGTGGGCACTGTGGGCATGGGGATAGTCGCGATCGGTTGCCATTCGCTGAGCGGACGATTGACCGCATTTTCAAAATCCAACGATACCAGGAATATCTTTAAATCTGCGCCGGGTTGCGGATCGATTTGAGCGTAGAGCGACGTGCGATTAAAATCGGGTTTTCCTAAAACTAGCCGATGTTTTTTGGAGTCTTTTAAGGTTAGGTCTATGGTTGCCAAGGGGGAATCAAACCCAAATTCTGCTTGCTTTGCCGTGGGCGCTGACAGCGGTGGGGCACTTTTTGCCGACACGATCGCGTTGAGTAAATATGCCACCGACGCATCATTGGCAGGCGCTTGATTGGGCGAAGTCATTTGCCAAATTGCCGGATTGGGCGTAGCGTTTTTGACAAAAGACAGCGATCGCTCCGGCGTTTCTAGGCTCAGCGATCGCACATCCGCTTCCTGAAACCCAAACAGTGTTTGAGCCTCTGATTGGGCGGGCGGCGGCGATGTTTGCTCTTGCAGATACACCACACCCCCCAACACGGCAGCAGCAATTAACACTATCAACGGGGCGCGGTTTAGCTTCATAAGGGGTCATTAGTGGGGCGATCGGCAAAGCATGATTAATTCTATGTCACCAATAGTAAGGTCATTGCCCTGCTATTTTTGCACGCTACAACAGCCTAAACAGGTCTTCTCCCATCATCCCAACCTACGAGATTGCCGCCCAATGACTAACAGTCAATTTTATAGGGCAATCATTAGTCTAAAATCATTAGTCTAATGATGAATAGTTGGGCTGAATTCCTATTCACCCTCCAATATGTCATGAGCTAAAAAACTTGAAAAGTAAATGAAGTGTACGCATATGATTCATACCTATATTCCTTATGCTCCAAAATCAACAGATAAGAACATTGGAGCGGTATATAACCAGTTTATGACCATGATTTCAGATGATGATTGGGCGTGTTTTTTGGATCATGATGCGATGTTCACAACACTCGATTGGTATAAACAACTGGAAGAAATTGTTGACGATCTCAGCTTTTCACATCCCGATGCGGGTCTGTTAACGGCTTGCACTAATCGAATTGGAAACTTGGAGCAAATTGTCAACGGCATAGAGCCGCAGAATCATGATATCTACTACCACAGAACCATAGGAAGGCAAAGACAAATTAAACATCGAACGTCTTTAAGGGCATGTCAATACTTAATAAGTGGTGTTGTAATTCTAATTTCAAAGAATGTGTGGAAAAAGACAAGCGGATTTGTGGATGGGTTTCTGGGTGTAGATAACAATATCGACACCCAAATCAGAGAACTAGGATATCGGTCATATATTATGGACGGGGTTTACTGCTATCACTGGTATCGATCGGATGGAATACCGATTCAGGCGCAGGGCTATACAACCGAGAGCAACTTACCTGCTATTCGATAGGCAAAACAAGAGAATAACTATTCTGCCCTCACCGTTCGGCTGAGCGCTCACGTCGAAGCCCTAACCCTCTCCCGCAGGAGAGGGAACAAGAACTCTAGGCTAGCTTTTAAGCTACAGCCGTTCCAGTTGAAGTCGAAGCTTAGAATGGCAAGACTAAACGCAGCGATCGCAACGCAAAAAATTGAAGCCTAGCTGGCTACTCGCGGCAGCCTAGACTATCTCTGGTTGAAATGCCAGTAACGGGATGAATGCCCTCGGCTCGTTTGCAGAGTTGGGTGACGGTGTAGCGATCGACGATGGCATCCGTAAAGTCGGCTCCGGTAATATCTGCCTCCTCAAAAATGCTGCTAGAAAGAGTCGCGCCCGTAAAGTTGACGTTGGTGAGGTTGGTTTTATACAGCGTGACGCGATCGACCAATGCCCATGACAAGTTAGCGCCGGATAAATTAGCTCCAAGCAAGTTGCCTTTTGTAAACATCGCGTTGGTCAAGTTGGCTCCACTCAAATTCGCACCGCGCATTTCGGAGGAGACAAAGTTTCCCCCCGATAAATCTTGATTAGAAAAGTCTTGATTGGCGAGTTGGGCGTTGGTGTAACCCGCAAACTTAACTTCCGCCGCAAAGACAGGCTGAGCGCTGAGCAAAATCCAGACCCACGCCAGAGCGATCGCCCCTAAAATCACTAACGTTTTTCGCAACCAGTGGATCATTTCGCTTGTTTTCCCCAATCATCACCGACTCGAATAGTAATATCTGCTTCCAAATCACCGGTTGAATTGGCATCAACCGTGCCCAGCCCTAACTGTTGTTGTAACACTTGCGCCGCCTGAAGATCGCCTCGCTGGGCAATAACCTGGGTTTTGGCTTGTTTATCGTCCCAATCGGAGGTGATAAACACATTGGAAAAGCCCAGTGCAATCAACCGCTCGCTCAGTTGAGAGGCGGCGTTGGGGTTACGAGATGCATTCTGGATGGAAATTCGTAGGGCAGCAGAGGAATCGCCGTCTAACGAGGGAGATAACGGATCGATATTGAAGTACTGTTTCATGACGCGATCGCGCCCAACGGGGTCCATAATCCAGTAACTTGCGCTAAATTCATCCGGTGAGCTAAACCGTCCTGGCAACATCACCATCTTAAAATTACCGTCACCCAGCTTTCGCCCCGCACTCACCAACGCCAGCATTTCTTCCACCGTCAGATTGGTGTCGATATACTTCTGCATCGCTTGGACTAGGTTAGGAATGCGCGGAATCACACGAGGACTCGTCAACTGCTTGCGTAGCGCCTTTAAAAGCGCTTGTTGCCGCTGCACTCGCCCAATATCGCCCAGGTCATCGTTGCGGAAACGGGCAAACTGTTCCGCTTGGGCACCACTTAACACTTGCTTTCCAGGCGACAGATTAATTTTTAGCTTTTGGGTTTTGTCTTCGTAAACCATGGGTTTTGGCACATAAACTTCAACGCCACCCATAAGATCCACCAGTTCTTTGAATGCTTCCGTGCTGACGCGCAGGTATCGATCGATCTGCACCCCATTTAGCACGCCACTGGCAGTCCGCGCAGCAAGAGTAGCGCCCCCTTGCACATTCGCATCATTAATTTTAGTGGTGCCGACCGAGGGGATTTCCACCTGGGTGTCACGCGGAATCGACAATAGACTAATGGAATCGGTGTCTGGATCAACCCGCAGCAGCAGCATTGTATCGCTACGACCACTAAATATTTCGCGAGAACCGGGAGCCGCCGTGGGGACGCGATCGATGCCCATGACCAGAATATTAACGGGGCGAGAAACCTGGTAGCCAATGCCAAACTGCCATAAATCAAGCGGTTTAGCGATTTTATCTTTAGCAACCAGCCCCATCGGTAAGGGCAACAAAAGCGCAGCCGTGAGACCAATCGTTGTCGAGGCAATGGTGACGATGCCTAGGGCAAAAGCTTTTTGGAGCCAGTTGGCGGCAGCGGAGCGTGGGGGTGATTGGGAAGATACAAGGGGAGCTTGCTGGGAAGATGTTTGAGCCTGATTAGTCAATTGCGGCGGTGATGAGCCTGATTTGGCTTTAGCTTTCCCGCTATTCGTATCAATTTGTTTCACAGTTATTCCTGTCTCACTCGATTCCTTCAGCCCCGTTTTATTCACTGCCACTGTCAGACTTTGCGATATGTAAACTTTTCGAGATTATACCCCGTCATTGACTCTCACTTATCTATGAAAACGACAGAGTTGAAAATTGAAAGCTTTAGCAGCGATACACCAGAGACTTAGTGGTTTCCGTAGATTCTAGAAAAGATTGGACTATTTGCTCAGCTTTGTTTGCTGATTTTGCTTAGCCCATTCCTGTCAGCGATCGCTATTCTAATCAATCTCTTTCCTGATTAGACGTTGGATCGATGAAAAAAGGTTGAAAGGGGATGTAACGTCCCTGAATCAATCTAATTCAGTAGTCTTATTCAGGCGAGTAACCCGCTGTGAAAAACCGTCATTGGCTTAATCTTGCAGAGTCTATTATGCTGGTCGGTTCCGGGGTCGGTTCCGTGGCAACGGCTGTTTCCCAGCAATTGCTGTTTACGGCGGCTCCAGTTTCAGCATTGCTGCTGCTTAATACGCTAAATCATCGTCGGTTGGAGCAAGAGACTCAATCTGACATAGATGGCGCGATCGCCCAACTAGATGAAAAATTGTCAGGCACCATTAAGCTAATGCAGCAGCAAATTCAAGGGTTGCCCAGTGCGCTTCACCTGGCGAATTTGCGACAAGATCTCCAGGGAAAAAATCAAGCCCTGTATAGCGACCTGTCTACCAGCATTTCGCGATTGCAACAGGAAATTACCAAGCCCGAATGGCGATCGCTCAGGCAAGAAATGGCTCAACTGCAACAGCAGCACGCGGCTTTAGATAACTCTTTGGCAGGCGTTAGGGAATCGTTGGCACGGCTCACTCCACCCAAGCACCCTCCCAACTGGCAACCCGATATCGAGCAACTCAAAGCGGAGTTGACTCAACTGCGTAGCGCACTCCAGCAAATGGAGCCTCAGCAACCGTTGGGCAATTATCGCACCCTGCAAGATCAGATCCACCATATCAATCGTCGGCTCAATCATTTGCCTGCGCCTTTTGATGCCAATGCCCTTAAGCAAGACGTGGAAGCGTTGATCAAAATGGTGGGCGAGATGGCAACGCGGCGCGATCTCGCGCGGTTGGAGGCGCAGATGAATAAGGTGTCGCAGCAGGGCAGCTATGTAGAACAGGCGATTGCGCCCCTTAAATTAGCAACCACCATTTTAAAGAAGCAACTGGATGTAACAACCGCAAAGGTTGTGAATGTCGAAGTGGCGCAGCAGACACAGGACGCGATTCCAGACACCCTGACCACGTTGCAAACCACCATCACCGCGTTAGACCAACGGCTCAACCAACTCACGACCTCTGACTTGACCCAATTAAAATCAGAACTACAGGGCGAACTTGCCACTCAACTGGATCAGGTGCAGCAGCAAATAGGCGGCTTGCATCAGCGATCGCAGGAGTTGGATCAGCAGCAGCAACGCCTCCACGATTCGGTGCAACAACTGCCTCACTTATTCGATACCAGTGCCCTCCAAAACGAGGTTAACTATCTAGCAAGCCGCGTGGAATGGGCAGAAAATACCGTAACGACCTTGCAGCAGGACACCCATACGCGCACTCTTGATCCTCTCTATGAGTTTGTGTTTGAGGTGCAAGCAAGGCGTGAGGCAAGGGGCGAAGGGCAAACCAGTGAAAACTCCGAGTCCTATTCAACCAGCCGCGCCATGCTAGAATCCGCGCTCCAAACCGCCCAGGCTCGGCTAGTGATGGTCTATCCTTTTCCAGAAGCTGCAATATTTGATGATGCGATGGTGCAGCGGTTGCGGCAGTTTTTGGCACAAAAGGGCTGCTTAGATATTGGCTGGGGACACTTGGGTAATCGGAGCGATTGCCATTTCTCTCGCCCCATCGATCGCCGTCGGGCAGTCAACTCAACCGAAAAAGGCTTTTTATACAACACGTTGAATCAGTTGATGGCGTTGAAAAAGCAGTATCCTGATCAGTTTCGCTTTAAGGTGTTGGGAACCAACGAACACTTTTTGGTGTGCGATCGCACCTATGCCATTTTAGGAACCCCCGCGATCTCCACCGCCAGTGCCGTTTTCCCTGCTGCTGCGGTGGGGTTACGCACCACCGATGCCAGCGTGATTCAAGGCTTGATAGATCGCTTCGATACCCCAACCCTAGACGCAGAAGACACGGAGGCTTACTTTAATCGCGCCTCCACTCGCTACGATTTGGGCGATTGTCCCGGCGCGATCGCCGACTACACTGAGGTCTTACGGCTCAATCCCCAGGACGATATCACTTACAATAACCGTGCCCTAGTCCACTATGACCAGGGCGACAAAAAAAGCGCGATCGCCGATTTAGATGCAGCCCTTCAGCACAATTCAGAAAACTTTGTTGCTTATTGCAACCGAGGTTTTATTCAGTCAGAGTTGGGCGACAAGTTAGATGCGATCGAGGACTACACCCACGCCATTCAACTCAATCCCGATTATGCTCCGGCTTACTTGTATCGCGGATTAGCCCGAACCCGGCTGCAAAATAAACTGGGAGCTATTCAAGACTACACCGAAGTAATTCGCCTCAACCCTGAAGACGCGATCGCCTACTTTTATCGTGGGCTTGCCTGCGCCAAAATTGGACAGCGATCGCAAGCAATCCATGACCTGCGCCAAGCAATTCAGCTATTTTCAGACCAAGGCAATAGCGCCAGCCATCACCAAGCCCTCACCGCCCTCAAAAAGCTGCACAAAACTCTCGCTATTGGTGACACCAATAAACTACTGGTGACGAGGGGATAGGCTAAATGTTAAAGGCTGGGGCGATCGTGAGTAGCAGTATTTATCTAAAAATATGTGGAAAGATTCTGTCTATCTACCTAATTTAGAGGTGTTATTCAGAAACAATCCGCCTATTCACCCGTTTTGGGGTGTTATGCGGAGACTTTCCATCTAATCACAAGTTATGCCGCAGGTCTTTAAGTAGAAGCAGTACTGAAAGCTTGTTTATCATTGTTTAAGGTTGAGTCAGCGGCAGGTTGTCGGCAAGGCAGTATTTTGAAATTAGTGATGGGACGATAATAATCGTCAGATTGGATAAAATGCCTAAAGCGTCAGTAAGTTATTTTGGTTTCTAAATCGATATGGAAAAGCGCAAAACAGTATGGTTCTCTGTGCCAATATCTACGTTGGTTCAAGCGGCTGAAGAAAAATCAGATGTCAGAATTCAGTTCTCGTATGATGAACTTATGGAGCAGATTCTTGATGATAATTCTTCCAGTCCATCACTTTCCACCAAAAAAGTCTTTAATGATTTTTTTGGTGGAAGTGATGAGGATCAAGAAAGACTTACTGCCATCAAGTGTCGTTTTGGACAAACCTTTTTGAAAGAATTGGTTGAGAGTAAGAAGGGTTACGATACTTCTGTCAGTTGGAAGGATGCGTTGTCTTTAGCGCTAGATCAGAACTATTGGTCTCTTAATATTCCTTCTGATGCTCAAGAAGATGATGATGAGGAAAGTGATGAGGAAAGTGATGAGGAAGTCACAGTTTGAAGCCATTCTCAGCAGCATAGCAACTAATTTTTAAATTTCTTGCCGCAAAGTGAGCGGCATAACAACGCCCATGAACCCGACCGACCGTTCGGAGTTTGGTCGGTAAGATATAGAGGTTATTCGCGGCGGGTTGTGGGCAACGCTATCTTGGCAGATCTGAAAGTTTTAGATGCGATCGCCCGTTACGTAATGAGGTTTATGAGTTGCAGTCGGAGGCGGGTAATGATGGCAAAATTGTGGCGATCAAGTAGGATGGGTTGGTATGATAGGACAATCCCACTCAATTATTGCAGGCAGCCTGAATCATGAGTAAGAAGGTCAGCATTACTTTGGATGATGAAGTTCTAGACTTTGTAGATCAGTTGGCAAGCAACCGGAGCAGTTACATAAATGACATTCTCCGACAAGAGAAGCGGAGAACCTTTATGAAAGAATTGGGAGATGCTTACAAAGCTCAAGATAATGACTCAGAGTTTCAATCAGAAATTTCTGTCTGGGATGTTACAGCGGAAGATGGTTTGAATGCCTAATGGGACGCTAACTTACAAACGCGGAGAGATCTGGTGGGTTGATCTGAAACCCGTTGTGGGTCGTGAGACTGACAAAGAACGCCCTTGTTTGATTTTGCAAAATGACATTGGCAACCAAAACGGGGCGACTACAATCATTGCCCCGTTACTACTTGGAGTAAAGACTTATCCATTTGTTGTGAACGTTTCGCCCACCCCGCAGAATGGACTGGATGGCGATCGCTACATTAATTTAAGTCAAATGAGGGCTGTTGACGCTCGGAGAATTAAAAATAAACAAGGTGTTCTAGAGGATATTTATTGGGAAGCGATCGAGAAAGCGGTATGTATTGAACTCGGTTTTGGTTTGATATTTGAGACTGTATACCTTTCTGCTAAGCACTTGTACGCAGAATAGAGATACTTTTACGGGTTATGATGCAAACTCTATCGCTGTTTAGCGAAATGTAGGTTGTTACCTCTAAAAATCAATCTATTTATTCGGCGATTTTTTCAAGGATAACTTGATAGCTTTGGTGGAGTAATTTAACCTTCTTTTTGAATAAGTTGAGGAATACATCAATCGCTACTTTTGGCGGCTCTTCGGCAATTTCTGGAGCGAATACAAAGCCATAATCATCAAAGATAATGAATCCGCCAATTTTTACTAATTGCCAGGTGAGTAAGGCATCTTCCAAAACATCGCTAGCGATGTGAGAACCATCAATGTAAGCCAGATGATAAGTGTTTGGAATCAGCGATCGCAGCACGGTTTGAGACTTGCCTACTACCTTCCTAACTTTTTCAGGCGTACCTGTTTTTTCAAGGTTCCAATCAAACCGCTGTTCAATGGTTTTTAAGACCGTTTGATCCATCATCACTGCATGTTCAACGCTGCCCTCGAAGGTGTCAATGCAGGTCATTCGAGCAGCAGAATCGGTGGCGATGTTTTCCAATAGCCAACAGGTTGAGCGTCCTTCCCAACTGCCAATTTCTAAAATTCGTAGAGTTGCCAGTCCTTGCAATGGGGATAAAAACTGCTTCCAAATCAGCACATTATGACTAAACCAATCTTGAGAAAATTGATAGTTTTTTTGCTGATTGTGCAGCGTGTATTGTATATAGGTAAGTTCAGAAACTGCTTGGCTTAAGTTTACATCTAATTCAACTGATTTTTGCAGATAAATCAGTGCTTCATCTAGCTTATTTTGAGCCTTTAAAACAGTTGCAGCATTGTAATAAATTCGAGCTAGATCTGATGGAGCTAAATTAGGATTTACTTGAATTGCCTGCTTAAAAAATGTGGCAGCTTCTTCAAGATTGCCCTGCTGTTGTTGGGCAGATCCTAAATTGTTGTAAGATACGGCTAGAAACTGGCTGACCTGAGTGGCACTAGCGGGATTTTCCTCCATACCTTTTTCACACAAAAATAGCACTTGGGTATATTTTTGCTGCATTAAAAACTCTTGGGCAAGCGGTTGCCAATTCATCCAATGAATCGGAATGCGATCGCTCTGTAACTTGCCCACTTTCTCAAACAGATACTTCAGCCGTTCTTCTTCCAGCTTATTGGCTAACAAATGCAATTCTCGATCTTCAGGTTTCACCGATTCAGGCTGGCAGAGTTCTGGAGGGGTTTGAAATTTTTTAATTTGGCGATCGAGATTGTTATTAGGATAGCGAATATATTCTGTAGTCTCTAAATTAATCCGATAGATTCTAAAGAACTTCAGCAACCAGGAATAGTAAGGAATATCCTCTCGCCCAATGCGTTTATATACCGCCGCTTCGGGGTAGCCTTCCACAAATTCATGACATACTTTCCAAAGACAAAAGTTGATGGGCGCACCATTTTCGATCGCCGCTTTCCAATAGGGATGGAGCTTGTCTTGAGTCGCAATTCCAGTTTTCACAATTCCCACTGGTTCAGGCGGCAACTCGATTTTCAATGGGGGATTGCTACCCGGAATCGTAAAGGCGTGGGGTGTCGCTGGATCTGCCTGATGTCCTAATACTTTTAAGCAAACAAACACATGCTCTGGATAAAAAAGGTCATCGCCATCCATAAAAAAGATGACTTCGCCCTTGGCAATTTTGGCACCAATATTTCTGGCAGGTCCAGCCCCTAAACTTTTAGCATGTTCAATAAATTGATAGTTGTTTTTCTCACGAATATAGTCTTGAATTACAGTGGAAGATTCATCCCCAGACCCATCATTAATTAAGACAATTTCAGAGATAATTTGCCGCTCCGGATCGGCATGTTCATAGAAAAAATCAATGCTGGCTTCAATGCTTTCCAGGGTTCTAACAATCACCTTTTCGCAATTGTAAACCGGAACAATGATGGAAAAAGATTTCATCATGATGGGAGTTTGGGATTAAATATTTTAGAATTATCACCCGATGGGCAATACTTGCACGCGATCGCCTGCCAAAATTTGGGTTTCCCCTAACGGAACCACTGCCAATCCACTGCTTCCCGCCAAATTAATCAAATTGCCAGAACTGTGGCTACCACTCGCCACCTCAAACTCATACTCCCCATGCACCAGCCGCAAATTGCCCCACAGGTAAGATCCCCGCTTGCCATCTGATTTAAGCGTATTCAGCGATCGCGCCCAGACAAATTCTGGCTGCCAGGGTGCAGGCAAACCCGATAGTTTTCGCAAAGCAGGCAGCACAAATCGCCAGCAGGTGACCAGCGCAGAAACCGGATTGCCAGGAAGCCCAAAGTAAACGGTCAAAGGGCGAGAGGCGAGAGGCTGGAGGCTGAGAGAAAGAGTCTCTTTTCCGGCATTCTGTTCCCTATTCCCTATTCTGTCGAATGTCGCCACCGTCAGGGGTTTCCCCGGCTTCACAGCAACCGCCCGAATATGAATCGTGGCTCCTAGCGCTGCCAATATTTCATCGACATAATCATAATCACCCACGGAAACGCCACCGGAGGACAGCACCATATCGGCAGTCGCGATCGCCTGTTGAATCGCAGTCTTCAACGCTTCTGGCTGATCGGGAACTCTTCCCAACAGCACTGGCTCTGCTCCCGCTTGGGCAACCAACGCCGCGAGGGCATACTGATTGGAATCCACAATTTGCCCCGGTTGTAACGGCTGATCAATCGCGACCAGTTCGCTACCCGTGGAAAGAATGGCGACTTTGGGTCGGCGATAAACTTTGACTTGGGCACACTGGGCAGCGGCTAACACCGCAATTTCGGCAGCCTGCAATCGCAATCCTGCGGCAAGTAAAGGTGCGCCTGCCCGATAATATGCGCCGCGATCGCGGACAAACGCATGGGGCGCTGGAGTGGCAAAAATAGTCACGCGATCGCCCGATCGCTGCGCCTCCTCCTGAATCACAATCGTATCCGCCCCACTGGGCATCACCGAACCCGTCAGAATCCGCGCCGCCTGACCCGCTTGAATTGTTTTTTGCGGCTGATACCCCGCTGGAATCTCTTCCACAATTTCCAATGTCACTGGGGTTGCAGCCGTACATGCCTGCACATCGGCATACCGCACCGCGTATCCATCCATTGCAGAATTATCCCAATGGGGAAAATCGAGGGAACTGGCGATCGGGTCTGCCAAAATTCGCCCTACTGCATCCAGCAAACTGAGCGTTTCCCCATCTTGCCCCGCATCAAGTGGCTGAATGAGATCTAAGATAATGTGTTCAGCTTGGTTGACTGGCAGCATAGAAAAAGTTGGAGACTAGGGAGTAGGAACGAAGAGCCATCGGAAAACAGGTCATCTGCTTCACGCTAGGCTTGTACTATCTGCGGATCAGTTTATCAGTTAATTTGCGATCGCCTTGCAAGACCAAGCCCCTTTCGATAGGCTAAAGGCGAACTATGCAACGAGATTATTTTCCATGCCTAAAGCGATTTGGAACGGTGCCGTCCTTGCCGAAAGCGATCACTGCGAAGTGGTTGAAAACAATCAATACTTTCCAGCGGACTCGATCAACCCAGACTATTTTGAGCCAAGCAACACCCACACCGGCTGCCCTTGGAAAGGCACTGCGAGCTACTACAACGTGGTGGTAGATGGGCAAACCAACAAAGATGCTGCTTGGTATTATCCAGAACCCAAGGATGCAGCGAAAAACATCAAAGGCTACGTTGCTTTCTGGAAGGGTGTAAAAGTGGAAGTGTAGATAACTCCCCTTGAAAACGCCACTTAGGTAGAAACGGCGATCGCTGTTCCTACCTGACTTTGCAACAACAAACCATACTCCAAGCCTTCAACGATCGCGTGATAGGAGGCTTCCAGAATGTTGTCGGAAACGCCGACCGTGGTCCAGCGCTGATGACCATTGCTAGATTCAATCAAGACGCGGGTTTTGGCAGAAGTGCCAGCGGCTCCATCCAAAATCCGCACTTTGTAATCGGTCAAGTGAAAGGATTCAATTTCAGGATAGAAGTTGACCAATGCTTTTCGGAGTGCCGCATCCATTGCGGCTACGGGACCATTGCCTTCTGCTGCTTCTAAAATATCTTTGCCATCCACCGCAATTTTGATGGTTGCCATAGACGTGGCGCAGAGTAATTGTTTGCCTGAAATCATGTCGTAGTGAATCTGAAAGCCTTTGACCTCAAAGGGCGGGAGGCGTTGCCCCAAAGCCTCCCGCATCAGCAGTTCAAAACTGGCTTCGGCGGCTTCAAACTGGTAGCCCTCGCTTTCCAAGTTTTTTAATCGCTGCAAAATTTGGCGGCAGGTGGGGTCTTGTTTTTCTAGCTCAATCCCAAAGCTGCGGGCTTTTGCCAAAATATTGCTCAGTCCAGACTGCTCGGAAATGACGATGCGGCGACGGTTGCCCACGATCGCTGGCGCTATATGTTCATAAGTTAACGGGTTGCGTTCGACGGCGCTAACGTGGATGCCGCCCTTGTGGGCAAACGCCGACAATCCGACAAAGGGTGCGTGGTCATCCGGTGCCAAATTCACCACTTCGCTGATAAATCGGCTGGTATCGGTCAGTTGTGCCAGTTGCTCAGGCGAGATGCAAGAAAATCCTAGTTTGGTTTGCAGGTTGGGAATGACCGAACACAAATTGGCATTGCCGCAGCGTTCGCCGTAGCCGTTGATGGTGCCTTGAACCATGCAGGCTCCTTGCATAACTGCCGCGATCGCGTTTGCTACCGCCATTTCAGCATCATTGTGGGTGTGGATGCCGAAGTGAGGTGAGGAGTGAGGGGCAAGAGGCGAGAGGGAAGAGGAAGGAGAGGATTGCAGGTCGCAATGCTGAATCACATCCTGCACGATTTTGGAGATTTCGTGAGGCAAGGTGCCGCCGTTGGTATCGCAAAAAACGAGCCATTCTGCTCCCGCCGCGATCGCGCTATTCAAGGTTTCCATCGCATAAGCGGGGTTGCATTTATAGCCATCAAACCAGTGTTCCGCATCATAAATTACCCGACGACCTTGGGCACGCAGATAGGCGATCGTGTCGCCTATCATCGCTAAGTTCTCATCGAGCGTAGTCTTTAAGCCTTCCGTGACGTGTAAATCCCAGGACTTGCCAAAAATGGTCACCCAGCGAGTTCCCGCCGCCAAAATCGGTTGCAACATGGCATCATCCGCCGCTCTCACCCCAGGACGACGAGTGGAACAAAATGCGACCAGTTCTGCCTGAGTCAGCGGTTCTTCTTGAAGTTGCCAAAAAAACTGGACATCCTTGGGGTTTGCACCGGGCCAACCGCCTTCAATAAATGGGATTCCCAGGCGATCGAGCCTGCGGGCAATCCGAATTTTATCTTCGATGGAGAGTGAAAGTCCTTCCCGCTGTGCCCCATCGCGTAGAGTTGTGTCGTAAATCCAGAGTGGGTAGTCTAAAGTCATTACAGAGCAACAGTAAAAATTTTGGCACCATTCTCTAGGGTAGAAAACTAATTCCACCAGACCATAACCTAGTAGTCTTGCAATTTTGGGTTGATCAATGAAAGATGGTCTTGGAGTGATTTTATGAAGTTTTTCAGACTCTCAAAAAAATCCTCACAGAACACGGATAGCAGAACCTTCAAGAGAGTTTATCACCATGCCAACTATTAAAGCTCAGGATAAAACGTTTGAGTGCGAAACAGGTGCAAATCTTCGTCAAGTAATGCTGGACAATGGGGCGATAGTTTACAACGGCGCAGCGAACACCATTAATTGTCATGGATTTGGCACCTGTGGAACTTGTGCGGTTCAAATTGAAGGCGCGGTTTCAGAAATGGGCTGGCAAGAAAAAACGCGACTATCTTTACCGCCTCATTCTCTAGAAAAAAATCGTCGATTGTCTTGTCAAGTCACGGTATTGGGAGACGTGACGGTCATTAAGCATCAGGGCTTTTGGGGGCAAGATGACGAAATCCTCAAGTAGGACGGAGTGACGTACCCGACGCTGACCTGAGTACAGGTACAACACGGGCTTCCAGTTTCACAGGCTTTAGCCATTCCTGCATACACAGTTCAGGTCTTATGAAGCCTCTGGAGGTTTCAGTCGATGCTTGAAAATAATCAACACACCGCTACTGACTCCTACAACGCCGAAACGTTATCCTGGCAGACTCCCTGTGCCCCAAGGAGTTTAAGTTTTATCGCACAATGCACCTTGGATTTACGGCAATTGCCACCCGCTAGGCTTGTTCCTTCCTTGGCTCCGGTCTTTCTGTGGTAAGAGTCAAAACTCTACTGAAACCTATTTGTTCGAGCGTCCAAGCGGGTCATCAACCATCTCCATTATGGCTCGAAACTCAACCTCTATGCACCTTTCAGCTTTTTCAACTTGTAAAGATAGTGGGTTCGTTTCGGCGCTGTTGCCTCCCCTGTCCTACGGAATCGGTCAGGCAACGCACCTCAACTCACGCGCCTTATATCCCGACGCTCACCCGTTGGCGTAGCCCACCGAAGGTGTAGCGGGTAGAGCGCGGGGCTTACGGCAGTTTTGCTAATATACGCTAGATACGCTGGATACCTAATGCGATCGCCGATCGCAACTACTCAACGGAGTGTAAACGATGAGCGGAGAAACGAGTGGTGAAAAGAAGCGACAACAAGCAGGCTGGTGGGTTCCAGCGCTAATACTTTTCATCCTATCCCTGATCGGAATTCGGTACATCAGTTCTCAAGGCTGGTGGGAAAATACGTTTGGTTCGAGCCAGCGGGACTACCAAACGATCAATACCGGGCTTAGCGTTCAAGCTCCCAATCAATCTGAAGTTTCAACCGATATTCAAAACCCGTTAAACCCCGGCAGACCGGCTCAACCCCCTACTTCAACTGAGTCCAATTCAACTAGTAGAGACTCCGATAGACGACGCGCCTTGTGGTAGGTAGAGAGTATGAATAAATACTTAGGAAAGCTTTAAAGAAGGTTTGTAATAGTCGCAGATTCTATAAAGGTTTAGAAAAGTTTGCCTTGGATCATTGCATGAAGTGATAAAGCTGGTGTTTAGTCTATGTAGTCGCACTTAGCCAGACCCAAAGCTAAACTCAGAGCCACCGCTCACTGCTCGGATAATTTTTTTAATTATTTTAATCATCAATCGCTCGGCTGTATTCAGGGTCTAGGTTAGGCAACTCGGTTAACTGCTTGTTGTTGTATTGTCATAAGTTTTCTAGATTAGGTAAGCATGTTGAATCTGAAATCTTCTGGTCAAGTTGACCACCGTACTCACTTGTTCTTAGAACAAAATCCGTCCATTTCAGAATCCCTTATTGAGGATCTTGGACCAAACATTAACCAAGTTGCAACTTTTATTGAGCCGATCTTGAATGCGCCAAGCCGCTGTGAAATTAGCTCTAATTACATTCAAGCGGTTACCACGGGGCGGACTGCTTTTTTGACAACTAATCTGACCAATGGTCACTCCACTCAAGTCACTGAACTGGCAAATAGTTGGCTGATTGGGCGAAGTAGTAATTGCGCGATCGCCATTTTGGAAAAATCCATTTCTCGCTGCCATGCCGTAATTGGGCATCACCCACAGCAAGGGTTTTACATGATGGATTTGGGCAGCAGCAATGGCACCTACGTTAATCGCTCTAAGTTAGTTCCATTGCAGCAGCGATTTCTCAAGGATGGAGATTTAATTGAGTTCAACAAAATTCGCAGCGAGTTCTTTATCTCTGGCTGGACCGCACCTGGATTTCCTGTTCAAGAAACTCATTATTAAGCACTGAATCTGAAAAAGCATCGTTTAAACGGGAGCCGTTTCTAACGACGATAGATAGCCATCCTCCATATAAATGATCCGATCTGCCACATCTAGAATGCGGTTGTCATGAGTCACTAACAAAATAGCGGAACCTTGCTGTTTCGCAAGTTTTTGCATAATTTCTACGACATCACGACCCGATTGTTTATCCAGTGCGGCAGTGGGTTCATCGGCTAAAACGATTTTGGGATGACTGGCAAGAGCACGAGCGATCGCAACTCTTTGTTTTTGCCCACCCGATAATTCTTGCGGGTAGTAGTTACTCCAATCTGCCAGCCCCACCGCTTCTAACATTTCTGCGGCTCCATGCCGCCGCTCTCGCTCAGATAGATTCTCATGCAACTCCATAGACATTTGCACGTTTTGGCGGGCAGTCAGAGAGTCTAATAAGTTATGCGCTTGAAAAATGTAGCCAATATTGCGCCGCAACTCCACTAACAAGCGATTCGGGGAACGATATAATTCTTGACCCAAAACTTTCATGCTGCCTTCTTGCGTCGATCGCAGCGCCCCGATCAGCGTCAACAAAGTAGTTTTTCCAGAGCCAGAAGGACCCATCATGATCACAATTTCGCCCGGTTGGATCTCTGTGGTGATCTTAAACAAAATTTGCTTTCGGAGTCGCCCGGAGCCGAAATAATGATTGACGTGGTCGATCGCAATAATGGGTTCTTGCCGCATGGATTAATAACTCTTCTACACGGAGCTTCTATGTGATCGAAATCATACCGCTTGCTGTGGCAGATCGTAGGTCTAAAATCTCAGCAATACTACTCTATATGTAAAGCCTTTATACCTATTTCTCCTAGCCTAGCGCGTCTTTCCCATTGGCTGAACTTACTGATTGCAATGTTGGAACTTTTTTATGAGTGCGATCGCGGTTAACTCCCCCTCATCCTTACTAGTTGCTCAAATTACAGATACTCATTTGTTTGCCGATGATCAGCAAAAGCTGCTAGGTCTACAAACGATCGCATCATTTCAAGCCGTGATCGATCAGGTAAACGTTTTAGAGCGGCGACCCGACCTACTGCTTTTAACGGGTGATTTGTCTCAGGATGGCACAGTGAAATCCTATGAAATGTTGCAAGAGATGCTGTCACCGCTGGCAATTCCGGCGTATTGGGTGCCTGGAAATCACGATTGCCCAGAGACGATGGCGCAGGTGCTCACGCGATCGCCCGTTTCGCCTCAAAAATCGGTTTATGCAGCGCCCTGGCAAATTGTCTTGTTAGATTCCAGCGTACCGGGCTGTGTCCATGGTTTTCTCTCGTCCGAAAGCTTGGAATGGCTCGATCAAGAACTCAGCCAATCCAGTGGTGCCCCGGCTCTGATTGCCTTTCACCATCCACCTTTTTTAAGTGGCTCCGACTGGATGAACGATATTGGGCTACTGAATGCTGAAGAATTTTTTGAAGTGTGCGATCGCCATCCTCAGGTAAAGCTCGTTTTGTTTGGTCACATTCATCAAAACTTTAGCCGTCAGCGCCACCAAGTTCATTATCTCGGCACGCCCTCAACCTGCATTCAATTTAAGCCAAACAGCGATACGTTTGCCTTGGATGAAGAACAACCCGGTTTACGCTTAGTCACGCTTTATCCCGATGGCACCTGGGAAAGCCAAGTTGAGCGAGTCGTTTATACCAGTAATCTTGATTTCGCAGCAGCAGGGTATTAAAAAGAAAGTAGTTCTGCTAGCCAGGTTGTATTTCTGATGCCAACTGAAATCGAGCGTAAGTTTTTGGTGAAAAATGATGACTGGCGATCGCTGGGAACGGGCGTATTTTATTGTCAAGGCTATCTAGTCAGCACTCCCAGCAAAACGGTGCGCGTGCGGATTGCCGACGAACAAGCCTATTTGACGATTAAAGGGGCAACCACAGGCATTGCCCGCGCGGAATATGAATATGCGATTCCAGTGGATCATGCTCAAGAACTATTACAAACCTTATGTGAACCACCGCTGATTCAAAAAACACGATATCGGGTGGAATGGGGTGGATTAGTCTGGGAAATTGATGAATTTGCTGGCGAGAATCGGGGCTTGATTGTGGCGGAGGTTGAACTGACGGACGAAAAGCAAGCGATCGCGTTGCCCGACTGGATTGGGGTAGAAGTCTCCGACGATTCTCGCTATTACAACGCCAATCTAGCAAAGCACCCTTACTGCCGTTGGGCTGAGGATTGATGCCTGCTTAGTGATACCGTTTTGAGTTTTGTTCGCGTAGCGTCTCCGAAGGAGATATTTTGAGTTTTGAATTTTGAGTTTTGAGTTTTGAATTTTGTTCGCGTTCGCGCAGCGTGTGCCTTGCACTCAGCGTCTCTGTAGGAGATATTTTGAATTGTAGAAGCTTTACTCAGTCACGGTCTCAACTTAAGATCTGTTGAATTCTCTATTTAAATTGGTATGACTTGATTGTTCTATTCTTGCTAAATACGGTTTTCCTATCAGGCTTAAGTAGATTAAGATAGCGTTTGCTCTTAATGTTCCAGCTTGAACTCTTCATGACTGCTTCTTCAACTCAAGATACTTTTCAGGAGCGCTTCTGGGTTTTCTTTCGGCGGCTTCCCTGGCTTTGGATCATCACATCGGGCTATTTGTTTTTCATGCTGGCGCTGCCGACGATCGCGCTTTTCTTGAAGGCAGCCAGTGAAGGACCGGCAAAATTTTGGCAAGTTGCCACCAGCCCAATCGCTTTATCGGCTTACGAAGTTACCTTTGTGACTGCTTTTTGGGCAGCGATGATCAATGGCATTTTTGGCACGCTGATCGCCTGGGTATTAACGCGATATACCTTTCCGCTGAAGCGTGTGGTAGATGCCGCTGTAGACTTACCGTTTGCCTTGCCTACGTCGGTTGCGGGGTTAACCTTGGCGACGGTCTATAGCGATAACGGCTGGATTGGTTCTCTCCTCGCACCCCTAGGGATTAAGATTGCTTTCACACGGTCTGGCATCGCGATCGCCATGCTGTTGATCTCCTTGCCCTTTGTGGTTCGCACCGTTCAGCCCGTATTGGCAGAAATGGAAAAAGATATTGAAGAAGCCGCCTGGTCGTTGGGAGCCTCTCGGTTTCAAACGTTTTGGCGGGTCGTGTTGCCGCCGCTGATGCCTGCCATCTTAACGGGCGTAGCGCTGGGCTTTTCTCGTGCCGTTGGCGAATATGGTTCGGTGGTGATTGTGGCATCCAATACTCCATTCCAAGATCTGATTGCTCCGGTTCTAATCTTTCAACGGTTAGAGCAATACGATTATTCCGGAGCAACCATTATTGGGGCAGTGTTGTTGACTATTTCGCTGATCCTGCTGTTTTTGATTAATTTGTTGCAAGCTTGGGGTCGTCGCTATGACATCTAATTTAGACGCGCCTACTGATTTACAGCGATCGACTAAACCGATGCCTGCGTCTCGCGATCGCCCTTGGGTCAGGGTTGCGTTGATTGCAGTGGCGATCGTCTATCTAACGCTGGTGCTGTTTATTCCGACTATCAACGTTTTTTATCAGGCGTTTGCCAAAGGCTGGGCACCCTTTTTTGCCAACCTGGTCGAAGCAAACTTTCTGACCGCTGTGAACCTCACTCTGATCATTGCCCTGATTGTGGTTCCGATCAACACTGTGTTTGGGCTATGTGCCGCATGGCTGATTGCCCGCAAGCGATTTCGAGGACGCGCCTTTGTCATCAGCATTTTGGATGTGCCGTTTTCCGTCTCTCCCGTGGTGGCAGGGCTGATGATTGTTTTGCTCTATGGTCGCAATGGTTGGTTTGGCGAGTTTTTGCAACAGTACGATGTAAAAATCATCTTTGCGTTACCCGGCATGATTTTGGCAACGGCATTTGTCACCATTCCCTTTGTTGCCCGTGAAGTGATTCCGGTGTTGGAAGAAGCCGGGGCGGAGCAAGAAGAAGCGGCTAAAACTCTGGGGGCAAACGGCTGGCAAACTTTTTGGCGGATCACCTTACCGAATATCCGCTGGGGGCTGTTGTATGGCGTGCTGCTCACCAATGCCAGAGCGATGGGCGAATTTGGCGCGGTGTCGGTTGTGTCGGGCAATATCATTGGCAAAACCCAAACCTTGCCGCTATTTGTGGAAGATGCTTATAAGCAATATCAAACAGAAGCAGCATTTTCTGCGGCTGTATTGCTGGCGCTGCTGGCGCTAGTGACGCTGGTGTTGAAAGAAATTCTGGAACGCAAAACCAGTATTAAGGAAGTGCGGGAATAAGAAGCCGCGCATGAACACTATGGGCAAGATTTTTAAATTACACTGAATGGCTAAATAAAAACTTGAGATAAGCTCATGCGATCGCCGGCAACATCCACTTTCACGCAACGGTTAACCACGGAGCCGGAGGTGTCAGTTTCTTTGACACTGCCCCTCACAGCAGAAGACCGCACGCGATCGCGCCACCATTTTGAAACTGCGGATGGGCAACTGGTTTATCTACAGCTACCGAGAGGCACCGTATTACGGGATGGTGATTGGTTGCAAGCTGATGATGGGGCGATCGTGCGGGTGATTGCCAAACCCGAACCCGTGCTGACGGTCACTGCTCAAACTCCGCTTGCTTTGTTGCAAGCGGCTTATCATCTCGGCAATCGCCATGTTTCGCTCGAAATCGCGCCTACTTACCTCCGTCTTTCTCCCGATCCCGTTCTACGCGATCTCCTGCTCCATCGGGGTTTACACGTTGATGAAGACATCCAACCTTTCCACCCCGAAAGCGGAGCCTATGGACAGCATCAACATTAGAGCAGGGCGAACAAAGATGAACACTGAATCTCTGCTCCATCTTTTACAGCTTGCCAGTCCGGCGCTTCCGGTAGGGGCATATAGTTACTCCGAAGGATTGGAGGCGTTGGTGGAGTTAGGCACGGTGAATAGTCAAGAGACGTTGGCGCAGTGGTTAACTCAGGAGTTGCGCTGGGGTGCAGTGCGGTTAGAAGCCGCCGTGATGATACAGGGCTATGAAGCGATCCATACCCAAGATTTTGATGCGGTGATTCGGTGGAATAGGTGGCTAACGGCAGCGAGAGAAACGGAGGAGTTGAGACAGCAAAGTTTGCAAATGGGGCGATCGCTCTTAAAGCTTTTGCTAGATCTTCATCCTGAACTGATCAGGGCTTGCGAACTGCTGCAACAAGAGGGCTGCAATTTTGCGATCGCCTATGCGATCGCGGCAGCACATCACCAACTCGACCTACAAGCCGCTCTACTTGCCTATCTTTATAGCTGGATTGCCAACTTAGTCAGCGCTGGAGTTAAGCTAATTCCCCTGGGGCAAACGGCGGGACAACGCCTGCTACTCACTATGCAGCCCGCCTTAAAGCACGCTGCTGAAAATATTTCAACCCTGCAAGCCGATGACCTATGTAGCTGTAGTTGGGGGCTGTCTTTGGCGAGTATGGCTCATGAATGCCAATATAGCCGCTTGTTTCGGAGTTGAATCGGGTGACACCGTTTTGAGTTTTGTTCGCGTAGCGTCTCCGAAGGAGATATTTTGAGTTTTGAGTTGCAAGACAAAGAAACATTGCCGCTTCCAGCAGATCATCTGTCGCGTTTTAATTTCAAATTGGTATGACTTTAACGCGATCGCGTCATTGAACGAGCTTTTACCGAATCAAAAATTCCACCTTGGGCAACAGCGGATCTTTCACCATGCCAACACCCGTAAAGCTCCAACGCTTCAGCACCCCTTCTAGCTGAGTGCCCGAAGTGGTTTCAACGGCAAAGCGATCGGCTAACTCCCTCGCGTGGGTGTTGAGATAGCTCAGAGCGTCCGCATGTTCTTGAAATAGCAGCAGAAATCCAGGATCTGCCGGAGCGCGATCGCCCTCATTCCGATGGGGACGAGCCACTAGATATTGTCCATCGGCTCTAGATCGTACTAGATAGTAAGTTTGAGAAATCATAAAAGAAAAGGCGAGGGGACAGAGGTTCGGGGACAGAAGTCAGGGGGCAAAAGTCAGGGAGCAGAAGTCAGAAGTAATTTACCCCTCGCCCTTCGTCAATCGTCACTCGTCCGATCCTAACTTGATGCGTGGATCAACGACTTTTAGCAGCAAGTCGGCTAGCAGGTTCCCGGCAATCAGCATCGCGGCACCAATCATCAAACTTGCCATGACCAGGTAAATATCTTGTGCCAGCAACGCTTGATAAATCAGTCGTCCCAATCCGGGCCAATTGAAAAAGTACTCGGTAATAAAAGAACCGCTCAGTAGGGCTGCAAATTCAAATCCTAATAGAGTAATCAGCGGATTAATGGCGTTTCGTAGCGCGTGAATATAAACCACGCGGTTTTCGGGCAGTCCTTTCGCACGGGCAGTTTGGATGTAGTCTTGCCGCAAAACATCTAGGAGTTGCCCCCGCATAATCCGTTGGAGTCCGGCAAAGCTGGTAATGCTGAGCGCTAAAGTTGGCAGTACCATGTGCCATGCAATATCGCGGATTTTACCCAACAGGGTCAGGTCATTAAAATCAATGCTGGTCATGTCTCCCACGGGAAACAGCGGAGCAGTGTTTTGAGCAAAGATCAGCAATAATAATGCGGCAATGAAGCTCGGAAACCCTTGCCCGATGTAGCTGATGACGCGAAAGATGCGATCGACGAGACGATTTTGATTGACGGCACCAATGATGCCCATGGGAACCGCGATCGCCCAGGTCATAATCAGCGACGAAATCGCCAGCAGCAGCGTCGCCGCCACCCGTTCCCACAGCAGCGACGACACCGAACGGTTGTATACAAAACTGGTGCCAAAGTTTCCTTGCGACACGACCTGCCACAGCCATCGCCAATACTGATCCCACCAGGATTTATCTAAGCCAAACTGTCGTTTAAGCTGTTCGATCCGCTCTGGTGAGATTTTTGGGTTTTCCTTGAGCGTGCTGAGGTAATCTCCAGGCGCAAGCTGAATTAACGCAAAGCAAAGCACGGATGCTAGCAGCAGGGTGACTAATCCCTGCAAAACCCGCTTCACAATATAGGCAAACGTATCGCTGGTGAAAAAAGACAGCACCGAATCAAAGCCCGATGCCATCCGTTTTGGAGCCGATGTACTCATGATTCTAATGACTAACGTTAAGCCCTTGCTGCAATAGATTGGCGGCGTTGCTGAATCTAGATATGAAATTCGTAGGGGCAATCCCTTGTGGTTGCCCTCATCTCAGCGAGGGTAGGCACAAGGCGCTACCCCTACAAGTGAAAATCATGCCTGCATTCAGTAATTCCAGATTGGCTTAAGTCTAGCGGGTATTCACCCACAACTAATCAATAACCAAGCTATTCACTAAGATCGAACCGCGATCTATCCTAATACTCCACTAACGCAATGATGGGCACATTGGGCAGATGTTGCCGTCCGTTTAGATCTTTTAGCTCAATTACAAAGGCACAGCCGATTAAAGTCCCACCTGCTTGCTGAATTAGTTTTGCAGCCGCTCCCGCCGTGCCTCCGGTTGCAATCAAATCATCGACCATCAGCACTTTAGACCCAGCCGGATACGCATCTTGATGAATTTCTAGCTTGTCGGTGCCATATTCCAAGTCGTATTCAATCGTATGCACAGCAGCCGGAAGCTTACCCGGTTTGCGAATCGGAACAAACCCTACGCCCATTTTGCAAGCAAGGGCAGTCCCAAAAATGAAGCCCCGCGATTCCATGCCAGCCACATAGTCAGGAGCTAAACCAGCACACTGCTCTGCCATGGTGGCGATCGCATATTGCAATCCATCGGCATCGCGCAGCAGGGTCGTGATGTCTTTGAAAGAAATGCCAGATTTCGGAAAATCTGGAACTTCGCGAATCAGCGCTTTGAGATCCATAAATTAAAGTGGCGTGTAGAAGATTAGCGTGTAGAAAAAGACAATAACTGATTGCCGTAACGCTCGTCGTTAAGATTCCCAAAACGGAGCAAGGTCGAACGCCTAATTATGCCACTGCCATGAGTTGATTGAGTTCAGTGGGCGCTAAGGCTGGATTTAGGATGGTGCCGTCTTTGAACCAAATAATCCGGCGAGTGCGGCGGGCGACATCGGGTTCGTGGGTGACCATCACGACCGTCATGCCGCTGGCGTTGAGGTCTGCGAAGATTTGCAAAATCTCTTCGGTCGTGTGGGAGTCGAGCGCTCCGGTGGGTTCATCGGCTAGTAATACGACGGGTTGCCCGACGATCGCTCTGGCAATGGCAACTCGTTGTTGCTGTCCACCAGAGAGTTGATTAGGGCGATTGTTAAGCCGATGCGCCAACCCAACTTTCGTCAGGGCTTCAGTAGCGCGATCGCGCCGTTCGCGATCGGGGACGTTGGCATAGACCAAAGGCAAAATCACATTTTCTAGAGCGCTGAGTTGGGGCAATAGGTGAAACTGCTGAAACACAAACCCCAGCTTGCGGTTTCGCACATGGGCAAGGGCAGAGTCATCCAAATGAGACACGTCTACATTGTCCAAGTAATACTGCCCGGATGTCGGCTTGTCGAGGCAGCCAATCACATTCATCATGGTCGATTTACCCGATCCGGAGGCTCCCATAATTGAGCAAAACTCTCCTTGTTCTACGATCAGATCCACTCCCGCCAATGCACGGACTTCCGTTTCGCCAGAACCGTAGATTTTATAAATATCTTCAAGCCGAATGATGGTGGAGTTGGGCATGGGCTTTTGAGTTTTGGGTTTTGAGTTTATTTGCTTAGGCGCTTCTGAGAGCAACAATCGGGTCAAGTTTGGCGGCTTGACGAGCGGGAACTACGCCGAAGAATAAGCCGATACCGCCGGAGACTCCGACTGCAACGGCGATCGCAACTGGCGAAACAGCAGCTTGTAGGGGCGAGATGGCGGAAACCAAGGTTACGGCACCAATACCAACGCCTGTACCCAACAGCCCACCTGCGGCAGATAGGATGACAGCTTCGATCATGAACTGAACTAGAATATTTTGCTCAGACGCTCCGATCGCTTTCCGTAAGCCAATTTCTTGAGTCCGTTCGGTGACGGAAACCAGCATGATGTTCATGATGCCAATGCCGCCAACAATGAGGGAAATTGCCGCGATCGCCGCTAGCATGACAGTCAGCCCCCCCGTGATCGTGCCAACAATCGACAGCACATCCTTTTGAGTTTGAACAGTAAAATCATCGTCTCCAGTGATTTTGTGGCGGAGACGCAACAAATTGGTGATCTGGAACTCCGCAGCAGGAATGCTTGCCTCATTTTTGGCTGCGATCGAAATGATATTCACATCTAACCCATAAGGAGAAGTCCGCCCCGCCAACCGATTAGCCTGAGTTGTAATGGGCACATAGACTGAATCATCTTGATTGCTACCCAAAAAT
>JBGTAZ010000246.1:0-12507 GCA_041749615.1 Leptolyngbyaceae cyanobacterium | reverse complement strand
ATCAACTAACCCATCGGTTGTTGATCCTGAACAAGCACTGAAAAACCAAGCAGCGATCGCCCTTTTAGACTCGTGGTTGGATGACAATGAAGATGCATCGGAATATCAGCAAGCTTGGGAATTTCTGGAAACGGCTCTTGAGAAAGATCGATTGTCCGATCGCCCCTTATTTTCGTGATTGGATTGGCAATCTATTGAATGAGATTTTCGTTAATTTGCTTTGATCAAATTTCTATGGCGTTGCCTGTTGCGGCGGATTGCTGAGCGGCATGGGCAACTTTAAGCGTGTAAAGGCTGGCTGCTGGGGTGATGTAAAGCGGTGTGCCGATGGTGAGATGATCTAACACCATGGCGGTGTCTTTGGCAAACAGTCCGCGCCGACTGCCGATCGCGATCGCTTCACTGCCCTCAGCCCGAATCAGGGTTCCTTGTTCTCCCTCAAATATCAATGCTCCGGTTTTGCCCTGCACTTCAAAGGTTCGCTTTGCTTGCCAGAGTGCTTCGCCTTTGCCATAGGTTACTTCTGCCAGCAGTCCACTTTTAAAGCGGAGATGGGCAGTGCAGAGACAGGTGGAGTAGTAGGGCGAGGCGAGGGGCAAAGGGCGAGGGGGGAGAAATTGGGCTTGGCAGGTGACGGAGGCGACTTCGCCAAAGAGATCGATCAGGCGGTGGAGACGGGAGAGGGCACCGACCAGGGGAAAGCCGAAGTCTTGGAGATTGTAACTCCAGCGGGACGGGGCGGGGTGTTCGGGTTTAAGGGTGATGTAGCGGGCAAAGAAGGGATCGCCGATGCGTTCCAGGGATGCTTTCAAAGCGTGATGAACGCCGCCCAGCAACTCGATATGCTCGACGTGCAGGAGTTTTTGGTTGGCTTTTGCGAGGGCGATCGCGGCTTCGGCTTCGGCAACATCCAGCGCGAGGGGATATTCCACGATCACATGCTTTCCAGCGTTTAGGGCAGTTTGGGCGATCGCGCCATGATCCCGGTTAATCGTGGCAATTACCACTAAATCCACGTCTGACCGAGCAATTAAATCTTGCCAGGAGTCACAGGCGATCGCGCCATAGGGCTGGCTAAATGCTTGGGTACGCTCTAAGTTGTGTCCTGCAACAACGACCAGATCCGCACGAGGTTCTCCCTGAAGCGCCTCTGCCCGTAGTTTCGCTGCATGTCCGGTGCCTACTAATCCCACTCGCATAAAAAATATAGCTCAAAGCCTTCAGAATATATAAGAAACTATCATGATTCAAATCATTCAAAATAAATACTTATTTAACTGACAAAAAAACTTAAAAGTCAATAGTTCAGTGTGTTTTAGTCATTTTTTTATAGGAAATTGGTGATAATCAAGCGCTTTTTGCTTGTCTCATAAGATAAGTAGATTGGATTAACCATTTCCATTACGAATCCCATTCGTAATAGTCGGGGATCAGGAGTCATAAACCGCTCGTTATCCCGTAGTATCAAGATTGGTAAGGCTGAGATGTAAAGCAGTCTTAACTTATAAGAATGCACAGTCAGCTTTGAACAAGCTTTCTTAAAGTGCTGTATCCATTAAAGAGAGGACCACTGCATGCCAACTTTTAAGGTCACATTAATCAACGAAACAGAAGGGCTAAATACCACCATCGAAGTTCCCGATGATGAGTACATCCTCGACGCGGCTGAAGAGCAAGGGCTTGACCTCCCCTATTCCTGTCGCGCGGGTGCTTGCTCCACCTGTGCTGGCAAGATTGTTTCTGGTGCGGTTGATCAATCGGATCAATCCTTCCTAGATGATGATCAAATTCAAGCAGGATATGTGTTGACTTGCGTCGCCTATCCTACTTCGGATGTCACCATTCAAACACACCAGGAAGAAGCTCTGTACTAGTGCTTCTTCTCTAGCAAATTGCAAAATTTTGATGCAGTCGCCCATTTAAGCGATCGCATCATTTTTGCAAAAAGATATCCCTATACAAACTCACCTCATAGCGATCCCGCTGTGGGGTGTATTTTTGAAAGGCAAGAGGCGAGGGGCAAGAGGCGAGAGTTTCGGGGAAGAGGGAGTTTTGAATTATGAATTATGAGTTTTGAGTTTTGAGTTTTGAGTTTTGAGTTTTCTTTTCTAATCCCTGTTCCCTATTCCCTAACAAACGGATCACGCCACAGAACAAGAGAGTTAGTGATCGGTTGAAGTTGGGTGCCGGGATAATAGAAGCTGAGGATGCGATCGCTGCTCCAACCGAGTTTACCTAGATGATAGGAACCGGTTTGGCTAAGTCCTACTCCATGCCCAAATCCGCCGCCGGAGAAGGCATAGCCTGTCAGCTTTTTTTTAGCATCCAGCAGCGGATCTACATAGAAAAACAAGCTTGCAGGTGCATACAGCGCAACTAAAATGTTGTCTTTTTCCAGGTCGATCGCGCCCAAATCGGTTGTCACCCGCAGTTTTTGCACTCGTCCAGCGGGCGATCGCTGCACAACTTTTAGTTGATTAATGCTTTTGAAGTTTGCCAGGGGGCTTTTCAGGGTTTTGAGATACTCGTGCAGGTCTTTATTCAATTCGGTCAGGCTGCTGCTATATTGCCAGCGAAACCACTTTTGATCGGTTTCATTAAAACCCTTTGTTTGCTTGAGAAATTGGCGCGCTTTTTGTTCATTGGTTAAGGGCTGTTGCGACAGATCCCAATTGCTAGCAACGGAGTCAACGCGGGTCACGAGGTAGGGGCGATCGGGTCCTTCCCAGACATCATTAAACGAAGCAGTGACCCCGCCAGTGGAAGCAGAATAGACCGCATCGACCAGTTCATTTTGGTAAGTCAGCACTTTGCCGCGAGTGGTGGCGATCGCTGCATCGGTTGCCGAATGTGCCTCCCCTAACCCAAAATAAACCTGACACTGAGTATCGGCGCACAGTTGATAGTTATCCACGGCAAATCGGCGCAGGTTTCGTAAGGCATAAGTCCGTGCCAAAATCGCCTGCACCTGAAGCACTGCGGCTGCGGCTGTCGTGCCAATTTCATGGGGCACAACCCCGCGCAAGTAAGCTTCTAGGGGAACCTGGTTAACTAGAGTGTAGGTGCCATAGGTGTTCGGCTGAAGACGCAAACTTCCGGCATACAGCCGTGTGTTGAGATCGTCTTTCAACTCGGTTTTCACCTGAATCGCGCCCCGACCTGCTGAAATTTGGACGTTATCTTGCAGATAAGATTTGCCATTGATCATCAAGGCGGCTTTTGGCTGCTGTTTCAAGAGGCGACTATCCACAAAAGCCGTTTGAATGCCCTTCACTTGTAAGCTTTGTAATAGCAATCGGCGCAAGAGGGGCGTGGTATAAACATCGCGCTTTGCCCACACTTGCCAGCGTTTGGGCTGGGCAATTTCCACCGGGATGCCCTGCGATCGCCAGCGGTTAGCGCTGTCTTCTGCACTTTCAAAGCTGCGGTGAGTACTAAGAACGACACGCTCTTGCACCTGCGCTTCTGGGAGAGGCTGCATCAAGACCTTCACGGTCGCGGTGCTAGTGGTCAGGGTTTTCGGTTTACCATCCGCTTGGGGAAACTTGAGGGTCAAGCGATCGCCCGGTTGAGCTTTCAACGTCACAATATCGGTCGGTTGCGTGCCAAACCGTTGCACAATCCCGACTTGCAATTCCACATCCTTATCCTTTGCAGGAGCCGTCGGTTGAGACGATGCTGGCTGCGAGGCTTTTTCTGCTGCCCCAACAAAGCTAGCTGCCAATGTAGCAGTTGCGATCGCCATAGCCGCCGTTCGTAAGCACCTCAACCCCACAGAATTGATCAATTTCCCATCAGGATGTGCAATAGCCACAATCTCCACCTACTCAAAAAATGCATCTCATTCAGATACTAAGATACTGCCTGGATGCGATCGCCACAGATTTCTTTGATGAGCTAACTTATTTGATGAGCTAATTTCTTTTATGAGCTAAGCGGCTCAAGAACGATTTTGAGGTCGCCATAAAAGATAAAGTGACAAACCCTGTCAAAGCAGACAACGTTAAAACAGCCAGCATAATTAAGCCCCCAAAGTATCACCTTCCTTAAGGTTCCCTGTCAGGAAAGTGATATTTATCAGCGAAATAGATGCCTTTATTCCGCTAAATTGCGGATTTAAAAGCTAACTGACTAGAATCGATAGCTCATTACGTTCACGACCATTCCATTTTTAGGTAAATCTGATGGTCGAATTGCGATCGAAGTTCCGGGACGGCGAATCGGCGTGCCACTCATGAGCGTTAAGAAATTATCGACTGGCAAGATATCGCAAGTTTCTTTAGCATTAGCAGCGGCTTGAGTCCGATAGTGTGTTGGAACAATCACTTTTGGATTGAGAATCGCGATCGCGTCCTTCGCTTCTTCCGGCGTATAGGCTTTAGGACCATTCCCTACAGGAATAAACAAAATATCCGGGGTTCCCATCAGAATCTTTTGTTCTGGAGAAATTGGGGCTGCCACACCGCCCAAATGAAGCAGTTCAACGCCAGAATGTTTCCACTTCCATGCCACATTGATTCCAAACCGTTTACCCTCTTGGCGATCGTGAGCCGTGCGAATGCCCTGAATTTTAATGCCATCCACTTGATAAGCACCCGGCTCATAGAGCAACCGAGGATTACCCGGCACAATTTCTACAGCGCCTTCATCGAGCAACTGGCTACTAATCAAAACCAGATCGGTATTCACTTTAGGAAGACGATATCCAGTCGTACACCCCAGAGTGCGAAAAGGATTGACTAAAATTCGCTTACCACCACCCACAAACAAAAAGCACGTATGCCCAAACCATTGGATGGATAGAGGACTTTGAGCTTGAGCTTGAGCGCGCTCAAAGCCAGATGTCAAACCTAGCCCACAGGCGGTCAGTATGCTTGTTCCGGCATAACGGATTAACTTGCGCCGTTTCATAATCTCCTCATTAAGCCACACATAATTTAGAAAGCTCAAACAATGATAGTCACCTTTGCCTCGTCGAACGTGAACGCCCTCAAGGTTCCACTTATTTCAACAGCAAAGGATTAATAGCCATCAAAAAGTTTCGCAGAATTTGCTTGCCAGAAACGGTCAACACACTTTCAGGATGAAACTGCACACCTTGAATATGGGGATACTGTCGATGTCTTACCCCCATAATAGTGCCATCATCCACCCACGCTGTTATTTCTAGGACTTCTGGAAACTCCTGCGGTTCAATCACTAAACTATGGTAGCGAGTTGCTGTCAATGGATTTTCTAATCCCTCAAATACCCCAACGCCCTTATGGTGAACTTGCGAAGTTTTGCCATGCATCAAAACTGGGGCTAACACAATTTTTCCACCATATACTTGACCAATGCTTTGATGCCCTAAGCAAACTCCTAAAATGGGATATTCCACTCCTAATTCTTGAATCAGTTTCAGAGAAATGCCCGCATCCTCAGGGCGACCCGGTCCAGGAGAAATCACGATTCCATCCGGTTTCAATTCGCGAACCTGGGCGAGGGTGATTTGATCGTTACGGTAAACCTGAATTTCCTGCGCCGCTACCAACTCTGATCCTAATTCGCCTAAATATTGCACCAGGTTATAGGTAAAGCTGTCGTAATTATCAATAACGAGAATCAACTGAATTGACTCCTTCCTTAAACTATTTAGATCTGAGCGAACTAAAAAACGATAAAAAATTAGTGGAGAAAAGAGAAAGCTTGGAAAATTTGCCAAAGTTTAATGCAAAGCCTGGGCAAAATGAGTGAACTGGCTACACCGATCGCCGCCAGGGCAGAAATCAAAACTGCGGCGGCGGCACAGTCCTTCGCAATTTTAGCAAGCTCGTGGTAGTTCTGTTTAACGGTGAGGTCAACCACAGATTCAATCGCAGTATTCAACAACTCCATTGCCAACACTGCACCAATGGTTAAGCCCACTACCGACATTTCCACCGCAGAAAGGTGTAAAAGAGCGCCTACACCAATTGCCAAACCACCCAAAATAACGTGGATGCGAAAGTTTCGCTGAGTATGAAAAGCATAGCTAATCCCTGCCCAAGCATACTTAAAGCTAATGAGCAGACTAGGAGCGACCCGCCACGCTAATTCTCGGTCTATTTTTGTTGGTTGAGTTGCCACTTTGCCGTTTGAACCATCAGGATCTGGAGTTTGGAGTTCAGAGGTCATAGACTGCAACAAAAACGAAACAACTACTCTTTAGACAGAAAAAGAATCTGAGACAGTTTATCTGAAATTAATTGCTGAATGAAGCATGAACAATGAAATTTATTTATCGTTTCTAAAAAATATCTTGTTTCTGGAGTGCTTGGTTACGGCTTTATTTCTAAAGACTTTCACCTAAGGACTCTCATCATTCTCACAACTCTAGCGGTTTTCAGATAAAAGACCCACCGTGTTCAACAGAAATTGTTGTTTTGTCAGCATTTGGTTCAAACTTGCCTCATCCGGATGATCCCAACCGAGAAGATGCAGCAAGCCGTGAGTGGCTAGCCATGACAGTTCCACGCGGAGGGAATGGTTTTGGAGGTTGGCTTGTCGTTGAGCCGTTTCTACTGAAATGATGATGTCGCCCAAGTAAAGAGGTTGAGACTCGTAAACTTCGTCGTTTTGTGGCGAACTGTCTTCTAATGCGGCGAATGCCAAGACATCGGTAGGGTTGTTTTGATGACGGTATTGGGCGTTAAGGGTTTGAATTTCGCGATCGCCCGTCAGCCTCAAACTCAATTCATAGGATTGAATCGGAGACAACTCTGGCTGCATCACCTCTAGCCACTGCTGAAACCAGTCACTCCAAACCGCTTCAGGAATGGGGTTAGAATCGGCGATCGGGTCTAAGGAGTCGCCTAAACCAAGCTCTTTCTGGCTATCTTGTGCCTCAGAAAAGCAGTCTTGAACACAAACTTCTACAATAATTCCCATTTCAGCGCGTTAGGTAGGCAAGACCGACGAATGCACCTAATAATCCAAACATCGTCAGGAAAAAGTGTTTGAGTGAAGTCCCCCGCTTCCGAACCATGTTCCGCATGGCGAGCTTTACGTAGCTCGGCTTCGGCTCGGTAGCGGTTGACTCGATAGATTGGGGGCTTTCAGGACTGATTGGAGGAGTTTCCATTACTAGGTCTTATTTTTCTTTATATCTCTTTGTTTAGGATAGATCGTTTTGCTTCAGACTCGCTGGGTCGCAAAATGACAGATGAGGCTTACAAATGCTGTTTGATCAAAGCGCTGCGCTCTTGAAATACGGCTTCGTCATTAAAGCGTTTACCGTTCTCACCCGCCTGATGAACGAGGGTTGCAAGCTTGGGGCGATCGCGATCCAACTCTGCAATTACATTTCCAAGCGCCTGCCAATGGTACACGGGCACCAAAGCACCCCCTCCATGACGGTGGGTCAAATCTGCCACATAGTTGCTATCGTAGCCAACAATCGGTGTACCGCTGATCAGCGATTCAATCACGCACCGAGGAGATTCGGAGGTGATGTGCGTAAACAGCATCAAATCAGACTGCTGCATTGCCTTGAGCAACTTGGCGCGATCGCGCTCTACTCCAGGAAGCTCGACGTAAGACTGCAAATCAAGGTCGTTAATCATCTGCTGCATTTCGCCAGATAAGCTGCCATCGCCCCACCAAGTGGCTTTAAACTGAACGCCCAGATCTCTCGCATGGGCGATCGCTTTAATCCAATCTAGCGGAGCCTTCATTGCCTCCATGCGACCGGCATAACAAATCTTCAGCGGCTGATCATCGCCTACCCGCCGCACCTTTTCAGTGAGTTGTGCCGTAGAAATAGTATCAGAGGGTTTAGTATGAATGTCGTGAATCAAGTAGCTGTTTTCACACAGAGGACTATAAGCCGAATAGCAACTGGCTCCATGCAGTAAACCTAAATTGGCACGACGGATAATCTGGGCGTAGTATTTTTCCATTAAAGCGGACAAGATCCTTGCTTTAACTTTTTTGATCGGGGTCGCCTGCTCCGCTAGCTGCAATACGTGCAGATGCTCAACCCAATCCGTATGAACCGCATAGGTGCGATTTTGCTGGTAGGCTTCAAGGGCACCCACAGAAGCCCAATCCCCAATCATTCCACCTAAACCAAATTGCAAATATCGATTACGCCGAATCAGACGACCCAGCAATTTACGAGTCGCTCGATACGATTGAGTAAATTTAGATGCAGAATAGCCCCAGGGAAGAGGAACCAGCTTAAACCGCTGTGACTGGAATAAAGTTTGGGTATTACGCCATGTGTCTACAGAAATTAACCCAAGTAGTTGCTCTGGAATAACGGGCGCTGCCACCGTAATATGATCAAAGTTGTCTGCCCACCGCTCCAAACCGTTGCAAGCTTGGGAATCAAACAATAGTTGCCCTGCCCGAATATGAAAGGGGACAGGCAGTACTAACAACATTCCATCTTTGGATAAACCAACAGTGCTACTAGCCTCAGCGGGGGCTAGTGATCCAGATTGAGCAGTAGTGACCATAAGACGAGGTGGCGAGTAGATACACAGATCTTCATCACAGCACCATATCACCTACGCAGAAATACGCAAGGTCAAGTTGACGACATCGCGTTGTTTTTGGATGTTGTTTTTGAAGGTTGAAGCACTCCGTGTATTCAATTTGCTCGATCAAACCAATTACGTGATTCTCTGAGACCGCTATCGCATCAGCCCTTAAGAATTCGCCAAATGAGTTTCTTGGCGTAAATATGCCTGAATAAATGCATCCAGGTCGCCATTCATCACATCCGCGATCGCGGTAGTTTCTTCGCCAGTTCGCAGATCCTTCACCATTTGATAGGGGTGAAACACATAGCTGCGAATCTGGTTTCCCCACGATGCTTCCACCATATCGCCGCGAATATCGGCAATCTCCTTTGCCTTTTGCTCTTGGGCAATAATCAGCAACTTCGCTTTGAGAATGACCAGCGCTTTTTCTTTGTTTTGTAGCTGCGATCGCTCCTCCGTGCATCGAACTGCTAACCCAGTCGGCAAGTGAGTAATTCGTACCGCTGTCTCCACCTTGTTGACGTTTTGCCCACCTTTGCCCCCGGCTCGCGTGGTCGTAATCTCCAAATCTTTATCAGGAATATCAAGCTGCACCGTGTTATCCAGCAACGGCATCACTTCAACCCCGGCAAAACTGGTTTGTCGTTTGTCATTGGCGTTGAATGGAGAAATTCTCACTAAGCGGTGAGTGCCCTTTTCTGCCTTCAAATAGCCATAGGCGTAGCGCCCTTCAATTTCAAGCGTTGCCGATTTAATCCCGGCTTCCTCTCCTTCAGACATTTCAGACAAGTGAACGGTGTAGCGTCGTGCTTCTGCCCAGCGGGTATACATCCGCAGTAGCATCTCTGCCCAATCTTGAGCATCAGTGCCACCCGCTCCGGCATTAATGGTTAGCACCACTCCTTTTTGGTCGTACAGACCTGATAAAAGCTGCTCCAATTCCCATTGATCTAAGGCGCGGCTCAATTGGGTCACATTAGCTGATGCCTCTTCTAGCAATGCATCATCGTGTTCCACTGCCAGCAGTTCCAGCACCGCTTGGGCATCTTCTAAATTTGCTTGCCACTGATAAAGCTGTGCCAAATTGGATTTTAGGTCATTCAGTTCTTGCAAATTTTTTTGGGCGCTGGCTTGGTCATCCCAAAAGCTGGGTTGAGCCGCGACCTGCTCCAAATCTTCAATTTTGGCGGTTAAGGCAGCAACGTCAAAGATAGTCCTGAGCTTTGCCCAGGCGATCGCTTAACACACCAATCTCACGCTTAACTTCAAGCACTTCCATTGCGATCTAACTCTTAAATCTATCTATAACTATTAACAGTAATGCACCAGCCTGATTACGTGCAGGCATCTTTATATTCAGCAATGAATCCAGTTTCTAAAACCCGCTCTCAAATAAGAAGCCACAGCTTTGTAGCTGTAGCTCTTTAGGTGCGGTCAGAAACAAGCGCGATCGCCAAAAATTAACGGCGAGAAAAAGACATGACAATTTGCAGCACATACCAAAACAGCAGCGCAACGGAAGCGAATAGCTCCAGAGAAGCCGCCACATATTGATCGGTTGAATAGTTATGCAGCACTTTAGAGGTGTCGTATAAGATTGCCGCCGAGGCAAACACCACCATAATGAATGAAAAGAACAGACCCAGGGTAAAGCCAAAAATCGCGCTGCAAATAATCACGCCTAGGGCAATAAATCCGCCGATCGCCAGAATACTGCCTAAAAACGAAAAATCTTTTCGGCTAATAAAAACCACTGCGGTTAAACCCGCAAACATCGTCAGCGTCAGAACTGCCGCTGTTGGAATCACGCTGGGATCAGAGAAGACCGCAGCGATATAAAGCAAGGGCGTAAACAGAATTGCCTGAACAACCACAAAAATCCCTAGCCCAGCATATTGAGCACCGATAGAATCGGCTTTAGCGGCTAAGCTTCTAGAAAACCAGCCTAAGACCATAAACACTCCCAAAACTGCCAGCCAGCTAAATCGGCTGCCCAGCATTATTCCGGTTAAACCCTCTGCAATGCCTGACTGGAATATAAGAACCGATACTAAGGCAAATGCAAGAACGGCTCCTGCTAGATGGATATATGTTTTTTGGATGAACTTGGCGCGTTCAGTGGGGCGGGCTTGAGCAGCAGTAACCATGGAATAACTCCTTAAAATGTGCCGTAAATTTTCATCTGCAATCCTAGCAAAAACATACTTGAAAAGCCCTTTAATACTGGCAATTCAACCTTTTAATCCTGGGTTTGATAGCTTTAAATTCTATTTTTATTAGGGTTTAGCAGGGCTGAAAAGCTTCCTCTAAACCAGAACTAAATTCTATCTTGCTGACTCTATTTGCGTATTTATGCCGAATCTTCAGAAGGGCACCTAGCGACAGTACCGTAAATCGACGATGGTTTATACCCCTCGGTCTAACGAGAATGAGCTTAACTCTGATGTGAAAGGTGACTTGCAATGATAGCTACTCAACCCTGCGTTCGTTCCCGCGGAATGGAATTGTTAGTTTCGTACCACCACAATCCTTCGGTTAGGCTGCGTAATCAACTCGTTCAAATGAATGCGGGGTTGGTTAGAAAAATTGCTCATCGAGTGAGTCATCAATGTGCTGAGCCCTACGAAGATTTAGAACAAATTGGTTACTTGGGGCTAATTCGGGCGATTGAGCGGTTTAATCCTAATCAGGGATGTGCATTTAGCTCGTTTGCGGTTCCTTATATTCGGGGTGAGATGCTGCATTTTCTGCGCGATCGCAGTTCTACTGTTAAGATTCCCCGTCGTTGGCAACAACTCAACAAAGCCGGACAAAAAGTTCGTGAAGACCTATCGGAAGCGTTTGGTCGCCAACCCACGGACGATGAAATTGCCACCGAACTTGGAGTTTCTGTTTGTGAGTGGCGCGAAAGCCGGATGGCAACTAGAAACCGCTTGCCTTTGAGCTTGGATGCCACCATTAGTCAGCAACTTGATTCCCCGATGACCTTGGGCGATACGTTGCCCGATTCTCATTACCAAAACTTGCAAATTTTGGAGGAAGATCGGCAGCAAATTCAACGGGCGTTGAATCAATTAGAGGAAAAAACCCGCCAAGCAGTTGAGTTTGTCTTTATCAAAGATTTGTCTCGGAAAGAAGTCGCTGAAAAAATTGGCGTAAGCCCCATGACGGTGACCCGTCGCCTGCATCGCGGCATCCAGCAAATGATGGCGTGTTTACATCCTCAGGTTTTGCAAACCGATCCTTAAATTTTGCTGGAGTTCTGCTTTCTGCCGTGGTGAACCTTTCACTTTACATCTAGTGTTTTCGGCTGGCTCAAAAGATCGAGCCAGCCTTTTTTTACCTAAATTACTCTAAGCATTGTTTTTATTTCCAATTGCCGACTATCATTCCTCCAAGTAATATAAAACCAATCCATACATTTTGTCGGAAGAGTTGCCCATAGGCGGCATGAGGAATTGTTTTTTGGCAGAGGCGATAGTATTGCCAGATCCATAGCCCGGTTGCGATCGCCAAAGTGAACCAATAAAACCCATTAAGCGCCATGTTGCTGCCAACGGCTGCTAGCAAAATGACCGTGCCAGCAAAAAATGCCCCGACAGCATGAGACACGTACTTGCCAAAAAATAGCGCACTGGAGTTTACCCCCAGACGGCGATCGTCTTCGCGATCGGACATGGCGTAGACGGTATCAAATCCCAATGTCCACAGCACCGTTGCCCCCCATAAAAACCAAGTAGGCGTGCCTAAACAGGCGGTAGCAGCGGGAGTAGCCCCGCAACTCACCGCGCTCCAGCTAATTAGGACGGCAAAACCCCAGGCGATCGCCAGCACCAGTTGAGGCAGCGGAAAAACTCGCTTTGCCAGGGGATACAGCACAATAATCGGCACGGCTGCGACACAGAGCCAGAAAGTTAGCAGATTGAGGTAAAGCGACAAGACCCAGGCGCAGATAAACGACGCGATCGCCACTCCTAACCCCACCCAGATCGACAACGCA
>JBGTAZ010000245.1:0-4806 GCA_041749615.1 Leptolyngbyaceae cyanobacterium | reverse complement strand
TTTTCTTGGTAGCCTTGACCAGCACTAATACCCCGTAGCACCAATAAAACAAAGCATTCGATTAACCAAATATCAAACGATTATTGCACATCAAAATAAGCCGTAAGCGATCTTGTAATAACTTTGGCGATCGCTCAATCCGTTTGGAGTTGCGGTAGACAACGGGTTACCCAAATTAACCGCTCTTGATACAGTCAGAACACTAGCACCGGAATCACAAAGCTTGTTCATGTCGTTGTTTTTCCACCACCATCCTGCGCTAGATACGGGATATTTTTCAGCTACATAAGAGCATCCCCGCCTGTAGATGTCAGGATCGCCCATCTCTCTGGAAAGCGCCAAGTAATTTTCAGGCATTGAAAGTTGGAGCGCCCCTGCTCCCCTATAGGCGTAGCCACCATCAGAATCAGCGATCGCGGGAAGATTGAACCGTTCAGGGATATACCAACCTGGGTCGAGTTCTTTGAGCAATTGCAGTCCTAGTGATTCATGGGCTATTTGGCTCGTAAAATGGCGCATCCGAACCGGAGTATTAATCTCGTATCGGGGGAGGCAAGCATTCAAATCGGCTAGTTGAGCTTCAGAAATCGGATTGCCAAAGATAGTTTCTGCCTGCTGCCTAGCGATCAAAAACAACCCATCCCAGTGCAGGTTAAACACATAGAATGTTCCACTATTTGCAGCCAAAACAACCTTACTATGCCCATTTGCAGCAGGTTGAATACTGTCAACGCCATAGGATTTCCCCGCAGCCACCGCGATCGCTTCCCCTGGTGACAACACATACGACGCGATCGGTTTCTTCTTCAGTTTGGTATTTACTTTTGCTGTGATTTCCACTACAGACCCCCCGCCAAACCCGTTGGAGTGCCCTTGATGCTAGTAACAACCCGACCCCAGCCCGCTTCACCCCCTTGATCCCAGAATATGTGCTGCATTGTGTCATAGGTGTAGGCATCATACTTGCCTCCAACACCGACATCGTAGGAGTTGCTAAAACCATTTCGACTGCCATACGGATCATGGACTAGCCAAACCTTTTTCACCGGGTCATGACCGACAATCACGCAGATATGCCCCGATGATTTATAGGCAAATCCGACCACCACCGGAATACCAACAGAGAGCGATCGCAGCACATCTTTAGCCGATAGCGTGTAGCTGAAATAAGAATCAATCCCTAGTTCGCGCAACGCTTTCGTTTGGGCACCATGATCAACGGTGTCGCCAAACTTAGCCACGATTCGCATAAACACCGATTCAGGTTCCTTGAACCCTTGGTTTTTAGCGCGAGTCGATAGTTCGCCGCCCAACAAGAAATCAGCCAGCATGGTGTTACTGGTTGTGTTGCATTGGCGATCGCCCGACCCAAACACTGCCGTATCGTTATCAAGCTGTGAACGGTAAGAAACAGGCAATTTGATGACTTTAGCTTCTCCCTCAATGACAACGTGAGGATCATAAACATAAACTTCTAGCAGCTTTGCCTTGCCATCTTTGGCAGCCAGTGGAGAAGCTAAAGTCATTCGATAGTGTTGGTTGCGATCGCTGCTGTATTCCGATACTGCAAAGGTCTTACCCTTCTCCATAAACAACTTTTCGGAGTCAGCGAGATCGCCCGAACTCAACAACCTAGACTTGAGAAACGTATCTACTTTGACCGTTACGACTGGCATTGGCTTACCTCAAAATAAAGTAGTTAATGGTTAGATGCATCGTCTGGTCGATTGCGGTGATGCACCAGGCAGGTATTACAGGCTGTGGTTCCGTCCACTTTTGATTGACCACTCGCGCCCACCACCCAGCCACCCGGTAATGATCAATCACAATATGAATCCCAGCGATCGCCGCCAGCTTCCATAGGTCTTGAGTCAACAGCCAGAATGGAAACGTGTAGATGATTCCATGTGCGATCGCGGGTGTCCAGCTTTTATATTTGTTCAGCGCCATATATGAATTCTGGAGCATGAAGTCACCCCAGATATGACAAAGGAATTGCTCCATCTAAAACTCCAACGGCTTCGGTTTGCCGAATAAATAACCTTGCCCAAAATCGCAACCCAAACAAAACAGCGTTGTAGCCTGCTCCTCGGTTTCAATCCCTTCCCCCACCACTTTTAGCCCCAGTGCATGACCAAGATCAATCGCGAACCGGGCGATCGCTGACTTCACCGGATCATCTAAGGAATCGGTAATCGATTTATCTATTTTCAGCTTAGAGATCCCATGCAAGCGCCCTAAATGCTCCAGCGAATACCCTGATCCAAAATCGTCAACAACTAGCCGTATCCCTCTCTGGCATAAGGATTCGAGCAGCTTAAAAGCGTTATGGTTCGTATCAACAAAGCCCATCTCTTCAGTCACCTCAACCAAGACGCGATCGTTTTGGTTGACTGTTTTTAACAGGTCTAACAAGACCTTGGAAAACTCAAGCGAATTTAACGATTGCGGAGAGGCATTGATCGACACGAACCCATCATGCAGCCCTAAATTGGCGTAAGCTTGCTTGAACACATACCCGCAAAGGATCTCCATGCATCGCGCTTGGTGGATTTGAGGCAGGAAGTCATTGGGATAAATCAGCCCTCGCTCTGGATGATGCCAACGAACCAAAACCTCATACCCCGCTACGATGTTGGCTCCACCCAGTTCCACTATGGGCTGATAGTGCAGCACAAACTCATTCGATTCAATCCCTCTCTTAAAATCTTCAATAAATCTCAGGGTATCCCGCGCAATTAAATCGGTACTTTGATCCGATATTTTGCATTGATATTTCATCCCGCTCAGCTTGCATTGAGATTTTGCCCGATACATGGCGGTATCCGCTTCCTTCAAGCAATCCTCAAGCGTTTGCCCTGCAATATGTAAGTGAATGCCGATCGCCGCCCCTACACTTAATTTAACCCGCTCATAGTTAATGGGTTTTGAGATCGCCGCACCCACGCGATCGCACACCGCTAAGGCTTCCTCTGGTTCGGTTTCGGGTAGTAATATTGCAAACTCATCTCCACCCCACCGGGCAACGCGATCGCCCTTACGCAATACTGCCCTAATCCGATTGGAAACCCCTTTGAGGACAGCATCCCCCGCTAGATGTCCATAGGTATCGTTAATTGCTTTGAACCCATTTAGGTCAATTAGGGCAATGCAATGGGATAACTCGGTTCGCTCTATTTCACGCAGGGCGATCGCGTCGAATACTGCCCGATTGTATAAACCTGTCAAGGTATCATGTCCAGCAGAACGCTCTAATTCATGCTGGAGCCGAATCAGATCATTAATGTCTCTGTGGGTGCCCGACATTCTAATCGGCTGCCCATCAATCCCCCATTCGCAGATCTTGCCGTGGTTCAGCACCCATTTATAGGTGCCATCTTTGCACAGCAACCGATAGGGAAATTTGTACTCAAGTGCAGGATCGGCTAAATAGCTTGTAACGTGCCCCGTCACCTGGTCTTTCTCTTCTGGGTGTAGCAAGCTTTCCCATGTTGCAAAGCTTTTTGGCAATTCGTTATTTTCGTAGCCCAACATGCGATACCAATTTTGGCTAAAAAATACCTCATTAGATTTCATGTCCCAATCCCACAGCCCATCCCCCGACCCTTCCAAGGCAAGCTCTAACCGTTTTGAAGCCACCCATTGAGGAGTCACATCAAACACATGCACTGCAAATAGTTGGCGATCGCGCATAAAACAAACATCAAGTAAGGCGTGGACAATTTCACCCGACTGATGGATATATCGCTTCTTCATTGAGTAACTGTTGATGTCACCCGCCAAGCACTGCTTATAAAACCCAACGTTTTCAGCGAGATCCAATGGATGGGTCACATCCTGGAATGTTTTTTTCAAGAGTTCTGGTGCACAATATCCCAACATGCTGCACAGCGCTGGATTTACTCGTTCCCACGAACCATCGACCCTAACCAGTGCCATCGCTACACTGGAATAACTGAAAACGGTTTCAAATGCCAGCATAAAATCTTAACTCAACCACTCTGCACTGAAAGTGCAGAGGTTGGGCAGGACTGAAAGTCCAAGTTAACTCACTCCAGCAAAAAGTTATCCTGATCCTGATTCGACGGTTGCCGATGATGCTCCAAGTACTCCGCTACCATCTCCTCAGTCAAGTTCCCAGTACTCCAGGCTCCGTAGCCAATCGCCCAAAAATGCTTGCCCCAGTATCGCTTCTGCAACTCCGGGTATTCCTGTTGCAACAGTCGCGAGGTTCTGCCTTTGAGTCGCTTGACAATATCACTGATCGCCTTTGATGGAGGATACTCAATGTGCATGTGAACGTGATCCTTACTCACTGCTCCCTTGAGAATTTTGATGTCCTCCGCATCGCAGATCTGGATAATCAGTTCTCGGCACCGCTTTTGAATCTCCCCTTTAAGCACGTGGTAGCGGTATTTCGTGACCCAGACAATATGAACGGTCAATCGGCTAACCGTGTGGCTCCCTTTGCGTTGTTCTGTCATGACGTTTTTCGTCAAAGCTACCATCTCTGGACAGCGTTAACCTCTTCTCAGAGGTGTGTAGCAGCTAAAGCCTCCCACTAAAGTGGGTAGTTTTGGACTAACGTACTGGGACAATAAAAAGCGATCGCTGTGGATGGGCGATCGCTTTGGAGTTCAAAACCAGTGATGCCTATTCTATCAATCAAACAGAAAACACGATCGCCCCTGTTAAAAGCGATCGTGCCGAGTTCCTGAAAATCAATCTGTTACAACCCAATTCTAGTTGCAATTATTGCAATGTGCGAAAAAAGCGATCGCCTGAGTGGATGGGCGATCGCTTGGT
>JBGTAZ010000244.1:0-11129 GCA_041749615.1 Leptolyngbyaceae cyanobacterium | reverse complement strand
ATTGCGCGATCGCGCAATCAGCCCTCCAGTCTTTGACTTTGCCACCAAGCTCGTAATGACTGCACTGCCTCAATTTCATCCTCCTTTGCCTGCTCTAGAAATGCATACAACCGCTCTTTGGGCACCTGAGGAAATATGGGGCTGACCTCCACTTCCACATACACGCCTTCTTGAAGTTGATAAACCCGCCATACCTTGCCATTAAACCGCCAAAATTCCGGAACTCCAATGTTGGAATAAAACTGATTTTTCGCAATATCGGTATGGGTAATGTCTACCTCAACGACCAAATCAGGCGGCGGATCTTGGCTAAAATCCACCTCACGCCCTTTCACGAGCGATTGATTTTGAATGTAATAAGCGTTGTCGGGTTCTGCACCTTTCTTGAGATGGGGATAGTTCATAGTCGTTGAACCCATCGTTTTGATTCGCAGTCCCATCAGTTCGATTAGCGTCAAGATGAAGCGTTCAATTAAACGACCCGAAAACTCATGCAACTCTAAGGGCGCAGTAATCTCTAACACTCCATCATCGTAAGCTAATCGAGATCCACGGGATTGAGGCAGCGCATCCAAAATTTGCAGGTATGCATCCCAAGATAAGCCCCGTAGCACTACCCGCTGCTCTCCGAAGGGCTGCAATTCAGCTTTTGGTTCTCGTGCAGCAATGACCATCTGTCCTCTTTTCTCAATTGCGGGATTTATCACCCTCATCAAACAAGCTCTCTCAAGCTCTTTTAGCAGAAAGGGAAACTTAACTCCAACTCAAAAATTACTTTTCCGAAACGGGCTAATTTACTAGTGTCGAGGCAACAGAGAGATGGAATGTCTTGCCCCTGTCTTGCAGTTGAAACTCAACAATATATCGTTTATTGTCAGCAAAAAGAGCCTGTTTTCGGGCAATCATTTCGTCAAGGATCTCCCTTGTATCCTGTTGAGCCAGAGGGTCGTTCCCCTTTAAACCTTGCTCAATTAACTGGTCGATCATGGGTTTGCGATCGCGCTCAGGCATAATCGCTAAGTTCCAGGCAATAACCGCGATACTAAACAATTTCTCACGCTGATTGCGATTTCTGGCAAAATCCAAATAAGGTTCAACAAACTCTTCCAAGACCTCAGACATCTTCACTTCAGCCTGCGGGTTTGTCACCATAGCCGTAAATTTGTCACCTAAAGCCCCTTGCTGAACCTTTTGCTGCAACTTTTCCATCGCTTTTCGATGAACTTTATCGGATTGCTTTTGGTTAAGAGGTTTACCGAAACCCTGAGATTTTTTTGCCATGATAGTATGCTCCATAACAAGGTACTGATTTTAACATCTGGCACTTGTTCTGGAGCAAGGTGAGCAACCTTAATCATCGTTGTGGTATGCGGTTGAGGTTTGATATTGAATACTACTTCGGTTGAGCGTGAACTAAAACAGGCACTCGTTTATAAGCTGGAGTGCCCGATCGCATCTCTATTTCTGGATGAAAAATTACATTGACTTCGGGATAGAACATCAACGCCGAGCCGGGACGAACTGAGCCATAAATTACCTCAACTTGCTCTAGTTTGCCCACATTTCCTTGCACTGTAACTCGTTGATGTGCCTGCAATCCAGCCTGCTCTGCATCGGTTTGGTTCATCAAAATACAGTTGCGATGAGGCATCCCGCGATATTTATCATCAATTTTGTAAACTACCGTATTGTGTTGAGAATAGCTGCGTCCTGTCATCAGAGCCAGCACGATGCCTTGAGTGGATTCAGGTACATCAAACTTGTTGAGCGCTGGTAAAGATAAAGTCGGCAGGGGAGTAGTGAACATCGTTGCTTTGCCGGAAGGCGTGGGGAAGTGCGGCTCTATGATAATCCGTCCACCAATGGTAAATTCTTCATTCGTTTCATCGATCGCCGCCATCTTTTCAAATCCGGGAATGGTTTGGGCGATCAGTTGTCGCACATATTTCGTATCTTGCAGTCTGCGCCAATCAACCGGATCGTTACCATGAATCCGATGTGCTAGTTCGGTTAAAAACATCACTTCAGGAATCAAATCCGCATCTTTGAGATGGGTTTCACCCGGATCATTGAAGCGAACAAAATTATTGCCCGATTCGACCGTTGTTTTGTAGGGATTCTCAAATCGATTCAGGACTGGAATAACAATCGTGTTGACCTTTGCCAACCCGTGGAAATGTCCAATGTTGGGCTTAGTCGCTACATAGATGATAGTGTCGATGTTGCCTAATGCCCGTTTTGCTTCAGCCGAGTCTGGGTTTGCCCCATACAAATTGCCGCCCAGACAAATCAATGTATCGACCTTGCCCGCATCCGCTGCTTCAATCAGCGATCGCGTGTTGTAGCCCTTCACTGGACTGAGCGATCGCCCCAACAGCGTTTCTAGCGTTGCCTGAATCTCTTTTTTGAGATCCACCGTTACGCCCATCGACCCAAAACCTTGGACGTTGGAATGTCCACGTACCGGCATCACCCCGGCTCCTGATTTGCCCACATTGCCAGATATCAACGCCGTATTCGCAATGCTATAAACATTGTCTACACTATTTTTTTGCTGCGTGATGCCCATTGCCCAAGCAAACACAACGCCTTTAGAGGAGCCGATAATCGTTGCCGCTGCCTCAATCTCTGGTTGAGATACTCCACAGGTGGCTGTAATGGTTTCCCACGAGATCGCCCCTGCCTGTTCAATCACGGCTTCCCAGCCTTCTGTATAGTTGCGGAGATACTCTAATTGAGCGAATCCTTGATCAATCAAAGACTTTTGAATGCCGACAAACAGCGCGGTATCACTTCCCGGAATTGGTTGTAGATATAACGATGCGATATCGGAACCAGGAATCAATGATTTAACCGGAAACGCGGGAGAGCCAAACTTGACTAAGCCAATTTCCATAATGGGATTAATCACAATCACTTTACCGCCGCGATCGCGGAGCTTAATCAACTCATTCATCAATCGCGGCTGATTATAAGATGGGTTTGAACCCGCTAACACTACACAATCAGCCTTTTTCAGATTCTCTAGGCTAACTATGGAGGTACGGGTGCCAAACATCTTATTCAGCGCCGTAGTCGAGGGCGCATGACACAGATCAGAACAATCTGCCAAGTTATTGGACCCTAGAGTCCGCATCATCAGTTGTAGTAAGAACGCCGCTTCATTGGAGGAACGCCCTGAACTGTAGGATGCCACACGCTCAGGCGATTTGCGGAACGCTGTCTCGGCGATCTGATAGATCTCTTCCCAGGAAATCCGTTCATAGTAAGATGTTTTTTCTCGCAAAATCATCGGATACCCTAACCGTCCCAGTCGATCCGCTTCCATGGAAGTCAATCGCTGAAGCTGATCCACACTGCGACGCTCAAACACCTGCATGGGAACAGCAGGTTTGAGTTCTGCCGAAATCGATTCCACACTCTTCATGCAGCGCTGGAGCTTTTCACCTTCCTCATTGGTAAAGCCACCTTTTTGCCCACCTGTTCCCCACGAGCAGGATAGGCACGCGCTTTTATGCAGCAACGTTTTCCACAGTTTGGAGCCTTCAGGAGAGAGCGTATGTTCTGCCCAATACTGAATGATTGGCAATCCACCGCCGATCTCCGGAGTTTCCTCATTTTTCTGATTAAACGGTGGCACAGGCTGAACATTCTGCGGCGTAGAATCCATGCGTTAACCTCAATGAAAAATTGAATTTTGGAGTGTCGGCTGACATAACGTGAATTGTACAAAGATTCAGTTAGATAAGTAGTCTTCCTTTGGGACATTCTTGATTTTTGCCAGGAAAGCCCTGAATAGATTTTGCACATCGTCCGCCACTTTTCCTCTTGACCCTCTAGCAAACTGGAGACTTCAAGATGAAAATGAGAAATGAGCGAGGAGCTACAAAATGATGATGCTCGCACCCGAAAAAAATCTGCAAATTGGCGAGGTTGCCGCTAGGAGCGAGTTGCCGATTAAAACAATTCGCTACTACGAAGAACAGAATTTGCTAACGCCTACAGTGAGTCGTTCAAAATCCAATTACCGCTTGTTTGAAGCATCGGTTATGCAACGGCTGGCATCTATTAAGCGATCTCAGTCTTTGGGTTTGAGTTTGCGCGAGATTCGCGATATCCTGGCTGTGCATGATCAAGGGCAACTTCCCTGTGAGGATGTCAAGCAAAATCTTCAGAAAAAAGTGCAGCAAGTCACCGAGCAAATTGAAGCGCTACAACTGCTGCGATCGGAGTTACAGGGCTTACTTTCGGGCTGGCAAGATCACCCATCTGCCGAAATTGCAGCCCGCACTATTTGCCCAAATTTAGAAGTTGACCTAGCGCCGAAACAGCCCGATTGCCCACAACTCAAGTTTTTACAACACAGGCGGTTGGCTCAACGCCCCAGGTTGCCCAACGAATATCCGCATGAGCACAGGCAAGGGTCGGCGGCACCAGCAAAGCACTGTTTGCACCTTTAAGGGCAACTCGGCTTCTGTAGGCGTGTAGCGATCGCCCCAATCTTGAGAATTAGGGTAAGGCAATGATCCTAAATAGTCCCGAAAATCCAGTTCAGCCATCAAAACTTTGGAGATCGCGGTGTTTCGATGATAGGCGATCGCCCTCATTTAACGGCAAAGCTGTCAGTGGCACAATCAAGAGCAAAATCGTGATTTCGATTAAAGTTATTGCGACTACTTTTTCTTTTTCCCTTTTTCTTTCTTCGCTTTGCCGTCTAAATGACCATCAACTTTGTTGTTTAAGCCGTAAACTTCGCGAGTACCTGCCAACGCGACTAACGTCACTTCTTTTTCATCGCCTGGTTCAAAGCGAACGGCAGTTCCGGCGGGGATATCCAGGCGCATTCCAAACGCTTGAGCGCGACCTGACGAGTCAGCGCTACCGCACTGCAACGCCTCGTTCACTTCATAAAAGTGGAAGTGGGAGCCGATTTGGATGGGGCGATCGCCCGTATTTGCCACCATCAGCGTTACGGTCGGTCGTCCCGCATTCAATTCAATTTCACCGTCTTCAATCAGCAGTTCACCTGGAATCATGGGTCACTCCTTTACAATAATCATCTCGGTTTCTTAAAGACTTGCGCTAATCTATGCGCTAATCCATGCGCCCCACCCCCACAGCCGCAGGCGATCGCTTGTGGTAGAGGTGCTTATCGAATGGGGTTATGCACGGTGACTAGCTTGGTGCCATCGGGAAAGGTCGCTTCCACTTGGACATCGTGAATCATGCTAGCAATGCCTTCCATCACATCGGCTTGGGTTAACAGGGTCGTGCCATAGCTCATCAGGTCAGCCACGGTGCGTCCATCCCGCGCACCTTCAAGAATGGCGGCAGTGATATAGGCGATCGCTTCGGGGTAATTCAGCTTTACACCCCGGTCTTTCCGCCGTTCTGCCAGCAGAGCCGCCGTAAAAATCAGCAATTTATCTTTTTCTTGCGGGGTCAATTGCATAATGCGTTCTATCTAAAGGGATATTGAGCATTGAGCGTAGTCGAAATGCATCTTATAAAGAATTGTATCTGCCTCCTTAGCAAGTTTAACGGTTTGTTTTTTGATGATTGGCTTTCGGGGCTGAAGATACGCGATCGCTGACTCCTTGATGGCGAGTTACCGTCGGCTAAAGCGAGTGTCTTGTAGGGCATTGCCGATGCCTTTGATCACGCCGCGCCCAATTAAACCGATGCCACGCCCGATCAATTCCGTGAGGACGTAAACTACGCCACTGCCCACAAAGGATACTGCCGATTGTAGGCGAGGGGCGATCGCGTCTCGTGCTTCTAACGTTAGGGTGACGGCAAGCCGAACTCCGCTCAGATCCGCAAGCTCTTGATTCCGGGGCGCATAGATGGACGTTTGAATAATGCCCTGAGGGTGCAAGACAAACAATGGATGCCGACTTTCAAAAATGGCAGTAGGTTCATCCCATAAGCGTTCTACACGGTACTTCCAGGACAAGTTATTTCTAAACCGCTCAATCTCACGGATGGAAAGCAAGCGGCGATCGTAAAAATTTTGCTTGATTGCGATCGCGTCGCCAAATCGGTTGAGTAAAGGTTGCATGACTGCATTGGCAACTTGAATCATCACATTTTGCAGCAACCCCTCCAGCCGCGCCATGGCTTCCACGGAACCTACCCCATAGGTGGCATTGTCAATCAGCAGCGGCGTTTGAAAGAGTAAATGCGCCAAAAAATCATTGACAGCGGGAATCTTATCTAAAATATTTGATTGAACCACATCCACATCTAGCAGCAATATTTCCACGACATTGACCGTCGGCGGTTGCAGTTGACCCGGCGGAAAGTTGCCCACAGTCAGCGTGGTGTATCGCCCAAAGAAATCACTCGTCGCGGCTTGCCAAAGATTTCGCAGTACTAAGCTACACTTTTCTGGAAGCTCTGCTAACTCAAGATTAGAAAATCGTAGGTCGTTTAAAGTCTCTTCTAACTGACGCAGGACGATCGCCAATAACTCCCGCTTTTTGTCGTCGTTGAGAATATCGATTTCCAGGGGGCGATCTGTTAGGTTCAATAACGTCCCTTGTAGCTTGGCAAAGGTGTTGTCAAACAGCGATGCCTGAATGCTGCGGAGGTTCATAGCTGAAGTGGCGTGCAGATCGCTGATTTCGGTGTAGGGCGTTGGGGTAGTGGAGAGGGCGATCGCGGATGCTGCCAAAGGGTGCGGTGCGGCGGGCGGAGATCCGGCGATCTCTGACGGGTTCGTTTGTGGCAACGATCCAGACAGTGCCGTTAATCGGTCGGCGAACCGCTCTGATTCAGAAGTCAATAGCCGAATTACAACCCAACGAGCGGTTTGTAATTCGCGTCTGCGCCCGGTGAGAAATAGCTGATCCAGCAGGGAAAGATTGGCATGGCTGAGTTGGGCAGTAACTTGGGAGATCGAGCGATCAATTTGCTGCAAACCAGCCAAGCGCATATTTCGCCGCATCACCTCCAGCGCGGTCAGGGGCGGCAGGGTGAGGGCGGCGGGGCTGGAACTAGAGCCGTTAGGCTGAGTCAACGCTTGAGCAATGCTCCGCATTCCTTGAGTCCAGTGGGGATACCCAGCAGCAATTTGGCGAATGATCAGAACCATCTCCCCCATTGCGGTATCCTTTTGGCAATAGCCCATTGCCGTGGTCTGCAATGCAGTTGCCAGCACTGCTGGATCAGGAATGGTGCTCAGCAGCAGGATAGGGATTTGGGGATACTGAACATTGAGTTGCTGACACAGAGAGATCCCAAAGCTTGAGCCATTCGCGGCACCGAGATCTAAACTGAGCAGGATTAGATCGAGCGATCGCAGATCACCCTCCTCAAACCACTGAAATAACCGGGCGATCGCCGCTTCACTAGATGCCTCTAACGCGATCTGCAAATCTGGATAGGCGTTAAGGCTGATGATTAGACTCTGGCGAAACACCGGATCGTCTTCCACTAGCATTAAATTCAGCATCGCGGCGGGCTGAGAAGTCATCAGGCAATGATTGAAGAATTGGATCTACAAAAGATTGATCTCTCTAGCCTCTTGTACCACAAGTGCGCCGACTTCAGCATCTCCATTTCCTACCCGAATGCGACTATTCACGAATGTAGAGTATTTTGGAGCAAAGTTTCTCCAGAGTATGACTGCCCTAAAATAGGAACAACTGTCTAAAATAGCCAGGTTTTCCAAATGGTAGCGATTCAAAATCCGGCTTATCTGTTCCCAGAAATTTACCTAGCTGAGGAAGAAAACAGTCCCATCAAGCATGAATACCGGGACGGGCAGATCTACACAATGGCGGGAGGGACTGATACTCATAATGCGATCGCGTTTTCAAGTGAAGCGGCGATCGCCGATTTGTGAGTTCTATTATTGGCAGGACTGTAGGGCGATCTCCAAGAACTCTGGAATTACCGCTCAATAAAGCTGAATCAAGGGAGTCAAGCAGTGCAATCGCATCTAAATCCAGGTTTAACGTTCGCGCTCACCTGACGCAGACAACCTCGAATCCCCAATAGACAACCTCGCAACGGTCGGGTGCATGGGCATGTTAGCCTGGTGACACATTAGCCATCTCTAAGATGTCCTAGAAACTTTGACTAAGCCACAAGAGATGTTATTTGGCAGCAGGTTGTTTTTTCAAATCTTCCATCTGCTGACGAAGTGCTTCTTTCACTTGATCCAAATCTCTGAGTTTCGCACGGTCTTTGACCATAGCTCCAGGTCCATCGAACAAGTTTAAAGCGAACTTCGCCTCCTTATCTAACTTTGCATCAAACTTAGACGCTTGCGCTTCAAGCTGCTGGTTGAGTTCTGCAATCTCCTCGTCAAGATCTTTAATGTCTTTTTCCAAGTCTTCTTTGTCATCCTCGTTTGTTTTCTTGGCAAAATCTGCCGCTTTCTTAACTCTTTTCTCTTGTTTCTTGGTCAGCTTCTCGGTAATGCCGATCTTTTCTTGCTCAATCTTTTTTTCTTCCTTCAAGAGCACATCAGCGAACTGTAGCAACTGACTGAAGCAGCTATGATCTGCCAGAACGGTGTTTAGTCTACTCAGGATCAGAGCGAGATGCGTGGAGACTGAACCAGAAAACTCTTTCGCAATAGAATCGAGACTATTTTTACGCTTATCACCATTTTTGCCCATATCCTCTGCGGTCGTTCTATAGCGATTAAATTCGCCTTTGGAATTCTTCAAGCGTTCGATCAACTCCTGATCGTTGACTTCATCCTTTGCGGCTGCCTTCTCAAATTGCTGAATTAGAGAGACATAAGCATCGTTCATGCATTCTAATATGCCCGGTACATATTCACCCTTGGCATTATTACCCCCCTTGATTGTCCTGTTACATGCTTCGATCTGTTTGTAAAACCCGTCTCTCAATGCCTGTTTACTCTCCTCACTGTCGATGTCAATTTGGTTGGCAGAGTCAATCGGATGCTTAGGATCTCCGGCAAAAAACTTCTTCACTTGCTCGAAGAGACTATCTTCCGGTACTCCAGAGAGCATATATTCATAGATGACTTTGTCGTTCTTGTACCGCTCGATATTTTCATTCAATGAATGAACTGCCAACTCATGTGTTTTTACTTTGTTGACGATCGTATAGATATTCATTGCGAAAGAACCAGCCGTTGCGACCTTCTTTAGCCCCCAGGAGAGACTCGCGCCTAATGTACTCAAACCCGATCTCATTTTTTTCAACTTACTGGTATGAACCTCTCTCAAAGCTTTAACATCTTCAGGATCAATGCCTGAGAAGATATCTGCCTGGGCATTGCGGCGACGGGGATTCCGCACATTGTCTGCATCATTGTCAGGCGATTTTTTCTTCTTTTTGTATTCGTTGTAAGAGTCATAGGTTGCCCGCATCTCGATTCCCAGCCCTACCCCTCTCAAGGTATACATCCACCAGGGATCAGACGGAGTAGCCGGGTCCAGATTATCCGTATCAGACTTACTGGTACTTGCGATCCCCCTTACAGTCTCAAACCAGGTATAGGCAGTAGGGGTACGAGATGATAGTCTTTGTTTTAACTTGTCTAGTTTATCTAGCTGCACAAAAATAATCTTTTGCTGGTCTCCATAATCTAAGTGAATGACAGTGACGACTCTAATGCCCTCAATCAGATTACCGATGTCTGCGCTGGCTGCATTGACTTTATGGACGGTTTCGTCGTACTTACGACCTGCGGCACAAGCTTCTTCATAGAGCCTTTTGGCTTTGGGGTCATAGTTTACGCCCATGAAGTGCCGCGCCAAGTCGTCAGCAAGTTGTCCGGCATCCATTGTGGTATCCGTGATCTCGACGACTGTCCAAATCACTTTAGCGCCTTTAGTAACTTTAGCTACTGTCATAGCTGCAAACATAGTTTCTACTCCTTGATTTGTAATGTTGATTTGTAATGTTGAAAACAACAGCGTTAATTCATTTCTTGATCGACCTCTGCAATAATCTCCTTAGCCTCATCTTCAGTGATGTCAGGATCGAGGCTTGTAATCAAACCAATGCGAAACTCGTCGGGGTACGATGACCTAGTTTCCCTTGCTACCTCAATTGCCGCTGTACGAATTTTTTTCAAATCCACAAACTGGCTTCGTAATGCCTCTAGCTTGCTCTTTTTATCTTCAAACCAAGTATCCCAAGTTACTTCACTTTGTTTTGGGCTAACACTTTGCAAAAGCTCTTCAATTTTGAGATTAATTGCTTGAGTTTCTGATTGCAAATTCACAATCACTTGGTTGACCTCTGCAATTCCTTCATTCAGTTCGGCAAGATACTGTCTCAGCTTGTCTGCCCTGGCTTCGAGATCCGCAGCAGATAGCCCAATATCAATCCCAATCGAGATAACCGTCAATAAGCCAGAGGCTTGCCCAAGCAGTTTTCCTACCTTAGCAAATTTTGCAGCTTTACTGACTTGTCCCAGTTTTGCCAGCTTTGAGGCTTTTGCAGCGATCGAGATCGCACCGATGCTAGACAAGCCGGCTGATACCCCTGCTGTTGTCCCGGATAATTTCAGCGTTTTACCAACCTGATCCCAGTGGGTCATATATTTGTCGATGTTTTGCACCCCTGGCAACGAAAGATCAAGCATTTGTGCCCACTTCTCCCAATCCGGCAGTTGAGTGATTTCAGCAAATTCTGCCTGGGCTGCGAGCGTCATTGGTGCCAGAATGTCTACATCTGACAACATTTTGTCATATCGATCTGCTCGTTCACTTCTCTGCTTTTCAGTCGCTTCCACCTGTTTATCCAGTCGAACCAGTTCCTCATACTTGGCTTGGGCTTCTGCCTCCCGCTCCTTCAAAAAACCATAGTGGTTTTTCTCGATCGCCTCACTAGCACTAATTACGCCTGCTTCAGACATCTTTCGCTTTGCATCTTCAGGAAAATTAGTCGGTTGACCAACTAGGTCAGCGCCTACATCAATCACATCAAGACCCTGACTGACTGACACATTTTCTCGCATGTGGGCATTAAGCAGTGCTGAGCCTTTGTTCTAGGGGGAATAGCACAATCGACCGTAGTGCCTCTAAAGTAGAGGGGTCGGCGCTTGACGAGTAGGGATTTTGAGGGGATGCAAGGATCTAGATCTAGAGCCGAGTGGAGAGCAACGGTCGTTGGAATTGTCCAGCCTTGCACTA
>JBGTAZ010000243.1:0-8426 GCA_041749615.1 Leptolyngbyaceae cyanobacterium | reverse complement strand
TCGCAGCGTGATTTCGGTAGCAATGCCTAAAGTGCCTTCAGAGCCGACAAATACTCCAGTCAGGTCATATCCCGGCATCTCTGGCAGAGAACCGCCAATGTCCACAATCTCGCCCGTGGGCGTAACGACCTTCAAACCCAGCACATGGTTGGTCGTCACGCCATATTTGAGGCAGTGAACCCCGCCAGAATTTTCTGCCACATTGCCGCCGATCGAGCAAATGATTTGGCTGGATGGATCAGGCGCGTAGAAAAAACCTGCGCCGCTGACCGCTTGGGTGACCCAGCTATTAATTACTCCGGGCTGCACGACGACGCGCTGATTTTCTAGATCAATCTCCAAAATTTGCTTCATCAACGTGGTGACGATCAGCACACAGCCATCCACAGGCAGCGCCCCACCGGATAAGCCCGTGCCCGATCCGCGAGTCACAAAAGGAATCTGATTCTGGGCGCATACCTTGACGATCGCCGCGACTTCTGCCGTTGTCCGAGGCAACACCACCACATCAGGACGGTTACGATAGCTGGTCAAGCCATCGCATTCATAAACCAGCAGTTCTTCCTTACGACGAATGACGTTATTTTTGCTGGCGATCGCTTCAAATTGCTGGATAATCGGCTGCCAATTCCGCGTGGTTTCCCGTTCTTGAATCAGCATGGCGTTTCTCAATCACTGCTCACAACCATTCTATAGTGAGAAATATGGCAACGGATTTTAGCAACGAATTTTGTAGCGGATGTAACGAATGATGGGATCTGTCGGGCTTTCAGATAACTCATCCGTTTCATCCGCTAAGTAGAAGAGCGAAATTAAAGTTAGCTTAAATTACCGGGTTGAGCGGAGTCGAAACCCTCTTCCTACAGAGGTATTGAGCATTGAGCGGAGTCGAAATGCATCTGATAAATAATTGCATCCGCTACCCATCCGCTGCCCATCCGCTGCCAATGGCAAAAAACTAAAGACTCAAAGGAAGCGGTTGCATGGGCTGGGGCAAAATCCGATCGCTACGCAGAGGAAAACATTTTAGACGTATGCTGCAACTTTTCTTGCTGGGCTACTTGGCGCTGAACGTTTTTGCTTTTTTCTATGCCGAGCGGCTGATTTTTTTGCCGCGCCCCAAAAGCTACGAAGACAGTCCAGAGATCTTGAAACTCACAACCCAGGGCGGCGAAAAAATTTCCGCACTGTACTTGCCCAATCCGATCGCCACCTACACCGTGCTTTACAGCCATGGGAATGCCGAAGATTTGGGGCGCATTCGTCAACGATTGGAACATCTGAAAAACTTAGGCGTTTCAGTGTTTGCCTATGACTATCGCGGCTATGGCACCAGTCAAGGCAAACCCTCGGAACAGAATGCCTATCAAGATATGGAAGCGGCGTATCGCTACTTGATTGATACGCTCGGCATTGCACCCAGTCAAATCATCCTCTATGGGCGATCGCTGGGTAGTGGCACCAGTGTGGAAATTGCCAGCCGCGAACCGATCGCGGGATTAATCCTGGAAAGCCCCTTTACCAGCACCTTTCGTGTGATCACCCGGATTGCGATCGTCCCCTTCGATCGCTTCGACAATCTTCGTAAAATCGCCGAGGTGCGCTGTCCAGTGTTGTTTCTGCACGGCACCCAAGACCGTCTGATTCCTTTCCAGCACAGTGAAATTTTGTTCAGCCAAGTACGATCGCCCAAGCAGTTAGTGCCGATCGTCGGAGCCGATCATAATGATTTACTCAACATTGCTGGCAGTCACTATGATCAGACGATTCAAACCTTTCTCCAGCAGTTAAAAATCCTTTAGCGCCTCACTCCTAGCGGTCGATTATTATTTTGCGAAAGCTGCGATCGCACGCTGTTCAGGGTTTCTATCCACTGGCTCAGTTCTGTTTCACTGACGCGGCGATGACGGGCAGCCGTGCGGAGCAAGCGTTGCAGTGCATCAGCGGGTTTCCCGGTTTGTTGCGTCCAAGCCGTGACCAGATCATCGACGGATAAGGGAACTGTCCCTAAACCTAAGGCTTTTTGAATGTCTAATTGTTCTGCTTTGCCCAGGGTTTCTAGGACAAATTCGCTACCGCCTGCTTTGTGTAAAACGCTGGCAAGTGCTTGAATATAGGCTTCGCTGTTGTCTAGGGTTGGAGCTTCCACCCGTTCTGGTAACCCGAAGCGGCGATTTTGTCCCCAAATTAGCACGAGCAAAACTGCGATCACTTGAATTGCCAATAGAGAGAGGGGTGTTCTCATCAAGTAGCTGAATAAATCGGCTTCACCCGCTGTGTTATTTTGCTCGTCTGTGTCTTTGTAGCCGTGCAGATATTCATCTACCCAAATAGGATGCCCCGGCTCCGTCACCAGTTTGGTGAGAAGCTCGTAGTTCGCCCGAAAATCTTGGTAGGCGTTGGCGGCGAGGTGCGTGGTAATTACGGAAATCAGGCGACCTTTGCCGAGGGTTTTCTGCTCAATGACCATGCCAAAGGAATCTTGCAGCACGGGCGTACTGGCGGATGACGGGCGATAGCGGCGGCTGGTGGCAATTCGCACAATTCCCCCAGGGCTAGCCACATCTGAGGTAAACGGTGCCTGGGTGACGGAGGCATCGGCGATCGCCCCCACCAACACCAGCACATTCCCCTGTTTCACCCAGGTTTCGCTGGCGGCGGATAGTTCCAGATCTCTGCCAATCCGCAGTAAAGTGATCGGCGTTTTGGGGCGCGCTATGTTGCCGTTTGGCGAGTCAGCTTTGGCAGCGTCACGATTGGGTTGAAATAAAGCGTCGGCTGGCTGTTGCCACCGTTTCACAGGTTTACCTTGCGCTTGCATGTAAGCATACCAAGCCCCGTAGCCATCGGGAGCGCGACTATAGGTCGAGGCACTTTGGCGATCGCTGCCCATGGGCGCAACTAGTAGCGTTAATAAAATGATTGCTCCAAGGGCGATCGCCAAGAGGGCAATTTGGCGGCGAGAGAGGCGCATCATGGCGTTTCTGTCTCCCGATAGGCTTGCTCACAGTCGATAAACTGCGCTTCCGAAATGTCTACCTCACCGAAGCATGAGCGCTCATGGGTACGAAATAGGATGTGATAAGGACGCGGATTCGGCTGAGTTTGCAAAAAACGCAGGTATTCTCCATCCGTGCGGCTGCGATCGCTCGGTAAAAGTTTGCGATCGTCTAATTGCTGTAACACTGCCATGTAAAGCGCTTGACAGGCGGCTCGATAGTTACCCTGTTGGGCAAAGGTGCGCGATCGCACCACCCATCGGGCTTCAGGCATCAACTCTGCGGGGGATTGTCCGGCATCTTGTGACCGTTGACCTGGGAATACATTAGTCAAGAAATAGGGACTGAGCCAGCGATAGAGTCGCCAACCGAGCCACACCGCCAAGGCGATCGCGATCGTCCAAAAAAACAGCCGATACGCCCAATCTGGCACTGACCAATTTGGCAACCCCGCAGGATCTTGAGTGGGAGTCAATAACCGTTCAAGCCATTCACCCGCCTGCTGCTGAAGGAGGTGAACTTGCCAACCAAAGCTATCTTTTTCAAAAGTACCGGACATAGGCAAGCCAAAAACGAAGGGCTAGAAAGCAGCGAAAGCACGAAACCTACTGTTCTCCTGCCTGCAAGATTTGTTCTGCGGTCAGTTGCAGGGAGGCAAAGGCAGGGGAGGCGTTGCTGAATGCAAGTATGATTTTTGACTAGGGGTAGGTCTTGTGCCTACCCTGACGTAAGTGGAGGGCAACCACGAGGGATTGCCCCTACAAATTTCCTCCCCAGATTCAGCAATGCCGGCAGGGGATTCAATCCGTTGAGTTCCTCGAAATGCCGTAGTCCAAAGGCATGATAAAGACATCTTGACACACTACCGCAAGCCTGAAAGCAGACGTTGGGCTTCGGGGTTGGTGGGTTGCAGTTGCAACGCGCGTTGCAGGGACGCGATCGCCTCTTGTCGCCTGCCCAAGACGTTCAAAGTCTTGCTTTGTAAAATTAGGGCAACCGTGAAATTAGAATCGAGTTGCAGCGATCGGGTAAAGGCAGCCAGGGCTTCGGTGTATTGACCCAATTCATGCTGGGCACGACCTTTACCTAGCCAAGCATCGGCAAAGCTGGGATTGATGGCTAAAGCGCGGTCATACGATGCGATCGCTTGGGGATAATCTTGCAAGTCTTTGTTCAACAGGTTGCCGCGCATGTGCCACAGCACATAGTCATCAGGCTTCAGTTCCGTTGCCTTGTCAAACGAGCCAAGCGCCGCCAGATATTGCTGCCCTGCCCCTAACAGTACCCCGCGATCGCGCCACACGCCATACAAATCAGGCTTTAGCTGAATGGTGCGCTCATAGGACTCCAGCGCCTCCGTTGCCCGGTTCATGGCAAACAGCACATTGCCCCGCTCATACCAAGCGGCATAAAAATCAGGCTGAAGCTGCACGGCTCGATCCAGCGCCGATAATGCTGCTGACAACTGACCGGTGCGATAAAGCTGATTGCCGCGATTTGTCCAATCTATTGCGCTGCCGCTATTCTCAAACGGAGTTGGGGTCGTGAACGGACGAATGGTTTGCACTTGGTCAGCAGTGACGCGACTGGGGGGCGATCGGTCAATTCGCAACCCTAAATTCAGCCCCGATTGAGGCAACAGGCGCAAAAAAGTCGTCATCGGAATGCCAGAACTAAAGCCCCGTTTCACTCGTGCCATGCCGCGCTGCCCATCATTCACCGTTTCCCCTTCTGCTAACCCATGAATGCCAATCACACGCCCGTCCGTATCCAACACGGCACCGCCACTCATGCCGATTTCCGTCAGATTGCTATAAAACAAGTCGTAGCCGTCTTGGCGAATGCCTTGGGTTTGAGCAATGGAAAAGGTGCGATCGCTCAAAAAACCTGCCGTAAATTGCCGCGATCTTGCCGCCGTGAACCCCGATATAAATACGGTATTAAATCCATTCTCCGACGCATAGGGTGCCAAGGTGGCGGTGCGATAGGTGCGCCGACTGACAAAGGGCACGATCGCCAAATCCGCCCCTACCAAACGGACAATCCGCGAGTAATCCACCCTATAGCGATCGCCCGCCGGAGTCACAATCGTGTATTCATCCGGTGTTCCCACCACATGCCGCGCCGTCAGCACATAATAGGTTTCCCCCACGCGATCAATCATCACACCCGAACCCAGATTCACCCCATCAATCAGCACCGTCACCCCCTCGGCGATCTGCTGCACCTGATTTGCCGAGAGTGCCTGAGCCGGTTGAAGTTGAACCAGCGCGATCGCGCCCGTCAAAAAGACCGTTGAAAGTGAAGTAAATCGATTCATAGGGAGTAAGTAGGGTGAGTTGAGCCTTGCGAAACGCACCATTTGATTCAAAAATTTAGCTAACATACTTTTGGGTTTATTTCCGCGATCGCCGGAGCAAGACAGAGAAACGTATCAATCGGCACCGCCCAGCTAGAACGCACCATCAGCGATCGCTCTGGGGTCGCAGGCTTAGATCCATCCACAAACACATAGGGATCACCCCACAAGGGGTAGGCGTGCAGACTGTTGATTCCGACCACTTCACCGTTCGCATTCAGCACAGGACCCCCGCTCATGCCTTGAAAAATTGAGTTGGTATAGCCCAATTGATAACCGCCCACAAAAGGCTGTTTGGGAATCAGAGAAACCTTACCCACGGATTGCAAAAAGCTATTTTGGCTCGAAGATTCATCCAGCGGATATCCGGCTGAAATCACTCGGTCATGACGAGCCAGCCCATCTGAACGCCCCAGAGCCGCGATCGCATACTGATTGCCGCTGCGAAATTGCAGAAGCGCCAAATCATTTTCCCGAAAATCTATTTTTTTTAGCAAACTTGCCGGATGCGATCGCTGATCCGGTGTTTGAATCACATAGGGTGTACCCGGACTGACCACATGCCGATTAGTCAACACTGTATACAGGTCTCCCTGCCGTCGGATCAAGATTCCCGATCCACCATTTCGTCCCGCCTTTACCTTCACGGTAATCGCACGGCTGATCGCCTCCAGCGCCTTAGCATCCTGATTGGGTACTAACCGCTTGGGCGCAATAGACCAAGGCAAAAGCCCCACGTCTAAGCCGGGACGCAACAGTGCCATATTGGCAACGGGCGAGAAAAAAACGTCCTGAGGCAGAACCAAGATAAGAGCCAAAACAGTCTCGATCACGTGGGTGCTCCTAACCTACTAAGCGATCGGAAAAGAGGAGTGAGCCAAGTTTGAAACGTCATCGTTTGCCCAACCAAACACCCCCAACAACAAGCCGATTAACAATTTTGCAAATCATTCAGGGCGCTATTCCCTCATGGTTTGAAGCAGATTTCCGCATTGGTAACCCATTACCAGTGCGGAAAGGCACGGGCAACTCAAAACAGTTTAGCGGACTGGAACTGTTGCCCCGTGCTTCCTTTTCATTAGCGCAATGCTTGAGTGTAAGGCTTCATGTCAATGTATTCACGAGACGCACTCTCAAACAAAGGACCCGAAGCCCCGACTCGCACATCAAACAGTTGTTGAATGGTGCGCGGTACATTTTGACCCGGTTTCAGCGTAAACAACACCCCCCGGCAAGGTCCACCCATTTCGCTGGCAACACAGACTACAGGCTGATTGTTGACAACGCCCGTGGTGACAAAGTTCAAAATCCCTTGATTGTAAAAGCGGTTAAACCGTTGCGAGACTTCTTGACAACGCACAGTGGGGTTATACCCAGAGTGGTTAAAGGTGTGTGAGACCCAACGGATTAGAGGAATATTTCCGGTTGGAGTATTCACAAAAGTTGTGGGCGCTCCTTGGGAACTTTGTCCACAGAAAAAGTAGTCTCTATTAGAAAGCTGGATGGCTGGCATTGGAGCGACACCGCAAGGGGAACCACCCGGCATGGGCATCGGACCGCACTGGACATTCGGACCCCCAGGAAAAGTCGTGGTTGTGGTCGTGGTGGTAGGAGTTAGGGGAACAACGGTAGTTCCGGAGGAGGTAGAAGGGCTAGTGATTGTGATCCTGGGTCTTTTGGCAAAGCTGGGTTGGCTGAGGGTTAGCGCCATGCTAAACGCGATCGCGCCAGCACCAAACAGCTTCAGATACGAAGTTGACTTCATGGTGATTCTCCGCAAGTTAAACGTGTAATCAAAACAAGGTTCGAGGGGTAGCGAAGCAGAAAAATAGGCAATCACGCCATTGCGCGGTGTGTTTTGTCCAATCTCCGATTAGGTAACCCTCGTTCCATTTATCTGAAAACCAAAACTATTTCCGGATAACTCACGAAAGAAAAATTGAATTTCTACGATTCAAAAGTCTGGAAAAGCCGAAAACAGGCTCAATCCAGATAAAAATTAGCGAACAAAAATTGCTGAGTTATGTGAAGAGGCGAGAGGCGAGAGGGAAGAGGGAAGAGGTGAGAGGTAAGAAGGGAGTACTCAAAACTCAAAACTCAAAACTCCTTGCCTACTCCACTCCCGTCTATCGTTGCCCGGTGACAATATACGCAACGCGCTTACCGATATTGGTGGCATGATCTGCCATGCGTTCTAAATGCCGAATCGTTAGCACTAACAGAACAATGGGTTCTACCACGCCTTGAACATTTTTTTGCTGCGCCAACGAGTGATAAAGGGTTTCGTAGTCTAAATCCACCGCATCGTCGCGCACCTTTACGGCTAACCCTGATTCTGCATCTAGGTCAGATAAAGCTGCGAGGCTGAGCGCCAACATTGCCCGACAGCGATCGCACATGTGCTTCACCTGTTCCATATAAGTCGGGACTGGATAGGGAAACAGTAAAATTGAAATCTCGCCCAAATCTTCTGCATAGTCGCCAATTCGCTCTAAGTCTCGAACCAATTGCATCATGGCACTCAGCAAGCGTAGATCTTGAGCAACAGGCGATTGTAGGGCAATCAGGGTCACACAGTCGTGCTCGATCTGGCGATAGAATTTATCAATTTGCTCATCTTGGAGGGAAATTTGGTTAGGAGCCTCCAAATTGCGCTCAAACAGTGCTTGTCGGGCTAGCCAAAAAGAGTTTTCAACTAGCGCTCCCATCCGTAAAACATCCCGCTGAATGCGTTTGATCTGTCGCTCAAACTGCACACGGGTCGAGCTTGAAGTATCCAATAGTTTGTTTACCACATGCACTTGAAAGGTCTTAACTGTAGTTTTCTAAGCTACCTTTTGTAACTATCGGGCGATCGCCCGATAGTTACCCTGTCACTATATAAATCTTCTGCTTCTGCAACCATATCGTAGATTACATTCGGGATTTGCCTCCCCGCTCAAAAATTATTTCAGGGAAATTAATTTGAGGAAAAATCAGTCCCTAATTCCAGTCCCCAATTAGGGTGAAGATATCAGGCTGTTGAAACAAGATCATCCCTGGGTTTACACAATGATTGATGTCTTGAG